>JACIWI010000001.1 GCA_014361055.1 Candidatus Bipolaricaulota bacterium
CACGGAGGGCCGGCCGCCCATCCCTGGGGCTCAGACCCCGGCCGGGTCGACGGATATCCTCATCTCCTATACCTACAGGTTGGCCTTCGAGGGGCAACGGGGGAACCAGTATGGCCTTGCCTCAGCTGTGTCCATCCTCATCTTTCTCATCATCGGCACCATTAGCTGGATCAACTTCCGGTTCACCCGGGCCTTGGAGGAGGTGTCCGAGAATGTATAGGCGCCCGACCCTGGTGGGCACCATCGTTCGGCATCTCATCCTCTGGGTCGCGATCGTGTTCGCCCTGTTCCCCGTTGTGTGGATCCTGTCGGCTTCGTTCAACCCCACCAACACCTTGGTCGGCCAACGGCTCGTCCCCCGGAACCCCACGGTGAGCCATTACCAAGAGCTGTTCACCAGCCCTCAGCATCCATTCCCGATATGGATCGCAAACAGCGTCAAGGTCTCCGGGCTCACCGCCCTGTTCGTGGTCGGTCTGACCGCGCTGGGGGCCTACGCCTTCTCCCGGTTTCGGTTCCGAGGGCGCCGAAGCGGGCTCATGGCCCTCCTCCTCGTGCAGATGTTTCCTCAGATGCTGGCCATGGTTGCCATCTACCTCCTTCTGCTTCGGCTGGGGGGCTTTCTTCCCGTCATCGGCCTTAACACCCACACCGGACTGATCCTGGTGTACTTGGGAGGAGCGCTCGGGTTCAACACCTGGCTCATGAAGGGGTACTTTGACACCATCCCCCGGTCGCTCGAGGAGTCGGCCATGATCGATGGGGCTACGCGCTTTCAGGCCTTCACCAGGATTATCCTACCTCTTGCCCGGCCCATCCTGGCCGTGGTGTTCATCCTCCAGTTCATCGCTACGTACTCAGACTACCTTTTGGCGAGCGTCCTGCTCACCGGCGTTCAGCGGTACACTCTGGCCGTGGGCCTGCGTCTGTTCATCACGGGACAGTACACCACTCGCTGGGGGATGTTTGCGGCCGCCTCCATCGTGGGGGCCCTCCCCATCGTGCTCATCTTCTACTTCCTGCAAAACCAACTCATCTCGGGGCTTACCCGCGGAGCCGTCAAGGGATGAACCCACCAGAGTGGGTGCGGGACGCCGTCTTCTATCAGATCTTCCCCGATCGGTTCCGCAACGGGGACCCAGGGAATGATCCGTCTGGCGTTTGCCCCTGGGGGGCCATCCCCGACCGCCAAAGCTTCTTCGGCGGGGACCTTGCGGGCGTCCTGGAAAAACTCGGCTACCTTCAGGACCTTGGGATCACCACCCTGTACCTCACCCCGATCTTCAAGGCCCCCACCAACCATAAGTACGACACCGAAGACTACTTCCAGGTGGACCCAGCCTTTGGGGGAAACGACGCCCTCCGTGAGCTTACCTCGGCTCTGCACGCCCG
>JACIWI010000010.1 GCA_014361055.1 Candidatus Bipolaricaulota bacterium
ACAGCCCGAGGCTCCACAACCCCAGGACGGTGGAGAGGATGTTCTGCGCGGGCTTCAAGAAGGAGGTCAGGACCCTCCCCCGGGTGGTGGCGGTCATCCCCGAGGACTGGGAAGCGTACGTGAAGAGCGGGTACAGGGGCGAGGTCGCCGGGCTGGGGGACGTCCACAGCCAGTGGCACCGCCTGGCGGAGAGCATAGCCGGCATGGCCGGCTACGGGTACGAGCGGGAAAAGAAGGGAAAGGGCGGCCGGGGGATCTGGGGGAAGCTCGTCCCCCGGGCGCGTTAGGGGGGTAGAGACATGGACCTGCAGTCCAAGGTGCGCGAGATGTCCAGGTACCTGGAGGACGAGGCCATCGCCCAGGCGCTCAAGCTCACGCCCGAGGCGGTGAGGGACATCCTGGAGGGGAAGGCGGAGATAAGGCGGGAAGACTCTCCGGCTCAGGGACCGGTGATCCACGTGAGCTCGGTCAAGACCGCCTACCGCCAGAGGGTGGTGTCGGTGCTCAGGGCCAAGGGCGGCGTCGGGGCCACGGTGGTGGCCATCGGGCTGGCCCTGTCTTTGAGCAGGGAGGTGAAGACCCTCCTCGCCGACTTCACCTTCAGCGAGGGGGGGAGCGACCTCTCCTACTACCTGAACCTCCCCGATTACCCCCACATGGGGGTGTTCGCGGGCGTCCTCGACGACTGCGTGGTCGGCCTGGAGCCGGATCTTTTCGTCCTGCAGCCGCCCCGGAACGCCCGCGGGGAAAGGGACAAGGTTGAGGCGGTCATCGCCCGGGCCAGGGAGGACTACGACGCCGTGGTGATGGACCTGCCCAACGGGGACGGCGACGTCGTGCAGAGGGCGCTCGGCCTCTCGAACGCGGTCGTCGCCGTCACCGGCGGCCTGGGGTCGGAGCTCGTCCGGCTCGCCGCGGCGCTGGCGGGCCTGCGGCAGAAGGACGTCGTCCTCGTGCTCAACAGGTGCTCTCTCCCGGCCGAGGCGAGGGAAGCGTTCAGGGGGATCAGGACGGTGAGGCTCGAGCACGACGGGAGCCTGGCCGGGACCCTGGAGAGGTGCGGGCTTCCGGGCGAAAAGAGCGCCTTCATGCGCGGCATGGCCGAGGTCAGGGACGCGCTGTTCGACCGGCAGAAGAAGAGCCTTCTTAAGTCGCTGTTGGGGGGATTCTGAGGTGGTGAGGAGTCCGGCTCTGAGGCGCGTGCTGGTCGTCGTGGTGGCGCTGGCGGTGGCGGCCTGCGCGACGCTCAAGCTCAAGGCTTACCTCGAGGAGCGGGTGCCGCGGGAGGAGGTGCTGGTGGCGAAAAACGACATCCCGCCCTATTCGGTCATCACGGCCGAAGACCTCCACCGGGTGAGCCTACCGGTGGGCAGCAGGGTGGAGGGGTCCCTCCAGGACCCCGGGGAAATCGTCGGCAAGCTGGCGGCGGCCGCGATCTACCGGGGTGAGCAGATCCTCCCCCAGAAGGTCTCCGAAGCTCAGCTCGCCCTGGCGCCCGGGGAGAGGGCGGTGGGCGTCCCGGTGGACCTGGTGAGGTCCGCGGGGATGACGGTGAAGCCCGGCGACAGGGTCGATGTCTTCTGGGTGCCGGGGGAGGGCCCGGGCCTCCCCGGGAAAGGGACCGGGGTGAGGGAGGCGGAGCTCGTAGCCGAGGGCGCCACCGTACTCGAGGTCGTGAAGAAGGAGTCCGGCGGGACGCCCGAGGAGAGGCGGCAGACCAAAGCGGCTGGGGACGCGGTGGCCGTCCTCAAGGTCCGCGAGACCGAGGCCCGGTCGGTGGTCACCGCCGTCGGGAACGGCCAGGTCTACCTGGCAAAAAGGAGGTAGGGGGATGCTCTGGCGCGCGCTCTTGTTCCACCAGGACAGGGTTCTCCTGGCGGTTGTCTTTCTCTCCACGGCCCTGGCGGCTTTAGAGGCCCTGGGGCTCCTGGCCGAAAAGATGTCTCCCCGGAGGTGGGGTCCCCGGAGGCGGGGCCCGGCAGCGAATGCCGACCTCAAGCGGTATTGGCCCGAGGCGCTGGGCGGGCTCGTCGGCTTCGCGGCGATGAGCGCCTACCCCCTGTGGGCCGCGCTGGCGGCCCTGGGCGGCGTCGCTTTGGCCCGCCTGGGGAAGGCCGCCCTGCGGCGGCTCGCGGGCAGGGTGGCGGAGGAGAGGCGCGCGGGCGAGGCCCTCCTGCTCTACGAGGTCGTGAGCGTGTACTCCTCCGCGGGCTACTCGCTCTACGAGGCCCTCTCGGCCGGGCTGTACCTCGTGAACCTGGCGGAGGGGCCCCTGAGGAGGTGCCTCAAGACGTGGGGCCAGGGCCCCCAGCGGGCGCTGGAGAGGCTGGGGGAGGAGCTGGCCGTCCCGGAAGGGAGGGCTTTGGGCAGGATCCTCCGGAGGGCGGCGGTCGTCGGCCCGGGGAGGCTTGCGGAGTTCCTGGACCGCGAGAGCGCCGCCATGGAGAGCATCCGGCAGTACCGGGTCGAGCGGGGCCTGGGCGCGAGGCCCCTCGTGCAGACCCTGTACCTGGCGCTCCCGGGCCTGGCGCTCCTCGGGGTGACGCTCTTCCCCATCGGGTACCACATCGCTCGGATGATCACGTCGGTCAGGCTGAGCTGAGGTTTTGGTTGACACCCGGCTGATTCTGAAGTATGATTTTTCTCGACGGGGAAACCGTGCGATGCGGTTTCCCCTTTTGCTTTTGAGGACGGGAGGTGGTTCAAGGAAGAGAAAAGAGGCCGCGTTGTTTGGACCTGCCCGAGAAAACTCCTGGGGGCGGGGGAACCGCACCGGGGCCGGAGGCGCGCGGTTTCCCGCCCCCTTCGCGTGTGCCGGCGCCTCCGGGGAGCAAAGAGCCT
>JACIWI010000100.1 GCA_014361055.1 Candidatus Bipolaricaulota bacterium
GCGGAGAGGGCCCGCTGCTGGGACGGGGTGAGCCGAAACGGAAGGCCGGCCAGGAACCGGTCCACCCATGCGCGGTCCGGGACGAGCGCCCGCCCAGTGGGCCGGTCTCGAACCCGCCTCCGGACGATCCCGACCTCGAGCAGGAACAGCTCCTCGAACGCGAGCGCCTGCCGCGCCCGCTCGAAGTCCTGGGGCCCGTCCGGGAAGTGGATCTTGACCATCGCCTCCCGGCGCGGCAGGAGCCCCAAGCGCTGCCGCACCTCCGTTGGCACCACCTCCGGGACGCTTACGCCGAACCGGTCGAGCGCCCGCCGAATCAGCCCCTGGAGAATGGCCTGGGACAGGCCCTCTGTGGTCGGGTAGATGGGCACCCAACGGCCGGTTTGAATGTTGACCCCTGCCCGCTCCCAAACCGGGTTTTCCATCTGGAGTTCCCCGTACCGGAGCTGGACCCGGCCCCACAGCGCGTATTCCTGGCCCTGCTCGATCTGGTCCCAGAGCCAGGGCTGGTTGAACCAGATCGCAAATAGAAGTCCGGTCCCGTCGTCCACCGCTACCTTCACGAGCTCCAGGCCCGGCCGCACCTTGACCCGCGACTTCGCCCGTACCACGCCCTGGACCATCGCCGCCTCCCCGTCGCTCACCTCGGCGATGGGCACGAGCCGGGTGCGATCCTCGAGACGGCGAGGGAAGAAGGTCAGCAAGTCCTCAATGGTGTGGATGCCGAGCCGCTTGAGGAGGCTCAGGCGCTTCGTCCCCACCCCTGGGGCATGGGCGATGTCCCCCGGCCAGGCCTCCTCGGCCGGCTCCCCTTGTTCCAGCCGGGCCAGCACCTCCTCGAGGCGCGCGAGAGCCGCCTCACGGGATGACGGGTCCAGGGCCGCGTAGCCGGCCACAGAATGGCCCCCTTCCGGGAGGTGACGGCTCACGAAGCCCTCCAGGCCCCCAAGGACGGCGGCATCGGCGCACCCCTTCCGCCGCTCGAGCTCCACCACCTTGCGCACGAGGGCGATCCGCGCGGCGAGGTCCTCCTCCGTTGTCGACATTATCGGATCCATCTATAATAAACGCCTTCACCAGGAGGACCAAGGGATGGTGCGGGTTTATCCGGATCCGATCCTGCGGCGGCCGGCGCGGCCGGTCCAGCCGGGAAGCGACGAGGCGCGCCTGGCGGCGGCCTCGCTGCGCCGGGCGTTCGCTGAGCTGGAGGCATTGGGACTTGCGGCCAACCAGATCGGGTTCCCGGTACAGGTGATCGTGGTCCGCCTTGGGGACGAGGATCAGGTGCTCTTGAACCCGGCCATCGTCGCGCGGTCGGCCGAGATCGAGGTGGACTCCGAGGGGTGCCTGTCCATCCCTGGGGTGGAGGCAGAGGTGCCGCGGGCGGCAGAGGTGGTGGTGCACGCCATGGACGAGGAAGGCCGGCCGGTGGAGCTCACCCTCGCCGAGCTGGAGGCCCGGCTCCTCCAGCACGAGGTGGACCACCTCAACGGAGTGCTGTACGTGGATCACCTCCCGCTCTCCGAGCGTCGCCGCATCCTGCGCGCGTTCCGCGAAGCCCAGAAACAAAAGAAGCAGGTGACTTCCGCCACGTGACGGTACGCCTCGCGTTCGCCGGCACCAGCCGGTTCGCCGTGCCGGCCCTGCGGGTCCTGGCGCGGCGGTTCGGCCTGGTCCTGGTGGTGACCCAGCCCGATCGGCCCGCCGGACGCGGGCTCCCCCTCACCCCACCCCCGGTCAAGGAGGAGGCCCAGCGCCTCGGCCTGCCCCTGGTTCAGCCCCGGTCGGTCAACGCCTCCGACGTGGTGGAGCGGTTGCGGTCCTTGGACCTCGACCTTTTGGTGGTGGCCGCGTTCGGCCAGCTCCTGCGCCCGGCCGTGCTGTCCCTCCCCCGGCTGGGGTGCGTGAACATCCACGCCTCCCTCCTCCCCAAGTACCGGGGCGCGGCCCCGGTGGCGTGGGCGATCATCCGCGGGGAGGAGGAGACCGGGGTGACCACGTTTCGCCTGGACGAGGGAATGGACACCGGGCCGATCTTACTCCAGCGCAAGGTCGCGATCGGCCCGAACGACACGGCCGGGGAACTGGAGGCGCGCCTGGCAGAGCTGGGTGCGGAGCTGATCGTGGACACGGTGGAGGGCTTAGCTAGCGGAACCCTCGCCCCCGTGCCCCAGCCCCCGGAGGGGACGCTCGCCCCGAAGCTCCACCGGGAGGATGGGCGCATCCGCTGGGATTGGGAGACACGACGCATCCACAACCTGGTGCGGGGGACGAACCCGTGGCCCGGGGCCTACACGCACCTCGGGGAGCGGCCGGTCAAGGTCCACCGCACCCGCCCCGTGGAGGGGGGGCGGGCGGACCTCCTCCCCGGGACCATCCTCCCCCGACGGGACCGGCTCCTCGTGGCCACTGGAGATGGGGCATTGGAACTTCTTGAGGTCCAGCCGGCGGGGTGCCGGACCATGTCCGGCCGGGACTTCCTGAACGGCTACTGCCGGACCGCCGGCGAGCGGTTCGCCTGACCCGGCCGCCACGCCCACAGGGCAAGCGCGGCCACCAAGGCGAGGGCTGCCCCGAGGAAGAACGGGGCTCCCGGGTTAAACCAATCCCATAGCGCCCCGGCGATCACCGACGCCGGTAGATCCAGCGCCCCCACCACCGTGCTGTACGCCCCGTACGCGGTCCCGCGCAGTTCCGCCGGGACGAGGTCGGCCACGAGCGCCCGCGCCGTACCGTAGGCCGTCCCGTAGTAGGCGCCGTACGCTGCGTACAGGAGCCACATCGCCCACCTCTGGCCCGCCAGGCCGATGCCGAAGTAGATCGCGGCGTAGGCGAGCCACCCTCCCACGATGAGGGCCTTGCGGGGAATCCGGTCGGACAGGACCCCGGCCGGGGTAGAGACCACGGAGTACACGAGGTTGAACACGGCGAGCATCCCGAGGATCCCCAGGACGCTCGCCCCCAAGGACTGGGCCCGCAGCACCAGGAACGCGTCCGCGGAGTTGCCGAGTTCGAACAGGCCCACGATGAGGAGGAACACCCCGAACGGCCGGCCCAGGCCGCGGAACCCCACCCGGACCGCCCCTTTGGCCGCCCTCCGGCTCGTCTCCCGGGCCCCGATGGCCAACACCAGCACCGCGAACACGGCGGGAACCAAGCTGGCGAGGACGATCACCTGGAACGTGCGGGCCTGGAGCGCCCCAACCCCGCCCTGGGTGAACCACACCGCGAGCATCGCCCCCAGGATCCCCACCATCGCCCCCGCCGTATCCGCGGCGCGGTGGAACCCGAACGCGAACCCACGGCGGCCCGCGTCCACCGAGTCCGCCACCAGGGCGTCCCGGGGCGCGGTGCGGATCCCCTTGCCCACCCGGTCCGCCCACCGGGCCCCGGCCACCGCCGCCCACGATGAGGCGAAGTACAGGACGGGTTTGGACAGGGCGGAGATGCCATACCCCGCCACCGCCAGCCACTTCCGCCGCCGCAGCCGGTCCGAGAACCACCCTGACCCCACTCGCAGAAGCGAGGCCGTGGACTCGGCCACCCCTTCGATGAGCCCGATCAAGGTGCTCCTCACGCCAAGCACGCCCGCAAGGAACAGCGGGAGCACGTTGAGCACCATCTCCGAGGACACATCCATGAGGAAGCTGGTGATGCTCACCGCCCACAGGTTGCGCGGAAGTCCCTTAAGCGGAGCCTTGATCGCCATCGTCCCTCCTTACGGTACGACAAGGAAGACCCAAGTATACCAAACGCCCGCAAGGATTCAGTTGTTCCCCGGTTTCGCCGCCGCTATCATGGGAACGAAGGGGGATCAATGGACAACCAGGAGGACATCCTCAAGGGCGCCATCCTCCTCGAGCGGCGGGGGAAGGCGTTCTACGAGGGGGCCATCCAAGCCACTCCGAACGAGGCGGTGCGCGAGGTGTTCGCCATCCTGGCCGGGGAAGAGGGGCGGCACATCGAGATCCTGTCCAAGCTGTACGCGGACCTCGTGCGGACGGGGCGGTTCGCCCCGGCGGCACCCGCCGACGGGCCGGCGGACATCGCGGGGTCCGTGCTCAACGACGCGGTGCGGAACGAGATCTCGGCCGCCGGCTACGAGGCGGCGGCAATCTACGCGGGGATGGCGCTCGAGGAACGGTCAGTAGCCTTCTACACCGAGCAGGCGAACAGGGCGACCGGAGAGGCACAGAAGCTGTACCGGTGGCTGGCGGATTGGGAACGGGCGCATCTCGACCTCCTGGCCGCCCTGGACGACGACCTCCGCCGACGCGTCTGGCACGATCGCCGGTTCTGGCCAGTGCTGTAGCTTCGCGTCACCCGATCCAGATCGGGTCGGGATCGATCTTGGCCCAGGCTGGGGGAGCGGGCAGGACGCGGCGCACGGCCGCGACTACGTCCTCGCGACCCCGCACCAAGATCTGCACCCGCAGTATCTCCCGTCGGGGGGACAGCGGGGCCGGCCCCAACGCCTCCACCCCCTGCTTGGTCAGGTCGCCGATCAGCGCCGCGGCCTTCTTCTCCGCCCGGGGGCCCTCCACGAGGATCCGTACCAGGCGCACAAATGGGGGGTAGGAGAGCATCTTGCGGTACCGAATTTCTTCCTCATAGAAAGCAGGGTAATCGGCGCTAAGCGCGTGTCGTATGGCATAGTAATCCGGCTGATCGGACTGGACGATCACCTCACCCGGCCGCTCCCCGCGCCCGGCCCGCCCGATCGCCGCGGCGATGAGCTGGTAGGTACGCTCCCCGGCCCGGAAATCGGGCACCGACAAGAGCTGGTCGGCGTTGACCACCCCGACCAGGGTGATGTTCGGGAAGTCCAGGCCCTTGCCGACCATCTGGGTGCCCACCAGGATCTGGAGCTCCCCGCGGGCGAGGGCGGACAGGATCTGCTCCCGCTGCGCGGCCGTCTCCGTGTCCAGCCGGGCCACGGCCGCGTGGGGGAACAGGGCCCGGGCCTCGTGTTCCACCCGCTCCGTGCCCACGCCGAACAGGCGAAACCGGGTCCCCCCGCACCGGGAGCACGCCGGTTCCGGGACAGACCGACCGCAGGCATGGCAACGGAACGTGCGCGCGGTGAGGTGGAACACGAGCGGGATCGCGCACACCGGGCAGCGGAGGATGGCCTGGCACCGGCGGCAGGCGGCGCCGGTGAAAAAGCCCATTCGGTTGATGAAGAGGAGGATCTGCCCCCGTTCCGCGAGGTGTCGGGCCATCGCATCGTGGAGCTCTGGCCCGATCACGGCCTCGCCGCGGGGCACGACCCGGACTTGGGGTGGGTTCCCGGCCACCCGCTCCCGGAGCGCAAGCAGCTTGATCTCGCCCCGTTCGGCGCGGAAGTAGGTGTCCACCGCCGGGGCAGCCGCGCCCAGCACCACCGCCGCCCCGGTGGCCGCGGCCCGTCGTTCGGCCACGGTACGGGCGTGGTAGTAGGGGGCCATGTCCGCTTGCTTGTACGCCGGTTCGCCTTCCTCGTCGAGGACGACCAACCCGAGGTCGGCCATCGGGAGGATCACCGCCGACCGGCTG
>JACIWI010000101.1 GCA_014361055.1 Candidatus Bipolaricaulota bacterium
TTGTTGGGCTCGGGAAAGCGTTCGTTGTGACCTTGCTCCGCGAGCGGGAGACCCTGTTCTGGTTCGTCCTTTTCCCGGTTTTGCTTTTGGTTCTCCTGACCCTCATCTTCGGGCGGCTCGGCCAGGAGGGGGAGATGAACTTCCAGGTCGCCCTCTTGAACCTCGATCGGGAAGCGGCCAGCGGGGCTGACTTCGCGACGGCGGTGGAAGAGGCGTTCCTCGCGCTGGGCGTCGCCCCTGGAGAGGGGCAGGAGCCGCTTTTTGCCATCCGCCGCCCAGCTGCCGAGGAAGACGTCGCGGGGTTCCTCGCCCAGGAGAAGGAAGCGGTGCGGCTTGGGAACCGTACGGCGCTGATTGTGATCCCTTCCGGGTTCAGCGAAAGGGTCCTTGACGGGTTTGCCGCGTCTCGCTCGCCCGCAGTCGGGCCGAGCGGGCTCATCCAGGTCTACATGAGCGAAGGGAACGCCGCGTCGGGGTTTGCGGCAGCGATCGTAGAACAAGTCTTGCTCACCCTCGACCGCGAGCTCCTCGTCCGCGCCGGCCTGTACCGAGAGGAAGACGCCGTGCCCAGCGAGACGGCGTGGGTCGGGACCAACCGTAGGCAGATTGCCTACGTGGACTTCCTCCTCCCCGGGGTGATCCTGATGGCGTTCTTCATCGGGGGCCTGTTCAGCGTTCCCGGGACGATCCTCTATGCCCGGGATCAGCGCATCCTGCGCCGGTACTGGGTCACCCCGCTCACCGTGCCCCAGTACCTCGCGGGGTTCGGCCTGGGATACATGGGGATGTGCCTCCTCCAATTCGTCTTGCTCGCCCTGGTCGGGCGGTTCGGGTTCGGGGCAAGCGTTGAGTTCGCCCGGCCGATGGTCATCCTGTACCTCGCGTTGAGTGCGGTCACGTTTCTCTCCTTTGGGTTCTTGGTGGCCTCACTCGCCAAGACGGCGAACGCGGGGATGGCCATTGCCAACATCCTCAACATGCCGATGATGTTCCTGAGCGGGCTATTCTTCCCGGTCGCCGACCTCCCCGTCTTCCTCAAACCCTTCCTCCACGCCAATCCCCTGACCTACCTCGCCGAGGGGCTGCGTACCTCGCTTGGGGTGGCGCAAGGCATCCTGCCTGTCCCGCTCACGATCGTCGTCCCGCTTGGCTGGATCGCCTTGTCCACGGGGGTGGCCGCGCGCCGTCTTCGCTGGGACGTGGGACGATGAGGGCGTTCCGGGAGCTCCTCCGCACGCAAGCGCTCCTCTTCCTGCGGGACAAGATGGCCCTGTTCTTCACGTTCCTGTTTCCCCTCGTGTTCATCCTCATCTTCGGCTTTCTCTGGGGCGGGCTCGAGGGCAACCGGACGACGAGGCTCGGCCTCGCCGTCCTCCCCGGAGTGGAGGTCCAGGCTCTGGACCAGGTGTTGTCCAGCCGGGGCTCGTTGGACGTGCACCGGTACCCGGATCGCGCGGCGCTTGAGGTGGACCTCGGGAAGCGGAGGGTCGACTTCGGGCTGGTGTGGGACGGAAAGAGGCTCCTTTTCCTCTACGATCCCACACGGGTCCAGGAGAACTACGTGTTCCAGGAACTGGCCCGCGGGATCAGCGCCGACTTCAACCTCCGCCGCCAGGGCCTCTCCCCGGTGGTGGGGGTGGAGAAGGTTCAGCTCGGCCGGGCCGCAGGCGCGAACTGGTTCAACATGATCGTGCCCGGGATCATGGCGTTCTCGATCCTCACAAGCGGCCTGTTCGCCGTGTCCGGGCGGATCACGTACATGAAGGAGCGGAAGCTCCTCGACCGCCTGATCGTGACCCCGATGTCGCCGGGAGCCTTTCTCGCTGCCATCGCCGGCGTACGGCTGGCCGTGGGGTACATGTCCACGCTCATCACGCTGGTCGCGGCGGTGGCGTTGTTCAACGTGGCGTTCCAGGTGAACTGGCCGCTCTACACGGCGTTCGTCGTGGCGGCGACCCTGGGTGCGATGGGCCTGGGCACCCTAATCGCCCTCGTAGTGCGGCGGCCGGGGAGCGCGATCACCGTGGCCAACATCGCGGCGCAGATCATGATGTTCTTGTCGGGGGTGTACATCCCGGTGGAGCTCATGCCGTCGTTCCTGCGGGCGGTGAGCCGCGCCCTTCCCCTCACGTACATGGTGGAGGGAATGCGGTATGTGACCGGAGTTGCGGACATGTCGCCGACGAAGTTCCTGGGCACGGCCGTTGGGCTCGGCGCCCTGGGGGTGCTCCTCCTGCCGGTGCTGGCCCGATACGTCGTCAGCGCCGACCGGCGGTAGGGCCCGGCTTTTCCTGCGGCGGGCGGCCGAGCAGTGGGCGGAGGGCGAGCGAGCGGGTACAATGGGGCCATCGTCGGTTCGATGGTGCCCATCTATCGGCCTACGGGAAAGGAGGCGGAATGGCCTACGAAAAGCGCAAGATGTACAACGT
>JACIWI010000102.1 GCA_014361055.1 Candidatus Bipolaricaulota bacterium
GGCCGCGGTGCGGGACCTGCCCCGCGGGTGGCCGGTGGGGTATAGCCGGACCTACGTGACCCCGGAGCCGGCGCGGGTGGCGATCCTCGCCGCCGGATACGGGGACGGCCTCCGGCCGGAGCTCAGGCGGGTGGTAATCCGGGAGCGGCCGGCGGAGCTCGTGGGGAAACTGGGGATGGACACCGCGGCCGCCGATGTGACCGCCCTCACCGGGGTTCGTCGCGGCGACCGCGCCCTCCTGTTCGGTCCCGGGATCAGCGGCCACCAGGGCTGGATCTGCCCGGTCCTGGTCCCGGTCCTCCTCTCCGCCCGCCGCCGCTGGACGGGGTAGGAAAGGCTCCCCTTCACACTTGCAATCGTGCGCGGTATAGTGGATCGAAGACTGTGGCCAAAATGCGAGTGGTCGAGGCACGTGTTTTCCGGTTCCGGTTCGTCTTGGACAGGCCGTTCCGGATCGCCACCGGATACACCACGGAGAAGGAGGAGGTCGTCGTCCGGCTCGCCGACGACGCCGGCCACGTAGGGTGGGGAGAGGCGTCGCCAAGCCCGGTGATCCTCAGCGCCACCGCGGACACGGTGGTTGCCGCGCTGGACACGCTGATCCCCGTGGTCCTCGGAGAGGACCCCCGCCGGCTCGGGCACCTGGTGGACGCGATGGACCGCGTCCTTCGCGGTCACTCCCCGGCCAAGGCGGCGCTGGACATCGCCCTGCACGACCTCGTGGGGCAGATCACAGGGGAGCCGGTGTGGCGGATGCTGGGCGGCAGCCGTTCTGGGCCAGTGGACACGGACTTCACCGTGGGCCTGGACGCCCCAGAGGCCATGGCCGCTGAGGCCAAGGCCCTCGTGGCCGCGGGCTTCCGCACGATCAAGGTGAAGGTGGGCGAGGATCCTCAGGTGGACGTTGTCCGAGTGCAGGCGATCCGGGACGCGGTAGGGGATGCGGTGACCATCCGCATCGATGCCAACCAGGGCTGGACGCGCCCGGAGGCGGTATGGGCTCTGACCAGGATGGCCGAATACGACGTCCAGTTCGCCGAGCAACCGGTGGCTGCGGAGGACATCGAGGGGTTGGCGTGGGTGCGCCGCCGGTCCCCGATCCCGGTGATGGCCGACGAGGCTGTGCATTCCCCGCAGGACGCCCTGCGGGTGGTGCGGGCGGATGCTGTGGACTACGTGAACATCAAGCTCATGAAGGCGGGGGGGCTATGGCGGGCCCGGGAGATCGCGGCCATCTGTGGGGCGGCGGGGATCCCCTGCATGATCGGGGGAATGGTGGAGTCGAACCTGTCGGCTACAGCGGCGGTGCACTTCGCCCTCGCCGCGGGCAACGTGATCTTCCGCGATCTGGACATCGGGGAGTGGCCGGAGACGCGGCTGGTCACCGATGGCGGCGCGCGCATTGACGGCGGCTGCCAGGTGCTCGCCGACCCGGACGCCCCCGGGCTGGGGATCCGCCGCCTGTACCAGGAGTGGCTCGTGCCCATCAAGACCTATCGCGTGGGGGAAGGGGGTGGAAAGCGGGGAGGAAGCACGGCGTGAGGGGATGTGCCAACCGTTCGCAAGGAGGTGCACGCATGAGAAGGATAGCGGCGGTTTGTGTGCTGGGGTTGATCGTAGGCGGCCTGGCCGGTTGGGCGGTGCCGCCGCGGGACATGCTGATCGTCGGAGCCCGCACGGACATCATCGTGGACTTGGACCCGGCGCGGACGTACGAGGTGTTCACCAACCTCATTATCGAGCAGTACTACGATGCCCTGGTCAACATCGTCATCGCAGAGGGGGAAGTGGTGGCTAGGCCGGGGCTTGCCGTAAGCTGGGAGGTCTCCTCAGATGGGTTGACCTGGACCTTCCACCTCCGCAGAGGGGCTAAGTTCCATTCCGGCCGCGAGGTCACCGCCGACGATGTTGTGTACTCGTTCCATCGCTCGCTGAGTCTCAATTTCGCCCCGATTTGGATCCTATCCCAATACGTGCCGAGCAAAGACATGATCGCGAAGGTCGACGATTACACGGTGGCCATCACCACGAAGGAACCGGTAGCAGAGCTCATCATCGCTTCGGTGATCGGCTTTCAGGGGATCTGTTCTATCCTCGACCGTGAGTTGGTGCAGGCCCATGCTACGGAGGCCGATCCGTGGGCCAACGAGTGGCTCAAAACCAACGATGCCGGGTCTGGGCCGTTCATCCTCGTGGAGTGATCGCCCAATGAGCGCATCATCCTCGACCGGTTCGACGGGTACTGGGCCGGGCCTGCCGGGGTGAAGCGCATCATCATCGTCGACATCCCCGAGCCGGCGGCCCAGAAGCTCGCCCTCGACAAGGGCGACGTCGACATCGCTTGGGATCTCCTGCCGGAGCAGGTGGACCTGTACCGGGGCCTCCCCGGGTTCACGGTGGTGGAGGGGCCGGGGTGGGGCATCGAGTACCTCGCGGTGAACGCCGGGAAACCTCCGTTCGACAACGAACTCGTGCGTGAGGCCATCCGCTGGGCGGTGGATTACGACGCGATCATTTACGGGATCCAGAAGGGCGCAGCCATCTACGGCCAGACAATTATCCCCGCTGGGATGTTCGGGCATCTCCCGGAGACCCCGTTCCACAAGGACTTGGAGAAAGCCAAGGCCCTCCTGGCCCAGGCGGGATACGCCGAAGGGTTCGAGGTGGAGATACTCTCCAGCACGCACCCACGGCGAGTAGCCATCGCCACCCAAGTCCAGGCCGACCTCGCCCAGATCGGGATCAAGGTGAATATCACCCAGATGGTGTCAGCCCAGTTCTACGAGATGTACCGGGCCCAGAAGCACCAGATGCTCGTGGCGGGGTGGGGCGTGGACTACGCTGACCCAGACAGCCTGGCCAAACCATTCGCCCACTGCTGCACCACCGGGCCCGAAGCCCCGGTGCGGCAGCTGGCGTGGCGGAACATGTACGCGGACTGCGAGACCACCCAGCTTGTTGAGGAAGCAGCCCGAGAGTTGGATCCCGAGAAACGGCGGGCCATGTACGAGGAGATCCAGCGGCGGCTCCTCCACAAAGGTCCATACGTGATCCTCTACTACCCCCTCAACCAGGTGGTCACCCGGGCCGTGGTCCAGGGGCTCAAGCTGAACCCGATGCTGAGCTTCACCGAGTTCTGGCCGGTCGCGAAGACGGGCTGAGGTGAAGGGGCCTGGGGCCTTTGCCCCCAGGCCCCTTGATTCTGAGGGCCTAACCCGGACCACCATGGTTGGCTACGTCGTGCGTCGGTTGGCGTGGATGGTCGTCGTCCTGTGGGGCGTGACGACGATCACGTTCTTCGTGGCCCGCGTGATCCCCGCTGACCCGGTAGGTGCGATCCTCGGCCCTCAGGCACCTCCGGAAGCCATCGAGCAGGAGAAGGAGCGCTGGGGCCTGGACAGGCCCATGCACGTCCAGTATGTCCGGTACATCGCCGGGCTCCTGCGGGGGGACCTCGGGGTGTCGCTGCGCACGCGGCGGCCGGTCCTGCAGGACATCCTTTATTACTTCCCCAACACGATAGAGCTCGCCTTGGCAGCCCTGTTCATCGGCGTGGTGATGGGGATCGGCCTGGGGGTGGTGTCCGCGGTGCGCAGCGGCCAGGCGGTGGACCACGCGTCGCGGGTGTTCGCCATCGTGGGGCTTTCCATGCCCGCCTTCTGGCTTGGGCTCCTTTTGCTGTTGGTTTTCTACTACAACCTGGGGTGGCTGCCCGGCCCAGGCCAGCTCCCTTATTACTTCCCACGCCCCCCGCGCGTCACGGGGTTCCTTAGCCTGGATTGCTTCCTCACCCGAGATTGGACGGCCTTGGGGAGTTACCTCCTTCATCTGATCATGCCGGCGTTCACGTTGGGGTGGCTTTCCACCGCGTCCATCACCCGCATCACCCGGTCGAGCATGCTCGAGGTGCTTCGGGAGGAATACATCAAGACGGCGCGGATGAAGGGCCTGCGGGAGGGCGTAGTCGTCATCAAGCACGCCTTCAAGAACGCCCTCCTGCCGGTCATCACGGTGATCGGGATCCGGGTGGCCAGCCTCTTGGAGGGGGCGGTGCTTACGGAAACCGTGTTCGCCTGGCCAGGGTTGGGCCGGTACGCGACGCATTCCTTCCTGTCCATCGACTTCAACGCCGTGGTCGGGGTGGCCCTGTTCATGGCCCTCCTCTACGCGGCCTGCAACCTGGCCGTGGACCTCCTGTACGCGTACCTCAACCCCAAGATCCGGTACGTGTGACCGACGATGCGGGGACTGACCTGGGGCGACGTGGGGCGGCAGCTGCTGCGCAATCCGCTGTCGCTTGCGGGCACGGCCACCATCATTGCGCTCCTGCTGCTGGCGCTGCTTGCCCCGTACATCGCTCCGTTCAACCCTTACGCCACCAACCCCATTCAGAAGCTGCTTCCCCCGAGCGGGACCCACTTGATGGGCACCGATGGGCTCGGCCGGGACGTGTTCAGCCGCGTGCTCTATGGGACCAGGATCTCCTTGTGGATCGCGCTTCTCATCCTGCTCATCGCGGGCACATTGGGCACGGCGGTGGGCATCGTGGCTGGGTACGTGGGCGGGTTTTGGGATAACGTACTGATGAGAATCACCGACGTTTTCATGGCTTTTCCCCAACTGATCCTAGCCATGGCTGTGGCGGCCGCCCTAGGGCCGAACCTCACCAACGTGGTGATCGCCATCTCGTTCGGGGCGTGGACGGTGTTCGCCCGTCTGGCGCGCAGCCGAGCCATCGCGGTGCGGGAGGAGGACTTCGTCGAAGCTGCCCGGGCCGTAGGGGCGGGTCCGCTGCGAATCCTGTTCGTGCACATCCTCCCCATGGCCCTGAGCCCGGTAATCGTCCAGGGCACGCTCAGCATGGGGGGGATCATCCTCACCGCTGCCGGGCTGGGGTTCCTGGGGTTTGGTGCCCAGCCCCCCAGCCCGGAATGGGGCCTCATGGTCAGTGACGGCCGCAACTTCATGCCCCATGCATGGTGGGTGTCCACGTTCCCAGGGCTCGCGATCATGCTCACCGTGCTCGGGTTCAATCTAATTGGGGACGGCATCCGGGACATCCTCGATCCCCGGATGCGTTGACCATGGACCATCCTTGGCTGGAAAGCCGTCAGGGCCGCCTTCAGGTAGAGGGGATCCCCCTCCTCGAACTCGCCCCTCGTTTTGGCACCCCTCTTTACGTGTACTCCGCGCAAGCGCTGGTGAGCAACGTCCGCAGAATTCAAGCAACCCTCCACGGGCTACCCGTGGAAATCCGATATGCGGTGAAGGCCAACCCCACTGGCGCAATCCTCACGCTCCTCGCGGCTTTGGGTCTCGGGGCCGAGGTGGTCTCGGGAGGAGAACTTGCCCGGGCCCGGCGGGCGGGCTTCCCCCCTGAAAAAATCGTGTTCACCGGGGTGGGGAAGACTGGGTGGGAACTGGCCAAAGCGGTGGAAGAAGGGGTGGAGGCCGTGGTGATCGAGTCGCTCGCGGAGATCCCTCTCCTCGAAATGGTCGCGGGCAACCAGCCCGTGCGCGTGGCCCTCCGCCTGAATCCCGGAACCGTCCTCCCCACTCACCCCTACCTCGCCACGGGTGCCCGGGGCACCAAGTTCGGCCTCGATGAGCCATCCTTTTGGGAGGCCCTGGACCACCTTCGCCAAACCCCTCTGGAGTTGGTCGGACTCCACACGCACCTCGGCTCCCAGCTCTCCGACCCCACCCTTTATATCCAAACGCTGGACAGGCTTTTGGAGCTAGCGCGGTTGCTCTGTAAAGACGGATGGAAAATGGAATTCCTCGACTTGGGCGGCGGGTTTGCCATTCCCCAGTGGCCTGACCTCCCCGGCTTCCCGTTCGCGGAGTTCGCCCAAGCCCTGCGGGCCCGGGAACTGTCCGGGCTTCGTCTCCTCCTCGAGCCGGGCCGGGCCATCGTGGGGACCGCCGGGATCCTCTTGACCACCGTCCTGCACACCAAAACCGTCCATGGCCGCCGGTTCGTGGTGGTGGACGCGGGGATGAATGACTTCCTCAGGCCCAGCTTGTACCGAGCAGCCCACAGGGTGGTGGCAATGGCGGAGGGAGAGGGGGAGGAGCTGGCCGATGTGGTGGGACCGATCTGCGAGAGCGGTGATTTCTTAGCCTGGGGACAAAGCCTTCCCCGTTTACGGCCCGGGGATGCCCTGGCCATCCTCGACGCCGGGGCCTACGGAGCCACCATGGCTTCCCAATACAACTCCCGCCCCCGGCCAGCGGAGGTCTTGATCGCCAAAGGACGGCCCTATCTGGTGAAGGCCCGGGAGACCGTGGAGGACCTTTGGCGAGGGGAGGAAATCCCGCAGTGCCTGAGCGACGTACTTGGGTAGCCTGTAGCGTGGCCGACCTCCGGGCTCAACCCAATCCCCAGGCGGAGCGGGTCTCCCAACTCCTCTTGTTCAGCCCATGCCGGGTGGAAGGGGAGGCCCCAGGGTGGCTATGGGTGGTCGGCCCCGATGGGTATAAGGGCTGGATTCGGGCGTCCCATACCCTGAGCGGACATCTCCCAACCCCCGTCTGGAAGGTGAGCCAACCCATGGTTGTGGCACGCGAAGCCGTAACGGATCAGGTTTTGGGCAGAATGGCCCTGGACACCAGGTTCTGGGGCGAGATGGACGGACCGAGGATCTGGCTAACTTGGCCCAGCGGAAGGGCCGGTTGGGTGCCCCTGGATGCCGCGCGGCCAGCCCACTGGACAGGCACCGCTCAGGACGTCGTGGATTTGGCCGGTGAGCTCATCGGGGTGCCCTACCTTTGGGGCGGCACCTCGCCCTTTGGGTTCGACTGCTCCGGGTTGGTCCAAAGGCTTTATCACTTCGTGTTCAACCGCTGGCTTCCTCGGGACTCTCGGGACCAAAGGAATTACGGTGAGCCTGTCCCAGATATTTCTCAGCTTCGACCTGGCGACCTTTTGTTTTCCCCAGGGCACGTGGGCATCTGGGCCGGGGATGGGAAGCTCATCCACGCCAGTGCCCACGCCGGTCAGGTGGTGATCACCGCCCTCGATCCGCCAGAGGATCGGTATGGAGAGGGGCTCCGCGCCCAGTTCCTGGGAGGTGTCCGCCCGATCTCCGCCCGGGGAGCGCCTCCCTTGACCGGGGTTGAGGAAGGGATCAACTGCCGATCTCCCTGACCACGTCGGCGAGAGGCCGCCCTCGGGTCTCGTAGGGGAGGAGCAGGGCGGCGATCCCGGAGAGGGCGTAGGCGGCGGCGAAGACGGTGAGGGCCAGGGGCATCGAAACCCCCAGGAGGTACCCGCCCAGGGTGGGGGCGAGGGCGCCGGCGATGCGGGTCATCCCGCTGGCCGCCCCCATCCCGGTGGTGCGCAGCTGGGTCGGGTAGGCCTCCGGCGTGTAGGCGTAAAGGGCGCCCCAGGCGCCGAGGGCGAAGAAGGACATCCACACGGCGGCGGCCACATAGGCGGGGAGGGAGACCGCCACGGCGAACAAGTAGGTGAAGATCCCGCTGGCGATGAGATAAAGGCCCAGGGTGGGCCGCCGTCCGATCCGCTCCACGAGGAACGCCGCCGAGAAATAGCCCGGGAGTTGCGCCAGGGCCAAAAGGAAGATGTACTCGTACGAGCGCAGGAAGGTCATCCCTCGCCCGACGAAGAGAGCGGGCAGCCAGGTGAAGACCCCGTAGTAGCCAAGGGAGATGCCGAACCAGATCAGCCACAGCAGGGCGGTGGTGCGGGTGTAGGGACGGTGCCACAGATCCCGCACTTTGGCCCGCGGGATCGTGGGCACCGCGAGCCGGATCCCGGCGGGCAGCGAGGCCCCGTTCTCCCGGGCCACCTGCGCCAGGATGCGCCGGGCTTCTTCCTCCCGGCCATGAACCAGGAGGAAGCGAGGGGACTCGGGGACGTAGCGGCGGATCCAGAAGACGATGAGCCCGGGGACGGCGGAGAGGGCCGGAAGCAGCCGCCAGCCGACCCGGGGGACGACCAGCCAGGCCAGCCCAGCGGCCACGATCACCCCCAGGGCCCAGAAGGCCTCCAGGTACACGAGGTAACGGCCCCGCTTTCCCCGGGGGAGATACTCGGCGAAGATGGCGTAGTCCACCGGCAGCGTCCCCCCCACCCCGAAGCCGGTGAGGGCCCGCAAGAGGACCAGGGCGGCGAAGTTGGGGGAAAAGGCGGAGAGGAGGCCAAAGCCCGAATCGATCAGCACCGTGAGGACGAACCCGAGCTTGCGGCCGATGCGATCCGAGAGAGTCCCCCAGAACCAGGCGCCGGCCAGCATCCCGAGGAAGATGGCCGTGCTCAGCAGCCCGGCCTGGGCCGTCGAGAGGTCCCACTCCTCGCGGATGGCGGGCAGGGCGAAGGAGATCAGCAGCACCTCCATGGCGTCAGCCGCCCATCCGGCCCCGCAGATGGCCATCAGCCGGCGCTGGAACCGGCCGATGCCGATGCGCTCGATGGCCTCCTCGAAGGTCAGGGTGGCGGCGCTCATGGGAAACGATCAGTTGGGCCGCGGCGCCCGCACGGTCAGGGCATCGACCGTGGTCAGGGTCCCCCGGAACAGGAAAGCCGTCTGGCGGTTGGCCGCCTCCATATCGAAGGGGTGCAGGGCCGAGGTGGCGTCCACCGGAATGATCACGGAGAACCAGCGGAGGGCGGCGCTGGCGGCGGTGTAGTGGACGCAGATGCTGGCCACGGTGCCACAGATGATGAGGTCGCGGATCCCCCACAGGCGCAGCTCGTGCTCCAGCGGCGTCCCATAGAAGGCATCGTAGCGGCGCTTCTGAAGCACCAGCTCCCCCTCCCGCGGCCGGAGCTCCCCCACGATCTCCCAACCCCAGGTGCCAGCGAGACAATGCTCCCCCCAGATGGGGAACTCCGGATCCCCGGGGTAGTGGGTGTCCTGGGTGAAGACGACGAACATCCCGTGGGCTCGGGCCAGGTCCAGGAGGCGCCGGACCTTGGGAACGGTGGCCGGCGCTTCAGGGACGAAGAGCTTGCCCTGAGGATGGACGAAATCGTTCTGCATGTCCACCACGATCAACGCGGTGGCCCGCGGGTCCACCTCCACACGGGAGGCGAGGGTGTACTCCGGGACCTCCACCTTTCTCGCCATCCGCCACCTCCGTCCGCCTAAGATGCTAGCCGGCCCGGGGATGGCCTCCAAGGCGGGAAAAGCCGAACGGCGCTGGTCCGCGGGGGTCCCAGGGCGCTAGACTATCGGGGCCATGGATACCAAATGGTTGGACGAGTTCGTGCTGGAGCGGATGAGGAGGACGAGGCTCCCGGGAGTGAGCCTGGCCCTGATGGACGAGGAGGAGGTGCTCTATGCTCGGGGCTACGGGTTCCGCGACCTCGAACGGGCTCTCCCGACCACCCCCACCACCCTTTACGGCATCGGCAGCGTCACCAAGTCCTTCACTGCCCTCGCCATAATGAGGCTCGCCGAGGAGGGGAAGCTCTCCCCGGAGGATCCGGTGGAGCGCTACCTTCCCCTCCGGGTTCGGCCGTTCGGCGAGCCCATCCGCATTGGGCACCTCCTCACCCACACCTCCGGCCTTCCGGCCTTGGCCTATGCCGAGGCCCAAATCCGCTGGGCCCAGGGGACCGGGGGGCAATCCCTTCCCCTGGCCTCCGTGGAGGACTTCCTGACCTGGGTGAACGGGGCGGCCGATTGGGTAGAGGCCCGGCCGGGCGAGCGCTGGTTCTACCTCAACGAGGGCTACGTCCTCCTTGGGGCGATCATCGAGCGGGTTTCTGGCCTGGCCTACGCTGAATACCTGCGGCGGGAGACCCTGGCCCCTCTGGGCATGACCAGCACGGGGTTCCTCGGGGAGGAGCTCCCGGAGCCGGCCAAACCCTACGTGATCCCCGCCCAGGGACAGCCCCGGCCAGGGAAGGTCGCCCCCATCCCCATCGGGAGCGATGGAGCCCTGGTGAGCTCCGTGGTGGACCTCGCCCGCTACATCCAGATGTTCCTCCGCGGCGGCGCCCCCCTCCTCCGGCCCGGGTCCCTGGCGGAGATGATCCGGCCGAGAATACCCTTGCCCCACCGGCCCAGCCCGGCCTTCCCCGAGGAAGTCCACATCCCCGCCTACGCCTACGGCCTCATGGTCCAGCCCTTCCTGGAGGCCACCCTCATCGGGCATGGGGGGAGCGTGTTGGTGTACACCGCATACCTCGGGTTCGTCCCGGAGCGCCGGCTTGGGGTGGCCGTGTTGGCCAACGGCTCCGGCTACCCCATGGCCCAGCTGGCCCAGGTGGCCTTGGCCCTGGCCATGGGCGCCGACCCCCATCGCCTCCCCTTCCTCCGCTTGGAGGGGGCTGTGGAGGCCGTGGCCGGGGTGTACGGAAGCTATGGGGAGGGAATGAGGGTCGCGGTGCGCCCCAAGGACGGGGTCCTGGAGCTCGTGGTGGAGGACAAGGAGGCCCCCCAGAGCGTGTACCTAACGGTGGAGGGAGTCGCCAGGGAGGAGGTGCGGTGCCTTGCGCTTCTTGGGGACCGGGTGCTTCCGGTGATCTTCCGGAGGAAGGCCGGGGAGGTGGAGCTCCTCTACGAGCGCTACAAGCTCCGCCGCCTCTCCCCCTGGGAGTGAAACGGCCCTACACGGGGGCGGACTCCGCCGGGTCGTCCACGGACAGGCCCACGATGGCCAACTCCCGGCCGGAGAGGACCTCGGTGCGCTCCCCGCACCGCGGGCAGGCGAGCACGGGCACGGCAAAGTGCCAGCCCTCGTCCTTGAGGTACCCCACCGGCCCTTCGTAGCCACAGGAGGGGCAGCGCGCCCGCACCGGGACCTTCTCGATCACGAGCTCCGCCCCCGCCACCTCCGTCCCCTCCGCCAGGATCCGCCAGGCCTCCCGGAGGGCCCACTCCGAGAGGACCAGGAGCTCGCCCTGGCGGAGGTGGACCTTGGCCACCCGGCCCGGCGGGGGGTGGTTCCGCAGGTGCTCCAACAGCCCATCGAGGAGGGCCTGGGCCAGGGAGTACTCGTGCATTCAGAGGCCGAGCGCTGCCAGCAGCTCCTCCACCCCTCGGCCGCTCTTGGCATCGGTGAGCACCGCCCGTCCATGGGGATTCACCTTGCGGTAGTCGGCCACCAGCTTCTGGGGGTCCACCCCGACGATCTCCGCCAGGTCGATCTTGTTCACCGCCACCACGTCGGTCTGGGCGAACATCTTGGGATGCTTGCGCACCATGTCGTCGCCCTCGGTCACCGAGATCACCACGAGGTCGGCCTCCGTGCCCAATGGAAAGTCGGCCGGGCACACCAGGTTCCCGACGTTCTCGATGAACAGCACGTTCACGTCCCCAAGTGGGAAGTCCTCCAGGGCGTGGCCCACCCGGTGGGCGTCCAAGTGACAGTCGTCCCCGGTGTTGATGGCCATCGCCGGGAGCCCGGCGGCCTTGAACCGCTGGTAATCGTCGTCGCCCGCCACGTCGCCGGCGATCGCCCCTACCCGGACCCCCTTCGCCTTCAGCCGCTCGGCCATGCGGATGATGAGGAGGGTCTTCCCGGAGCCGATCGCCCCCATGACGTTGATCGCCCGGATCCCCCGGTCCTTGAGCAGCTCATAGTTGCGCTCCGCCAGCTCGAACTGGCGCTTCAGCACATCGCCAAACCCAGCGGTAATGTCGTGCACGGCGGGGCGATCATACCCCTCCCGTTGCCAGACGACAACCACTCGAGCGCCTAGGAAACCGGACTCCTGCGCCGTCCACGCTTGCAAGACGGGCCGGGGCTGTGCTATAGTTCGCCCGGCATGCGCAGGGCTGCGGAGTGGACGGCGACGGGGATGTTTGCGTTCGCCGTCTATCTTTTGCTCGCCACGTTCACCGGCTCCCTCGGCCTGTGGGCCCCCGATGAGCTCATCGCCGGGGCTGTCCTCGCGGCGGTGACCGCCCTCGCCACCGGGGCCTTCCTGTGGGCGCGGGGCGGCTGGCGGCTGCTCCAACCCCAGCGCTGGATCCTGTTCTTGATCTACCTCATCGGCCCGTTCCTGGTGGCGATGGCCAAGGCCAACCTGGACGTGGCGTGGCGGGTGATCACCGGCCGCATCCGTCCGGGGATCGTCCGGTTCAACCCGGGCCTCCATACCGAGTTCGGCCGGACGCTCCTCGCCAACTCCATCACCCTCACCCCGGGCACCCTTACCGTGGACATCGACGACGGCTCGGGCGACTTCTACGTGCACTGGATCAACGTGACCGACGAGTCCCCCACCCCGGAACGCGTGTGTGGATCGTTCCCGAACTGGGCACGGAGGATTGCCGAATGATCGTGGCTCTCCCGTTTGGCGTGGCGGCAGCGGTGCTCCTTGGGTTCATCCTGGCGTCCATGGTGCGGCTCGGGATCGGCCCCACCGCCGCCGACCGGGCGGTGGCCCTGGACACGATCAACACCCTGGTCGTGGCGACGATGATCCTCCTCGGGGCCGCGTTCGGCCAGGTGGTGCTGATGGATGTGGCCCTGGTGTACGCCCTGCTCTCGTTCGTGAGCACGCTCTACATCGCCCGCTACCTCGAGGGGGGCCTCAAGTGAACGCCCTCATCTACGCGTTCCTCGCCATCGGGGCCGTGTTCAACGGCCTGGGCGCGGTGGCCCTGCTTCGGTTCCCGGATGTGTACACCCGCGTCCACGGGGCCACGAAGTGCACCACCTTCGGGTCCATCTTCTCTCTCCTGGGGGTGGCGGTGTACGGGTTCGCCCAGGGCGGGGGCATCGGCGGGACGATGGCCGTGCGCGCGTTCCTGGCGCTCGTGTTCCTCCTCCTCACCAACCCCACCGGGTCCCACGCCCTGGCCCGGGCCGCCCACCGCGCGGGGATCAAGCCGTTCCGGGCGGTCGTCGACCGGTTGGAGGAAAGGCGATGACGGTGTGGGCCGTCCTGCAGGTGATGACCTTGGTTCTGATCGTGATCGGGTCGGTGCTCGCGGTGTGGCTCAAGGACCTGTTGGCGGCGGTGTTGGCCCTCGGGGGAGCGAGCCTGCTCCTCAGCTTGGAGTTCTACCTCCTCCAGGCACCGGACGTGGCCATCGCCGAGGCCGGGATCGGGGCCGCCCTGACCACGGCGATCTTCATCCTCGCCATCCGCAAGACGCGGAGAAAGGAAGAGGAGTGAAACGCTGGTTCGTGCTGGCGGCGTTCCTGGTCGTGGCGGGATTCCTCGTCCTGCTGGGGACCGGGATGCGCCCGTTCGGGGCACCGAAGGCATTCGAGATGGACCAGTACTTCATCGATTACACCCAGGCCGAGGTGGCGGCGAACAACGTGGTCACCGCGGTCGTGTTCGACTATCGGGGCTACGACACCTTGGGCGAGGCCACGGTGCTGTTCTGCGCCGTGGTCGGGGTGGCGTTGATCTTGAGGAAGGTGCGGCGATGAGCGTCGTCGTGCGCACGATCGCCCGGATCCTTCTCCCGATCGTGTTCGCGTTCGGGGGATACGTGATCATGCACGGGCACCTCACCCCGGGCGGGGGGTTCCAGGGCGGGGCGGTGGTGGCTTCGGCCCTGGCCCTGGTGTTGGTGGCGTTCGGCGAAGCTTCGCTCAAGAAGTACAAGGATCTCCTGTCCGCGTTGGAGAGCCTGGGCGGGGTAGCGTTCGTCGTCCTTGGGTTGATCGGCATCCCGTTCACGTTCTTCGCCAACGTGCTCGCCGGGGTAGGTGGGTTGTTCGGCCAGTCCGTGCCGCCCGGGCCGAACCCAGGGTACCTCAACACCGCGGGCACCCTCCCCCTCATGAACTGGGCGGTGGGCCTCAAGGTGATCGCCGGGCTGGGCTCGGTAGTGGTGCTGTTCGGGCTGTTCGGAGGCGAGGATGACCGGTAACCTCCCGTTCGTGGTGTGCATGGTGTTTGTAGCCCTCGGGCTGTGGACCCTTCTTGCCAAGCGGAACCTGATCAAGCTCGTGATCGGGCTGACCCTGATCGAAAACGGGGTCAACCTGTTCCTGGTGGCGCTGGGGTACGTGCAGGGCGGGGCGGTCCCGATCTATACCTATGCCCCACCCGGCGTGCGCATGGTGCTGCCTACGCCCCAGGCATTGACCCTAACGAGCATCGTGATCGGCCTCGCCACCACAGCCCTCGCGCTCGCGTTCGTGGTCGTGATCTGGCGCCACCGCGGGACGCTGGACGCGCGCAAGGTCCGGGAACTCCGCGGATGAACCTCGCCCCCCACGCCTCGATCCTCGCCATCGCCGTGCCGCTGCTCGGCGGGTTTGCCCTCCCCCTGTGGGCCAAGCTTCATCGCCGTCTGGGGGAACTCTGGCTTTTCTTGGTCGGGGCGTTCACGGCGGCGATGGTGGTGCTCCTGGCCGTGCAGGTGTTCACCGGGGGGATCCAGGTGTACACGCTCGGGGCGTCCTCGCCCGGGGAGACGCTCGCGCCGGGGGGCTTTCCGATCCGGATCATGCTCGTGGTGGATGGCATGGGGGCGTTCACGGCCCTCATCTCGGTGCTGGTGGCGTTGGTTTCGTTCCTCTACGCCTGGCGGTTCCTCACGGAGGACCACGGGAAGACCCTCGCCCTCACCCTGGGGCTGCTCCTGTGGGCGGGGATGTTGGGGATGGTGCTCACCGGGGATCTGTTTAACTTCTTCGTGTTCTTCGAGGTCACGAGCATTGCCGCCTGCGGGCTCATCGGGTACCGGACGTGGGAGGCGCGGGGGGTGGAAGCCGCGTTCAAGACGATGGTCATGTACACCGTGGGCGGGCTCCTCGTGCTCCTGGCGATCGCCGTCCTCTATGGCGAGCATGGGGCCTTGAACCTTGCGTACCTCTCCTCCCGGATCCAAGGGTCACTCCCGGACCGGATCGCGCTCGGGCTCCTCCTCGGCGGGCTTCTCATGAAGGTCGGGGCGGTGCCGGCCCACATGTGGGCCCCGGACGCCTACGGAGAGGCCCCGGCCCAGGCGGTGATCCTCCTCGTGGCCAACACCCAAGCCTCGCTGTATGGCCTCCTGCGGATCCTGTTCACCCTGTTCGGCGGCATCACCGACCCGGTGGTGGGGTGGCTGGTGACGGGCTTGGGGACGGTGACGCTGGTGGTGGCGGCGCTGATGGCCGTGATCCAGACCGACCTCGGGCGGCTGGTCGCCTATGGGGCAGTGTCGCAGATCGGATACATGCTCCTCGGGGTCGGGGTCGGGTTCACCGTGATCAGGGCCCGACCGGAGTACGGTCTTGTGGCCATGCAGGGCGGCATCTTTCACATGCTCAACGACGCTGCGGCGATCGGCCTTCTGTTCTTATGCGTAGGGGCGGTGGAGCGGGCCGCCGGCGCCCGCGACCTGCGAGGCCTCGGTGGTCTCAGCCATGATCTCAAATGGACGGCGGGGTTCTTCTTGCTTGGGGCACTGGCCCTGGCCGGGATCCCGCCCCTGAACGGGTTCGCCTCCAAGTTCATGATCTACGAGTCCAGCTTCCGGCTGTCGCCGATCCTGACCGCGCTGGCGACCTTGGCGTCGATCCTGCTCCTCGCCGTGTTCATCCGCGCGTTCCAGGGAGCGTTCCTCGGGCCTCGCGGGAAGCCATCGGAGCCGGAGCCCTTCGGGATGGTCTTGGCCATGGGCGTTCTCGCCCTGGCCGTACTTGCGCTGGGACTCGCCCCGGACTTCTTCGTCCGCCACCTCGTGGCCCCGGCGGCGGAGGCGCTGTGGCAGGGGCGGGACCTGTACCTGGCGGCGGTGCTGGGAGGATAGGATGAGGCTTGTCACCGGGGAAGGCTACTGGAGCCCGCTTGCCTGGCTGGCGGCGGCGGCCGGGGTGCTGCTCCTCGCGGGGCTCCTCTGGTCCCGCGGCCGCCGCGACTGGAAGCGGGGCACCGAGGAGGAGCTCCCGTTCCTGTCCGGCGAGGCAGCGCCGGAGGGGGCGCGCGTCGGCGGCCAGCACCTGTACTGGGGATTTGTGGAAGGATTGCGCCCGTACGTGGAGCGATTGCGCGCGTTCCATTCCGGGTTCGTAGCGGATTACGTGGCGTGGTTCGTGGTGGTGTTGGCGATGGCGTTGCTCGTGGCGATGGTGTAGGAGAGGAGATGGGGCTTTCCTCGTTCAAGCGGGCGCTGTGGGTTTTCCATGTCGCCACCGGCTCGTGCAACGGCTGCGACATCGAGATCGTGGCTGCCCTCACCCCGCGGTACGACGTCGAGCGCTTTGGAATCAAGCTCGTGGGGTCCCCACGCCACGCCGACGTGCTCCTCGTCACCGGGCCGGTGACACGGATGATGGCCGAGCGCCTGAAGCGGGTGTACGCCCAGACCCCCGATCCCAAGGCGGTGGTCGTGGTCGGCGGGTGTGGATCCACGTCCGGCGTGTTCTACGAGTCCTACAACGTGGTCGGCCCGGTGGACCAAGTGATCCCAGTGGACGTGTACGTGCCCGGGTGCCCGCCCCGGCCGGAGGCGATCATCGACGGCGTCGTCAAGGCGGTGGCCAAGCTGGAGCGGGTAGCCGCGGGAGAGAAGGCATGAAGGTTGATCAAGTTCTGAACGTGCTCAAGGCCGCCCTGGGCGAAGGCCTGGCGCACACGGAGGTCCGCGTGCGCCGCGTCGGCGCCAAGGCCCCCGTGGAGCTCAAGGAGATCTGGGCGGAGATCGACCGAGACGCGATCGTCCCCGCGGTGGCGGCCCTCAAGGCCCTCGGCCCGTTGCACATGTCCGTCATCTCCGGGCAGGACGCAGGAGAGAGGATCGAGCTCCTCTACCACATCGCCGTCGGCTACGGCACCGAGGGGGGCGAGGTGATGGTCACGCTCCGCCTCGCGGTGCCCAAGGATGACGCGAGGGTTCCGTCCATCTGTCATCTTATCCCCGGGGCGGAGACGACCGAACGGGAGAAGATCGAGTTCCTTGGCGTCGAGTTCGTGGGCATCCCCGACAGCCGTCACGTGTTCCTCCCCGATGATCTTCCGGTGCACCCGTGGCGGAAGGACGAGCCGGAGATGGAACGGTTCCTCCGGCGCATGGTGGAATGGGAGGGCAAGGATGGCTGAGGCCGAGAACACGTTCCGCATCCCGATCGGACCGATCCACCCCGCGCTCAAGGAGCCGATCCGGCTTTCGTTCCAGGTCGAAGGGGAGCGGATCGTCGGGGTGGAGATCCGCACCGGGTTTGCCCACCGTGGGATCGAGTACATGGGGATGCGACGGAACCTGATCCAGGTCCTGTATCTCGCGGAGCGGATCTGCGGCATCTGCTCCATCTCTCACCCGATCGCCCTCACCCAAGCCGTGGAGCAGGCGGCGGGGATCGAGGTTCCGCCCCGCGCCCAGTACATCCGGGTGATCATCTCTGAACTTGAGCGCATCCACTCCCACCTCCTTTGGGCCGGGGTGGCCGCCCACGAGCTCGGGTTTGACACCCTCCTCCACCTCACCTGGAAGGTGCGGGAGAAGGTCCTCGACATCCTGGAGGAGCTCACTGGGAACCGCATCAACTACGCGATCCCCATCTACGGCGGGGTGCGGCGGGACATCGCCCCGGACCAACACCCCAAGGTCCAAGACACGATCCGCTACTACCGGGGGCTTTTGGACGAGCTTCTGGACACGTTCCTGCGCGACCCGTCGGTGGAAGCCCGCACCCGCGGGGTGGGGGTACTGGAGCCAGAGGAAGCCGACGCCCTGTGCGCGGTCGGCCCCACCGCCCGGGCGTCGGGCCTAGCCAAGGACGTGCGCCAGGACCGGCCGTACCTCGCCTACGGGGAGCTCGGGGTCAAGGCGATCACCCCCCGCGACTGGGGCCTCGAGCCCCGTGGTGATGTGTACGACAAGATCGTGGTCCGGCTCCTCGAGGTCGGGCAGTCTTTGGACCTGATCGAGCGGGCGCTCTTGGAGATGCCGGACGGGGAGATCACCTCGTTCCCCAAGATCCCGGCCTTGCTGGCCCACCTCAAGAAGGCCCATGGGGAGGGCCTGGGCTGGCACGAGGCCCCGCGGGGGGAGGTCATCCACTACGTGCGCCTGGAGGCGGGGGTCGAGGAGCCGGTGGTGTGGAAGGTCAAGGCCCCCACCTATTCGAACTTGATGAGCTGGGAACCGATGTTCGAGGGCCAGGAGATCGCGGACATCCCGATCATCGCCGCCTCGATCGACCCCTGCATCTGCTGCATGGACCGCGTGCACATGGTGCGCGATGGTTCGGAGGCGACGATGCACAAGGAGGAGCTCCTACGGCTCTCCCGGGAGAAAACGCGCCGGATCACGGACCACGGGTCACGGATCACGGGTCTCGGAGGTGTCCGATGAGCGGTGTGCATCTCGTGTGGCAGGCAGCGGCGGTGATGGTCGGCAGCGGCGTCGTGGGCCTGGTCTACAAGGGCCTCGATCGCAAGCTCGCCGCCCGGATGCAGGCCAGAGTCGGCCCTCCGCTCCGGCAACCGTTCCTCGACCTCGGAAAGCTCCTTATGAAGGAGACGGTGGTCCCGCGGGACGCGGTGGGGTGGCTGTTTTCGGCGATGCCGTTCCTGGCGGCCGTGGCCTCGTTCACCGCCCTCCTCTACCTCCCCTGGGGGCCGTTCCCCCCGATCCTCCGCGGGTACGGGGACGCAGTGCTGGTCCTGTACCTCCTGGCGGTGCCAGCGTTGGCGATGGCCCTGGGCGGGTTCGCGTCCGGATCGCCCCTGGCCACGGTGGGCGGGCAGCGGGAGATCGTGATGCTCATGTCCTATGAGTTCCCGCTTGCGGTGGCGCTCGTCGGGGTGGTGTGGCGGCTCAGGGCCCTGGAGGTGGGACCGGCGTTCTCGCTGGCCACCATCTCCGCAAACCCGTTGTGGACGGCGGTGGGGCCGTTGGGGGTGTTCGGGCTGGCCATCCTCCTCGGCTGCCTCTTGGTGGTGACCCCGGCCGAGCTCTCCAAGATCCCGTTCGACATCCCCGAGGCGGAGACGGAGATCGCCGGGGGGCTGATGGTGGAGTACTCCGGGACCTACCTCGCCCTGTTCTACCTCGCCGACGCGGTGAAGACGGTGGCGATGGCGGCGCTGGTGGTGACCTTGTTCATCCCGTACGGGATCGCCGCGCCGCTCGGGGTCAAGGGCGTGGGCGGGCAGGTGCTCGACGTCGCGTTCTTCCTCGTCAAGGTGTTCGTGGTGATGTTCGCCGCGGTGACCACGGTGCGGGTGGCAATGGCCCGGTTCAAGGTGGATCAGGTGGTCCGCGGGTTCTGGCTTCAGATCACGGCGGCGGCCGTGGCCGGGTTGGTGCTGCTCGTGCTGGACAAGGCAGTGATGGGATGATCCTGAAGATCCTGTTCAGCCAGCTCTTCACGCGCCCGGCGACCAACCGGTTCCCGGCCAAGTACATGCCCAAGTCGGTGACCGGGTTCCTGGGAAAGATCCAGTCGGGCAAAACCAAGCTCGTGCCGCCGGTCCCGGTGCCGCCCCGGTTCCGGGGGCGGATCGCCTACGACCGCGACAAGTGCATCGGATGCCAGCTGTGCATCCGGGTGTGCCCGGCCAAGGTGATCCAGTTCCGCCCCGAGGTGAAGAAGATCCGCATGCACGTGACCCGGTGTACGTTCTGCGCCCAGTGCGTGGACGCATGCCCGGTGGACGCGCTCGCCGTGAGCGATCAATTCCTGCTGGCCGACCCCGACCGGTCGGCGGAGTCCCTGACCGTCGAGTAGCTCCCCGCCGCTCTCTCCAAAGAGCGGCGGGGAGCAGGGCTGGGAACCCCACTCCCCGCACTGGGCCGCCGTTTTCGCGGCGGGTGGGGTGGGTAAGTTCAGGAACCGTGGCTCAACTTGGCCTCCAGGGCTTCCTGGAGGTCCGGGAGGTGGACGATGAGCCACGGCAGGAACATCCGGCCCTGGGCCCCGAGCGTGCCCATCATCCCCATTGGGACACGCTGCATCGTCATCGGCCGCTGCTGCGTCATCGGGCACGCCGGTTGCTGCTGGAACGGGTGCCACCACCGCGGCCACGGCTGCACCATCGGGCGAAGCGGAGACATGGGCGTCATCGGCATCGTCTGCTGGCGCTCCCGGAACTGCTGGAGGAACGGCCGCGACCGACGCCCGCCCGCGGAGAGGAGCAGGCGCTCCCACTGGCGGGCGGTGAGAATCCCCTTGATCCCGTCCAGCGCCTTGTCGGCAAATGCCTGCACCAGCTCTCTCTCCCCGGCCCAGGACTCCTGCAGCAATCCCTTGAGCTCCTCCGGGGTACCCTGGAACGCGATCAGCTTCTCCTTGAGCGCGTCTTTCCCCGCCAGGATCTCCTCGCGCAGGGGCATGAGCTCCTGGGTGAGCGCAAGGAGGGCCTTCATTTGGTCCTGGGAGAGCTCCAGCGCGTTGATCACCACCAGCGCCCCGATCCCTTCCCCGCGGGACCCGAAGCCACCCCCGGCAACGGACGCCAATCCCCCCACGGCCACCACCCCGGCCAAGCCCACCGCGATCCACGCCTTCGTCATCGGCGATCCCCCCTTCCTTCAAGAATTCATGTAAAACGGTAAGGATGGGGTGTGCATCCAGGGTGAAGGACGCGTGGAGAGGCTATGGAGGCGTGACCTCGTGCCAGGCATCCCAGAGCAGCTCCGCCTCGTGGTAGACGCGCAGGTGCCAGCGCCCGTGGGCCAGGCCCTCGTTGCGCCCCTCGTAGGGGATGAGGGCCAGGCATTGGACGCACATTTCCTCGGAGGGTGCGGCCGTGATGGTCAGCACCAGCTCACCCTGGCTCGGGTGGCCGAGGACGGCGCGGAGGGAGTGGCATGGGGTTGGGGCGAGAAACGCGCCGGAGACCGTGAGGCCGCCTGCCTCGGCCTGGACCTGAACCCGCGCCGGGTCGGCGCTGCACGCTCCGGCGCCGGGCTGGAACACGGCCAGCTTGGCCCCCCATCGGGCAGGCAGCCGACGAGAAAGACGGGCCCGACGAGGAGCAGGGCAACGGAAGCCCTCTTCCATCTTCCAGCAAGCCACCTCGGGATCATCGTGCCCACGATCACCTCCGCCTCGATTGTAGGTGCGAGGCGACGGAGATGGTATCCCTCCACGCCTCGACCTCGCCCTCTGAACGCTGGTCGATCCACGCCCTTGGCCGTCTCTTCCGCGTGGGGTAAACTAAAATTGATGCCCATAGAGCTACACGTCATCATCCCCGTGTCCACTGATCGCTGGAACGAAGGCGTGCGCCAGCTGTGCCAGGCCGCCGCCGATCGGGATACGGCGGTGAACGTGGTCCACCTCGCCCATGGCCCGGAGTCCATCGAGTGCACGTACGACGAGACGCTGGTCGCGCCTTACGTGATCGAGGCCGCGGCCGCCGCCGAGCGGGCGGGCGCCGACGGGGTGATCGTGTACTGCTTCGGCAACCCGGCGGTGGATGGGGCTCGGGAGGCGGTCTCCATCCCCGTCGTCGGGCTGGGCGAGGCTGCCGAGGTGGCCGCCCTTCTCCTGGGCGACCGGTTCGGGATCATCTCCACCATCCCTGAGGCCGTGCCTCGACTGTGGAGGAAGGCCCGGACGCTGGGGGTGGAGGGACGGCTGGTTGGTGTAGTCCCCTTGGGCATTCCCGTCCTCGGCCTCGGTGACCACCGCCGGGCCGTGGAGGCGGGACTGGCAGCAGGGCGGGAGCTTGTCGCCCGCGGGGCACAGGTCGTGATCCTGGGCTGCGGGTCACTGCTGGGGGTGGCGGATGAGCTGCGACGGGGACTGGGGATTCCGGTGGTCGTGCCAGCGGTGGCAGCAGTGAAGCTGGCCGAGGCGTACGTGAAGATGGGCATCGCTCACAGCAAAGCCGCCTATCCCCCTCCCCCGCCCAAGATCTGGCGCTGAACACAGGAACGGGAGGTAGACCAATGGAGATCGACGCGGAGACCATCCGTCCGGGTGTGGTGGGGATGCTGCGCGCGAACCTCGGGGTCCAGGCTGGGGAGTCCGTGCTCGTGGTAACCGACGTGCCGACGCCCGAACAGTGGGAAGAGTGGCCTGTATCGCAGCTTGAGGAGGCCTTCCGGCGGGCGGCGCTGGCTCGTCGGGTGGCGGAGATCGCCGCCGAAGAGCTGCCGGCCTGTGCGGTGGGTTTCCTGGCCTACCCGGCCACCGGACGCTCGGGGAGCGAGCCCGGCCGGGAGGTGGCGGCAAGGCTGCGGGAAGCGAACGTGGTGGTGGCCATCACCTCCTTTTCCCTCAGCCATACCCACGCCCGAGAGGGCGCGTGCCGGGCCGGGGCACGGGTGGCGAGCATGCCCCGCTTCGTGCCGGAGATGTTCTACCCGGACGGTCCCTTGGCCGTGGACTACCGCCGCATCGCGCAGGAGACGGCGCGGATCGCCGCCTGCCTCACCGCTGCCCGCGTGGCCACGGTGCGGTCCCCCGCGGGTACGGACCTCGAATTCAGCCTGGAGGGGCGGGAGGGGCGGGTGGACGATGGTCTGTACCTCCGCCCCGGCATGTGGGGGAACCTGCCCGGGGGCGAGGCGTACATCGCCCCCGTGGAGGGGACGGCGGAGGGGGTGCTGGCCGTGGAGCCGGGTTGGCATCACCGCCTCGTCGAGCCGATGCGCCTGGTGTTCTCCGGCGGCACGGTGGTCGCCGTGGACGGCGGGGGAGAGGTGGGGGAACATCTACGGGGTTTGCTGGGCATGGAAGGCCGCCAACCCACCGCAGAAGAGCGGGCCCGGCGCCACCTGGCCGAGCTGGGCGTGGGGACGAACCCCAACGCGCGGCGCACGGACATCACCCTGGAGGCGGAGAAGATCAAGGGTACCGTGCACGTGGCCATTGGGGACAACTCCCACATGGGCGGGGCCAACGTGGCCGACTATCACGCCGACTTCGTCGTCCCCCGGGCCACATTGCTCCTCGATGGGCAGGTGGTCATGGACGAGGGGCGGTGGACGTTCGGCTGGTAAGGGAGGAGAGATGGAGCTCGCGCTGGGTGTGGAACCGACCGATCAGTACCTCGCGTTCGAGGCGGCCGGGGCGGCGCGCAAGCTGGTGGAGGAGGTGATGCTCGTTCGCCCGGGCGAGAACGTGCTGATTACCGTGGACACGATGGGTGACCGGCGGGTGGCGGAGCTGGTCGCCCAGGCCGCCTACGCGGCTCGGGCCGTCCCCACCCTGGTGGTCTACCCCACCAGCCCGGCCCCGGTGATGGAGCCCCCGCCCCCGGTGGCCGGGGCAGCGGCGCGGGCCCAGGTGTGGATCGAGCTGGCTGTGGCTTACCTCCTGCACACCGCCGCTCACCGAGCGGCCCTCGCCGGCGGGTGTCGGTACATTTGCCTCACCGGTATGGACGTGGACATGCTCGTGCGGTGCATCGGCCGCGTGGACTACCCGAAGATGCTCGCCCTAGGGGAGGCCCTGCAGCGTATCGTGGCCAGGGCCGATGAGGTGCGGGTCACCAGCCCCGCGGGCACTGACCTCGTGGCCCACAACCGCGGCCGACGGGTGCGGCACGCGGGCAAGCTCGCCGACACCCCGGGCGAGCCGATCATGCTCGGCGGGCAGATCTCCTGGTGTCCGGTGGAGTCCACGATCGAGGGCATGCTCGTGTTCGACGGCGCCCTGTGGCCGCCGACAGAGCTGGGCCGGCTTGCCTCCCCGGTGGAGCTGGAGGTCCATCAGGGGGTGATCGTCGCCGTACGGGGTGGGGCGGAGGCGCAGGTGTTCAAGCGGTGGCTCGATTCCTTCGCCGACCCCAACATGTATCGCATCGCCCATTACTCTCTGGGGTTCAACCCTGGGGTGACCCGCCCCACCGGGCGGATCGTGGAGGACGAGCGCGTGTTCGGGTGCATCGAGATGGGCATTGGCACCCAGGGAGCACAGATCGGCGGGCTCACCTGGCAGGCGGCATCGCACACCGACGGAGTGGTCCTCTGTCCGTCCATTTACCTGGACGGGGAACCGCTGGAGGTCGACGGCCGGTACGTGCACCCGGAGGTAGTGGAGGCCTGCCGGAGCCTGGGCGTCCCCGGCTACTAGGCAGGCACCCACGTCCCTAGACCAGCTCGGCCAGGGCCCGGGCGAGCATGGACCGAACGAGGAGCACAGGGGCTCCGGTAGCCGCCTGCACCTCGTCCTTCATCCGTTCGCTGTACCCGAAGCAGTGGAGGAGGAACGCCGTCGCTCCGCGCTCGGCCAGCCCCCGGGCAGCCGCGCCCAGGTGGGCCCTACCCGTATACGGGGAGACCGACGCTCCGACCGCCTCCACCCCCCACCCCCGCACCTCCTCCACCGCCGGGGCCACCTGCCGCGGCGAAGGGACCAGGATCCCAAGCGGCCCAGGAAGGGCTGACACGTACGATCTCACGAGAACATGGGGCACGACCACGGGAACCCGGGCCCGCAAGGGGGGAAAGGTCCCGGAACACAGGATCCCGATCAGCGCCACGTCTTTTTCCACAGCGCGGATCGCTTCCTGCAGGCGGTGATGGACGAACTCCCGGTGCACCGTGACCTCTCGGCCGTCGGAAAGGCGGGTGACGAGGGTGCTGTCCTCCCCAAGCGGGGGATGGGTGGCAATCTCGTCCACGGTGAGGCCGTCCAACGCCCCGGCTTGCACGATCTCCACCTCCGGGGGGAGATGGGCACGGATTTCGGGCACCACATCGTCCCGGGGCGCCTGCCCGATCGTCACGAGGGCGATCCGTTTCATGCCTTGCCCAACGTTTGGAGGTGCGATAGCGGCCCATACAGCGCGAGCAGCCGCGAGAACTCCTCCGGGTCGTAGAACCGGCACGCGCGGGCGGTGAACGCCTTGGCCACTTCCACGCAGAACCGCGCGGCCAGCTCCAGGTCGAGGGGGTGGTTGGCCCCGGTAGCGCACCCAGGCACGGGGATCGCCGCGGTGGTCGCTACCCCCACCACGGGGGCGGCGGTGGCAGTGGCGGGCTGGAGAATGCTGTTTAGGTGATGGATTCCGTTCCCGTAGGGGGTAATGTCCTGGGTGGTGATGGGGAAGACCACCGGTGGCTCCCCTGTGACATAGCGCATGATCTCCAGAAGGTCCTCGCTGGCCCGCAGGATGTAGCCTTCTTTGACGGTGGGGCTGATCGCGAACCCGCGGCGGTTGATGACCCAGTTGCCCTTGGTGGCGTCGACGGAGAGGATCGCCTCCATCCGTGGGTCCACTTCGTACTGGTTCATCGTCCCCATGTCCACCGGGGCGTCCATGAACGGGGCAGGGTCGTGGGGGATGATGGGGGCGTTGGGGCAGATGTGGGTGGCCACGAGCACGTCCCCGGGCAGAACGTCGCCGGAGCTGGCCATCCGTACCAGCTTGGCCGCGCAGGCCAGGGCGACGATGGCCCCGTCGGCGTCGGACACAAGCCCCAGCCGACTCGGACGGGCCCCGACCCCGCCCAACCGCCCGATCACCCCCAGCGTGGGCCCACGGCCCTGCCCAGGGATGCGGACCTTGACGAAGTCGGTGCTCCCAGCCTCGCCGTTCACCCGCACCACCCGCACCTCCTCCGCCCCCCATCGGCGGAGCCACGCCGCCACGTCGTCCCCCGACGCATGGGGGCTCTCCAGGACCTCCATCGCTTCCATGACCTCACGCAGCACGGGAGCCACCTCCATCACCCGGCGAAAGATAGTCGTGGATGAGCAACGCATATGCTCTCGCGGCTTGGACAAGCTGGGCCACCGCCACCCGCTCATCGTAACCATGGATTCCTTGCAGATCTGCAGGACCGAACTGGAGTGTTGGGATCCCGTGGCGCCGGAAGAATCGGGCGTCGCTCGATGCCCACTGTAAGACCGGGCGGGACGTGTCCCCAGCGACCTCACGGATGATCCTGAGCACGAGCTGAACGAAAGGATGCGCGGGTGGGGTGTAGTTCGCCTCGATCGGTTCGCGAAGGGGGGTGATCTCCACTCCGGAACCAGCTCGCTCTTCCACCAATTGCCGGAAGAGGTCGAGCACAACCCCCACCGGGACCCCGACGGGCACCCGCAAATCGAACTCGGCCTCACATCGGCTGGCAACGATGTTCACCTTATCCCCACCGGAAATCCGCCCCACGTTCACCGTGACATGGTCTAAAACCTCAGCCTGAACCTCAAGACCTTCCTCGCGAAGGATGGCCTGAGTTTCGGAGATCAATCGACGGGGTTCCGGGGGAATGGTCCACGACCTTCCCCAAATGGAATAGACTGCTTCAATGACCTTTGTCATGCGCAGGATCGCGTTTTCACCAACAAGGGGCGATAGGCTGCCGTGGGCAGGGACCCCTCGGGTCATGGCCCGCAACCAGAGGGCCCCCTTTTGGCCGATGGTCGGATTGATCCCCGAGGGTTCGGCGATGAGGCACGCATCCCCCGTGAACCCTTGCTCAAGGAGCCAACGTGTTCCGTACCAACCCCCGGTTTCCTCGTCGGGGACGGCCATGAACAGGACCTTGCCCCGCAGGCTGTCCCACCGCACGGCCTCGCTGAGGGCCACGAGGAGGGCGGCCAAGCCCCCCTTCATGTCGCTCGCCCCCCGCCCGAGGACGTACCCCTCGCGCACCTCCCCGCCAAACGGGTCGAATGCCCACCGCTCGCGGTCGCCGGCTGGGACGACATCCATGTGCCCGTTCACGACGAGGCACGGGCCGGGGCCGAAGTCGAGCTCCCCGACCACACTCGTCATCCCCGGTGCGGCGGAAAGCTGGCGGGCGGGGATCCCCGCGCGATGCAGGCGCTCCAGGATGTACGCGGCGATCCCCGTCACGTCACAAGGCGGGTTCTCGCTGGGAAAACGAATGAGCTCGGAGCAGACCGTCGTCACCTCTCGCTCGCAGTCCCAGCGTTTGATCGCCTCGCTCACAGTCATGGTCCCTCCTCAAATGCGCCGTTCGAACCTGGGGTCCAGGACGTCCCGCAGCCCGTCGCCGACAAAGTTGAACCCCAAGGCGGTGATCATGATCGCAAGCCCGGGGAATGTGGAAACCCACCACGCGAAGCTGATGAGCCCACGGCCGTCAGCGATCAATGCCCCCCATTCCGGAATCGGGGGCTGGGCCCCCACCCCAAGGAAGCTCAGCGCCGCTGAGGAGAGGATGGCCGCCGGCATTTCCAGCGTAGTGTACACGACCACCGGACCAAGGGTGTTGGGCAAGACGTGACGAAACAATATTCGTGTTCGGGAAGCACCCAAAGCGTAGGCCGCCGTCACGTAGTCCAACTCGCGTAGAGAGAGGACCTGTCCCCGAAGAAGCCGGGTGAATTGTCCCCACCCAGTTACAGCAATGGCTATGATCATCACTCCAATTCCACCACCCAACGCTCCCGCCAGAGCAAGGGCAAGCACTAACCCCGGGATGGACCACACGATGTCCACCGCCCGCATGATCAGGCCATCCACAACCCCCCCCGCGAACCCGGCCACCAGCCCAAGGATTCCTCCCAACACCATCTGAAGAACAACCACACCCATCCCGATAAGAAGCGCATAACGACTCCCGTACAGCACCCGACTTAAAAGGTCTCGGCCAAGCACATCGGTGCCCATGGGGTGCGTCGCCGATGGTGGGGACAGCAAGGCATCGAAGTCCATGGCCAGGGGGTTGTACGGAGCGATTACGTCGGCAAGCAGGGCCGTAAGTCCCACCGCCGCCACGAAGAACAGCCCGACTAAGGCGAGCCGGTTACGCGTGAACCTGCGAACTGCCCGCGACGAAAAGAACTGTTTCATGTCTAACCGTAGCGGATCCGTGGGTCAATGAGCGTGTACGCGAAGTCCACGACGAGGTTGGCCAGGACCGTCAACAGGGCGATCACGAGGACAATGCCCTGGACCACCGGGTAATCCCGTTCCATCACCGCGTTGACAAGGAGCCTCCCCATGCCCGGCCAGGCAAAAACTGTTTCTGTAATCACCGCTCCTCCGAATAGCCAAGGCAAGCGCAGCCCAAGCAATGTGACCACGGGTATCAGCGCGTTGCGAAGGGCGTGGCGAACCACAACGATGACTTCGTGCACCCCCTTGCTCCGTGCCGTCCGGATGTATTCTTCATTGATAACCTCGAGCATCGCCGAGCGAGTCAACCGGGTGAACAGGGCAATAGGAGGGAGCCCTAGGGTCAACACAGGGAGAAGTGCGGATCTCAGTCCGTCAACGGTCCACAGTGGTCCCCCCCTCCCGGAAATGGGGAGGAGCCGCAACCTCAAGCCAAATACCATCATCAACATGATCCCCAGCCAAAAATAAGGCATGGAAACCCAAAACAGAGCGACGAACCGGCTGACATTGTCAACGATGGTATAGGGGCGCATAGCGGAGATGATCCCGATGGGGATCGCGATCACTACGGTGAGGATCAGGGCGAGGATGGTCAGCTCCAACGTCGGGCCAATACGGGCCAGGATCAAGGTTGCTACGCGATCTTGGACGTGGATGGACAGCCCAAGATCGCCCTGAACGACCCGGGTCAACCAGTTCCAGTATTGGACGTGGATGGGCTTGTCCAAACCAAGTTCGGCCCTCTTCTCCAAGACCTTCTCCTCGGACACGTTGGGACCGAAGAGCAGACGGATCGGATCCCCGCTCACATGCATCAGGGAGAAGACGATGGCCGTGACCCCTATGAGAGTGGGGACCAACATCAACAGACGGCGAACAAGGTAGGCTCCCATCCCTAGGCAAGCCCGGAGGCCGGGGTGGTCCCGGCCTCCGGGCCTTTCCCCCTTCCTTCCCCTAGCGCTTGTACAACACCAAGGCCCGCATCAGCGGTGGCTGCCACGGGTGGGAGAACAGCTCGTCGAGCCCGCCCACGTCGCGGCGGGCGGCCACCACGTTTACGTTGACCGCCAGCGGGATCCACACCGCCGACTCTACCACAATGGCCTGAGCCACGACGAACGCGTCCCGGCGGAGCACGTCATCAAGGGCATTGGAAGACAAATCAAGGAGGGTATCGATGGTCTCGTTCTTCCACTGCCCGAAGTTGCTGGAGCCGATGTTCACGGAGTGGGTGAGGAACGTGAGGTATGGCTCCCCCATCCACCACGTGTTGCGGAAGATGCCGAGGTCATAGTCGGCAGCCCGCGCGCGGTCATACGTGGCCCCGACCTCGGCCAGGGCAAGGTTGACCTTGATCCCCACCTTGGCCAACTGAGCCTGCACCACCTCCGCCGCCCGCCGCCATTGGTCGACGTTGGAGAAGGAGATCAGCGTGAGCTCAAGGCGTTTCCCATCCTTCATCCGCACTCCGTCGCGGTCGACCGCTGTCCACCCGGCCTGTTCGAGGTAGGCCACGGACTTCTCGGGATCATACGCGTAGGCGATCTCCTCGACCCCCTTCCAATAGCCGGTGGTCCCTGGCCCGACAAGGCCGTAGAGCGGGAACGCGATGCCAAACCAGGCTCCCTTGACGACCTCCTCCTTGTTGATCGCATGAGCAATGGCGAGGCGAATGCGGCGATCATTAAACAGCTCGCGCTTCATATTGCAAACCAGATATTGCACACTATACGTGGGGGCCATGTAAACCTGAAGATTAGGGTTCGCAACCAGCTGCTGATAGCCCATGAGGGGGACGTCGAACGTATAATCGATGTTCCCGGCCAAGATCTCCGCAAGCCGTGTTGCAGCCTCAGGGATGATGCGCATGACGAGCTCTTCGGCGTGCGCTGGGCCAGGGTTAGAGATGTAGTCGGGGGCGTGGTTGTACGCGGCGAACCGCTTCATGACGATCCGGTCCCCGCGGATCCAGCGGTCGAACCGGTAGGGGCCAGTGCCTACCAGGCCCTTCACCCCTACCTCCTCATCGGGCATCGTGGCCAACCAATCCGCGGGCATGATGCTCGCATGGGCATCAGCGATGTGGTACAGGGCCAGCGGTTTGGGGGTAGCGAATTTAAAGATCACCGTGTAAGGGTCTGGGGTCTGGATCTCCGTGATTCCGTTGTACTTGGGGCCGAGGTAGTTCTCCAGTGGGGACAACCGGAAGTACCGCTCATAAGACGCCTTGACGTCACGGGAGGTCATCTCTTGTCCAGTGTGGAACAGGACACCCTGCTTCAGGTGGAATACTAGGGTCAGCTTGTCCTCGGACCACTCGAACGAGCGAGCCAGTAGAGGCACCGGCTGGAAGCTCGGATCCATGTCCAACAACGGTTCCACCACGTAGCTGAGGACCACCAGGGAGTGGAACCGGGTGGTCCGGTGTGGATCTAGAAAATCAGGCTCTTCCTGAAACGCAGTGACCATCGGCCTCTGGGTCTGCGCGGTGGCACCCAGTACGACCCCGAGGAGGCCCATCAGCACCAACAGCACTATGCCCTTTTTCATCTGTTCCTCCTTTCACACCGACCAACTCCGTTCAGCATTGCTTTTTCACCCGCAACCATCCCGCGAAGAGGTACAACTGGACTCTCACCCCCTTCTGTTCAGGACGCACGTGATCGCTGCCCCCATGGCCAGTACAGGGTCCACCACCACCACTGGAAGGGCCTGCCGCAGGGCCGCCGCCGCCCCCACCGTGCTGAACCCGGTGCAGGCGAGGCCGATCGCGCGGCAGCCCTGGTCGACGAGCCCGACGGCCGCCTGGACCACGGCGTCCATGGCCCCCGGCAGATCAGTGGTCCGGTGGACCCCCTCCACCTGCCTCCATGCCACCTCACACCCATGGAGGGCCCGCACGATGGCCTGGGGCACGTACGGGGCGATGGTGAGGATGCCCATCTTCGTCCCCAACGCCCGCCCGACGAGCCCGAGGCAGGAACCGGCCCCCACCACGGGGATGGACAACGCCTCCCGCAGCTCGTCCACGCCGGGGTCGGCGGCACAGCTCACGGCCACCACGTCCACGCGCGCCGCCAACGCTCGGCCCACCCGGACGATCTCGGGGACTGCCTGCTGCTCCAACGTCCTGTTGTAGAGGCCGCCCGGGAAGCCGTCGATCGCCTGGGTGAGCACGGCAAGCGTCGGGAACGCCTGCTCCAGGATGCGACCATGGACCTGCGCTTGTTCATGATCCAGGTCGCTTATGACGCGGATCAGCCCCACTCTGATCTTGGCCATCGTCAGAACGTGGGCGGGCTGACCGCCCAGATCCCCACTGCCTCCTCGTCGCCGGCGTTTTCGAACCGGTGAGGCTGCTCGCTGCGGAACGTGATGCTCTGGCCGGCCGTGAGCACGTACGCCTTGTCCCCAACCACGATGCGGACCTTTCCGGACAGGATCAACCCACATTCAATGCCCTCATGGATGTAGGCCTGGGCCCCGCTGCTCCCCCCTTTCTTGAGGCGAACCTTGAACAGGGCCACCTGGGCGTTGGGCGCCGAAAGGATTTCGTATTCAAGATGGGGCGACACGATGATGCGGCGCCGTTGCCCATCGGCGAGGACGGTTTGAAACGAGGCCAGGTTGTCTTCAAACAGGTGGACAACGGGCCGTCCCAAAGCGTCAGCGATTTTCTTCAGAGAAGTCAAGGAAGGGTTGATCTTCCCGTGTTCGAGCTTGCTCAAGTAGCTCTCGGACTTCCCAATCTTCGCTGCGAGCTCCTGCAAGGTCAACCCCTTCTGTAACCGCAACTCCCGCAACCGCTGACCAAGGTCGCCCGGCATGCTCACCCCAGTATAGGCAGATCTTGCCTAAATGTCAAGTCAGCGCTCAAAGTTCGCTTGAATAGTAATTTCTTTTACGACATGGCTTGATTATCAGTCCAGAAAGACGGACCCCGGGCCATCCACCGGAGGAAATGGGGCATGAGCAACGCGGCACCCTTGGATACCGGATCCGTCAGACGAGCAGGCGGGCGAAGCGGCGACGGCCTACCCGTAGCACCATCCCCGCCCGCACCTCCACCCGATCTTGCGGGGACCCCACCTTGACCCCATCCAGCTGTACCCCCCCCTGCTCCACCAGCCGGCGCGCCTCCGACCTCGATGAAGCCAGCCCCGACGCCACGAGCAGCTCCACGATCCCCACCGCCCCGTCCGCATCCAAGAGCTTCCCCACCCGCACCTCCGGCATCTCCGCAGGAGGCTTCTCTTCCTCGAACACCCGCTCAAAGTGGGCCTGAGCTTGGCGGGCCGCTTCCTCGCCGTGGAACTGGGCGACCAACGTGAACGCCAGGCGCTTCTTCGCCTCTTTGGGGTGCAGGCCTTGGACCTCTTCCCAGGGGATCCCGGTGAGGAGCCGGTAGTACTGGGGCATGAGCTCATCCGGAAGCGACATCACCTTCCCGAACTGCTCATCGGGCGGCTCGGCGATCCCGATGTAGTTCCCCCGGGACTGGGACATCGCAAACACCCCGTCCGTGCCGAGGAGGAGGGGCATGGTCAGGATCACCTGGGGCTCTTGGCCATACGCCTCCTGGATGTCGCGGCCGATGAGGAGGTTGAACCGCTGGTCCGAGCCCCCGAGCTCCACGTCCGCCCGCACCGCCACCGAATCGTAGGCCTGGGCCAGGGGATACAGGAACTCCATGATCGTGATCGCCGACCCTTCGTGGAACCGGCGCTGGAAGTCCTCCCGCTCCAGCATCCGGGCCACGGTGTACCGCGCGGTGAGGCCGATCACCTGGGCCAGGGTGAGTTTCTCCAGCCATTCGGAGTTGTACCGCACCTCAGCCCGCTTCGGGTCCAGGATGCGGAACGCCTGCTCCCGGTACGTGTGCATGTTGCGTTCGATCTCCTCAGGCGGCATCGGCTCGCGCGTCTTGGACTTGCCGGACGGATCGCCGATCCGGCGGGTGAAGTCCCCCACCACCAGCACCGCGGTGTGACCGAGGTCCTGGAACACGCGGAGCTTGCGGAGCACCACCGCATGGCCGAGGGTAAGATGTGGGGCGGAGGGGTCGATCCCGAGCTTGACCCGCAGGGGCTGGCCCTGGCGCAGCGATCGCTCGAGCTTGGCCGCCAACTCCTCCCGCGGGAGGAGGGTCTCTACGTTGTGCTCGATCAAAGCCAGTTGTCGTTCTACTTCCGGGCGAACGTCCATCGCCGCTCCTTCACACCACCACCGCCGACACCACCCGGTCCCCAGGCTCCACCTGGATCAGCCGCACCCCACGCGCGTACCGGGAGAACGTGCTCACCTGGGCTGCCGGGAAGCGGATCACCTTGCCGCCGGCGGTGGACAGGGCCACCTCGTCGTCCTCGGCCACCAGGATCACCGCAACGAGCGGCCCCACCTGGTCGTCCAGCTTGATCCCGATCACGCCCCGGCCGCCCCGGCCTTGGGCCGGAAGATCCGAAAGGTCCACGCGCTTGCCATGCCCGCCTTCGGTCACCAGGAGCAGTCGCTTCCCCTGGCAATCCCGTGGGAGCCCAACCAGGCCCACCACCTTGTCCCCGGAGGCGAGGCGGATCCCGATCACCCCTTTCGACGGCCGCCGGGTCACCCGTATCTCCTCCTCGGCGAACCGGATCACATGGCCGCCGGAGGTGGCCAGCACCACCTCCCCCCCACCATGGGTGATGAGCACGTCTACTAGCCGGTCCTCCTCGGGGATGGAGTGGGCCAGGATCCCTTTCGTATGGGCGTTGGCGTAGTCGGAAAGCGCATTGCGGTTGACGATCCCGTGGCGGGTGGCGAGGAGGGCGTACCCGTGGGTGTAGTCGTCCACCGGCAGCACCGCGCGGATCTCCTCGCCCACATCCATCTCCAGGAAGTGCCGCAGGTTCTTGCCTACCGAATCCCGCTGGCCGAGGTCCAGGCATCTCATGGGCAGCTTGAACACCCGCCCGCGGTCAGTGAACACGAGGAGGTCTTGATGCGTATTTCCGGCCACCATCGTCCGTAGAAAGTCCCCCTCTTTGGTGCGGATGCCGATCACGCCCTTGCCGCCCCGGCCCTGGGCCCGGTACGCCTCGCACTCGGTGGCGTTCACGTACCCCTTGTGGGTCACGCACAGGATCACGTCCTGCAGGGGAACCTCCAGCTCAGGCAGTTCGCCCACCGCCTCACCGGCGGTGATCGTCGTCCGTCGCCCGTCCCCGTACCGCTCGGCGATGGCCTTGAGCTCCTCACGGATCAAGCCGTCCAGCCGGACCGGATCGGCCAGCACCGCCTCGTGCTCGGCGATCTTCCCGCGCAGTTCCTCGAGCTCGTCCTCCACCTTGCGCCGTTCCAGCTTGGTGAGCTGGCTCAGCCGCATCTTGATCACTGCCTCCGCCTGCTTGGCGGAGAGGCCGAGCTCCGCGGCGAGGAGGGCCTCGGCCTCGGCCGGCTCGGCCGCGGAGCGCACGATCTCGATGACCTGGTCCAGGTGCGCGATGGCCAGCTTGAACCCTTCCAGGATATGGGCCCGTTCCCGGGCCACGCGCAGCCGGTGCTCCGTCCGCCGCCGCACCGTGGCCCGGCGGAAGTCGAGGAACACCCGGAGGAGCTTGGGCAGGGACAGGGTACGGGGGCTTCCATCCTGGATCACCAAGAAGTGGCAAGCGAACGTGCGCTCAAGCGGGGTGAGCTTGTACAGGCGGTGCAGGAGCCGTTCCCCATCCGTGCCCCGCTTGAGCTCGATCACCACCCGCAGCCCCTCCCGGTCCGACTCGTCCCGCAGGTCGGCGATCCCCTCCAGCTCCCCGGCCCGGACCTTGGCGACGATGGACTCGAGGATGGTAGACTTGCGCACCTGGTAAGGGATCTCGGTGATCACGATCCGCTCGTCCTCGACGAACGCGCGAGCTCGCACGGTGAGGCGCCCTTCCCCGGTGCGGTACGCCTCCCGGATCCCGTCCCGACCGACGATGAGCCCGCCGGTGGGAAAGTCCGGCCCGGGGATGAGGGGAAGGAGCTCGTCGGCGTCCGCATCCGGGTGGTCCATGAGGTACAGGGTGGCCTGGATGAGCTCCCCCAGGTTGTGGGGAGGGATCTGGGTGGTCATCCCCACCGAGATCCCCCACGCCCCGTTGGCGAGGAGGTGGGGGAACCGTACCGGCAGGACCTCCGGTTCCTCCAGGGAGCCGTCGAAGTTGGGGAGGAAGTCGACCGTATCCTCGGTAAGCTCATCCAAGAACTCGACGGCAATCGGGCTCAAGCGGGCCTCGGTGTACCTCATCGCCGCCGGCTCGTCCCCGTCCACCGACCCAAAGTTCCCCTGCCCGTCGACCAGGGGGTAGCGGGTAGAGAAACCTTGGGCCAGGCCCACCATGGCCTCGTACACGGCCATGTCCCCGTGGGGATGGAACTTACCCATCACCTCGCCCACGATGCGGGCCGATTTCTTGTAGGGCTTGCCCGGAGTGAGGCCGAGCTCGCGCATCCCATAGAGGATGCGGCGCTGCACGGGCTTGAGCCCGTCCCGCACGTCGGGGATGGCCCGGCCGCGGATCACCGAGACGGCGTAGTCGATATACGACTGCTCCATCTCGTCTTCGATGTAGGCAATCTCTACGCGTTCCATACTGGAAAACCCTTAAATCTTACGAAAGGGAAGGGGCAGGCGCAAGCTTTTCCGGTTGGTGTCCGTTTCGGCTGGGAACTGGTGCCCGGGTTAGACCGCAGCCGGGCGTTCGGGGTACGCTTAAGGGCCATGAGCCGGGGGTGGATCGCCGTTGGGCTCGTGCTCGTCGGATTGGGTTTGTTCGCCGCGATCCTCGTCCTGGTAGGGCCGGGCGCGGTGTGGCGCCAGATGCAGGCCCTCGGACCCTTAGGGTTCCTGGCGATGTTGGCGGGCGACCTCCTCGCCACCGCGTTGTGGGCCGCAAGCTGGGGGGTGCTGCTCTGGGCGTTTGGGGTGCGCCTCCCGTGGCGGGCCGTAGCTGGGGTGAGCATGGCCGGGTTCGCCGTGTCCTACCTGACCCCGGTGGCGTACCTGGGCGGGGAGCCGGTGCGGGCTTGGCTCACCTCCCGCAAGACCGGCCGGCCGCTCACCACCATCTACGCCACCCTCCTCCTGGACCGGCTCCTGGCCGGGCTGTGCCTGGTGACATTCGCCGTGTTGGGTGGGGTGGTTGCCCTCACCGGCCCAGTGTTGGGCCTGATGACCAAGGTCAAGGTAGCAGCCGGGCTGGGCGTGGTGTCCGCGGCCGTGGCCCTAGGGGTGGTTAGCTTTGCCAGGAACTACCATTGGCTGAGCCAGATCGTGGCGGCCTTGGGGCGGCTGAAGCCTGCGTGGCGGCGGCCCACGAGGTGGGCGGAGAAGGTACGGGAGATGGAGGACGACGTGCACGCCGCGTTCAGCCGGTACCTTCCCTACACCGTCCTCGCCCTGGTGCTGGAGCTTTTGAGCTTCCTCTGCAACTACCTGCGCCCTCTCCTCTTCTTCTACTTCACCGAAGGCCGCTGGTTTTCCCTGGCCGACCTCGCCCTGTACTTCAACCTGAACGCCATCCTCACCACCCTCCTTTGGCTGACCCCGGCCGGGATGGGGACGGCCGAGGGCGGACGGGTGGGCATCCTGAGCCTGGTGGGGATCTCCGCCCAGGGGGGAGTGGCCTTCTCCCTCACCATCCGGTTCCTGGAGCTCCTGGTGGTGGGGACCGGCTTGGTTTACCTGTCCCGGGAGGGGTTGCTGTACGCGGTGAGGGGGACGAGGGAGGGCCACGGACGGAGCCGGGTTCGGTCCTGGCTGGGCATGGTGCGCGGAGCCCTAGAGTTGGGGAGCCTGTACTTCTACGGATGGGTCCTCGGCCCCCGCTGGCTCCCTCGGTTCTTCGCCCGACTGTATCGGCGGCCCGACCCGTGGGGGTACGAGACGAGCGCGTACGAGCAACGGAAATACGACCTCACCCTGGCCATCCTGCCGCAGCGGGCGGACCCGGCGCGACCCCCGTACGACCGGATCCTCGAGGTAGGCTGCAGCGAGGGCCTGTTCACCGCCCGGCTGGCCCGGGAAGGGTGGGGGCGTGAGATCGTCGGGGTGGACTTCATGCCGGCGGCATTGGCGCGGGCCCGGGCCCGTTGCGCGGACCTCCCCGGCGTCCGCTTCCTCCACCTGGACATCACCCAGGAGGCACCGGGTGGGGTATTCGACCTCGTGTTCTGCGCCGAGGTCCTCTACTACTTGGGGCCGCTCCGGCGGCTGGAAGCCGTAGCGGACCGGCTATGCCGGCTCCTCGCCCCCGAGGGCCATCTGGTGCTGGTGAACCCGTGGCCAGCGAGCAGCCTCCTTCATCGCCCGTTCCGCAAGCGGCAGGAGCTCGTGGTGGTACGCGAGCACGTGGAACGGGACTCGTCCCGCCCCTACGTGATCACCTGTTTGGCCCGTACGCCCCGTCGGTGAGCTGGGCCAGCGACAGCCCTGGCAGTCGTGTGTAGATCTCATTGGGCCGCACGAACCCGGCCAGGAACCGCCCATTGGTCACGCGCTGTGAGCTATAGGCCCGGACGGCGGCCAGCTTCAACTCCACCACCTCTTCCGGGAGCGGACAGCTTTGCCATTGCCAGCCGTCGAACGTCGCTGGGGGCGCCAGTTCAAGGTCCGGGATCAACCGTCGGGGGAAGGGCCAACGGGGGGCATGAACCAGGTACAGGCGGAGCTCGGGGCGCTCCTCCCACTCCAGGGCGGCCAGGGCAGCCACGGCGAAGCGCAGGGCGGCTTGGTGGTCGGGATGGGCGTCATCGGGGTGGGGGAGGTAGACGACGGTGGGACGGAACCGACCCATGATCTCCGTGAGATCCAGCATCAGGTCCTCCCCGCAGTACACCGCTTCCGGGCGGTAGCTGTTGGTGTAGAAGGGGTGACGAGCTTTGGTGTAGGGGCTGGTGTAGGGAACCTCACGGTCCCAACAACTCGCCCACATCGTGGCCAGTCCCCCGTCCGGGTACCCGAGGAAGATCAGGCGGCTCTTGGGCACCCCCAGGATCGAAAGCGCCCGCACCGCTTCCTTCTGCCGGCGGTAGCCCAGGGCCCGGTAGTCCACCGCCCGGTGAAGGGGGTTCAGGGTGAACAGGCGCTTGGCGGCCCGATTGGCGTCCCCATTGGTCAGGAACACGATCAGCACTTCCTGACCCTCCCGCACCATGTTGGCGATCGTCCCCCCCAGCGCCAGGACCTCATCGTCGGGGTGGGGGGCCACCACCAACACCCGTTCCACGTCGGGGATGGGATCCGGCGGTTCGACCCGCGGGGGAACGGGCACCCACCACAGGAACAGGTTGAGAAACGGATGAGGGACCCCGGGGATGAACCCCAGGGCGAACGGCACGAGGACCAGCCCGCCGATCCACCACCGCCGGGCACGCACCCTGACCTCCTTCACCCCTTCGCCTTCCCGGAAGAACAAGGGTTTCCCCACGCCCTGCTTTCTTTATACTCCTGACACGGGGGAATTCAAGCACGCCATCACAGCAGCGGCAACCCGGAATGAAGAGAAGGGACACGGATGATCGCCCGTAGGATATCGTGGGTGATGGGTGGTTTGGCGTTGGGGGCGGTGGTGGCCCTGGTGATCGGGGCCCTCGTGTTTTGGGCGTTCCCTGCCTTGAGGCGGGCCCGCAGCCCCATAGCCGAGATCCAGTCCGGCCCGGTAGTGGTGCGGTACCTGAAGGGAAGCGCGCTCGCCAGCGAAGCGGAGGCGGTGGCATCGGAGGTGAACGCGGCGTGGCAGGACGTCCTGGAGAAGCTGGGGATCGGCCTCGCCGAGATCCGGGGTCCGGTGGACGTGTACCTCTACGCCAGCACTGCCGAACTCCCCCTGGGGTACGCCGCTCGGACGGAGGAGGAGCGAACCTCCGTGGCAGTGGTGGACCACGTGTGGGGTCAACCGCTCGGGGGTGCACTGGGGAGGCTCGCGTGTTCCCTCCTCTTCGGACGTCCAGGCAACGCCGTGTTCCGGCGAGGCCTTGCCCTCTACCTGGACCACCCGGACCATCCGTGGGCGGTGGAGGCGGCGGCGTGGGGGGAACCTGTCCCGTGGTCCATCCTGTGGGAAAGGGCGGACCGCCTCCTCCCCCAAGATCCCTGGGAAGGCCTGTACTTCACGGTGAACGCACCCTGGGTAGGCGTCGCCCCCTCGCTGGAGACCTACCGCGCCCTTATCCTCGCCCGCGGGCAGGGCTCCCAGGGGCGAGGACGGACATGGGAGGCGAGGGCGGGGGCCCTGGGGGAATGGGTCCTCAACCGGTTCGGCCGCCGCGGGGTGGAGGCGTTCTGGCAGGCTCCCTCCTGGGCAGCGGCCGCGACGGCCCTGGGGATGTCCCCGGAGGCCATGGCCGCCGAGCTCGACGCGTACCTAGCCGTGTCCTTTGCCGAAAGCCCTGACGCGCCGTACCTGCGGGCGATGACCCTCCTCTACAGCGGGAGGACCGAACGCGCCTTGGCCGCGCTGCACGCTCTCTCCGGGGAGGAGGTCTCGTGGGCGTTGGGGCTCGCCTACCTCGCCCTGGGCGACCCGGAGCGGGCCGAGACGGCATGGGAGGGGGGCGAGGCCCACGAACCGGAGCTGCGCGCGGCCGTGGGCACGCTCCGGGGAGAGAGCCGCCTGACGCATGGTCGGCTGGTCCTGGTTGGCCCGGCGGAGGACGGGGCGCGGTGGTTGGCCGCGGCGGAGGAGGCCCTGGCCCGAGCGATGGACTTCTGGGAAATCGCGGAAGCGGGTCTCCCCGACAAGCTCGTGTTCTACCTGGTTTCAACCGTGCCCGCAGCCACCGTGCCGTGGGGCGTGGTGTGGGTGACGGCCGGGGCGGAAGCGCTGCCCAGCCTCGCCGTGCGGGTGGCGTTGGAGGCCGTTTCCCCGTGGGGGCTTCCTGCCTATCGGGCGCTGGTGGAGGGGGTGGTGCTCCACCTGGCCTACCCGGACCGGGACTTCCGGGCCGAGGCCGCCCGCATCCTGGCCGAGGGGCGGTGGGTGTCCCTGGCCCAGCCCCTGTTCGAGATCTACCCCCCTGAGGTGGCCGAGGCCGAGGCCGGGGCGCTGGCGCGGTTTCTCGCGGAACGCTATGGGCCGCAGGGCGTGCGGGCGATGTGGGCGCTCCTGGACGCAGGAGCAAGCCCGTTCCGCGCCGCCGAGCAAGGGCTCGGGATCGCCCTCCTCGAGCTAGAGAAAGAACTGAAGGCCTGGCTCAGACAACCCTGAACGGGTCGAACGCGTCCCGTAGGGCATCGCCGAGGAAGTTGAACGCGAGCACGGTGATCGTGATGAACAGCCCAGGGATGAGGAGCCACGGGAAGCTCTGGATGGTGGCGGCGTTGTTGGCCTTCGAGAGGAGGAGCCCCCAGCTCACCATCGGCTCGTTGATGCCGATGCCGAGGAAGCTCAACCCGCTCTCCCCGAGGATCGCCCCGGGGATGGTCAACGTCGCGGCGACGATGAGGTACGAGGTCAGGTTGGGCAGGATATGGCGGCCGATGATCCGGAGGTCGTTGGCCCCGATGGCCCGGGCGGCCTCGGTGAAGTCCATGGAACGGATGGACAGCACCACGCCCCGCACCACGCGGGCCCGGGCCGCCCATCCGATCAGGGCCATGATCGCCACGATCCCGAAGAACCGCATCGTCGGGGACCACCCCTTGGGCAGGGCCAGCCCCAGCGCCAGCCACAGCGGGAGGGTGGGGATGGACATGACCACCTCAAACGCCCGCTGGAGGAGCATGTCCAGTCCTCCCCCGTAAAAGCCGGAGATGCCCCCCAGGAGGAGGGAGATCGGGAACGAGATGGCCACCACAAACGGCCCCACGATCAGGGACACCCGACTGCCCATGATCACCCGGGAGAAGAGATCCCGCCCCATCTCATCCGTTCCAAACAGGAACATCTTGCCCTGCTCCTCTACCCCAAACAGGTGCACGTCCGTGGGGAAGATGCCGAAGAGCCTATAGGGGTGTCCACGCACGAAGAACCGGACTGGATACTTCACGCTTCGGTCCTCGCCGTACTCCCACTTCCAGGTTTCGGTGTTGAGGCGTCGGGTGACCTGGTACACGAACGGCCGGGTGAGGCGGCCGTTCTCGTCGAAGATGTGGATCTTGGTGGGGGGAGCGTAGGTGAAGGACCGGTACTGTTCGGTGTGGGGATAGGGGG
>JACIWI010000103.1 GCA_014361055.1 Candidatus Bipolaricaulota bacterium
GTAAAGCCTCCCATATTCCAGTGGCCAACAGAAGGACTACGCGGAGCAAAAGGCGAATCTTAATCACGAGACCTCACTCCTTGACCGGGAGTCGGCTGCTTCTTCGAAGGAGCCGCCGAGGTCTCATTTCTTTATGTCCCCCTCGGTCACCTACTAATTTCGTACACTACCGTCCACTTCAAGGGACTCCTCATCAACCGCAAGGCTCTCTTGCTCGAGGAAACTGCGCCGGGCATACAAAAGCCCCATCCCGTGGGCCACGTGAAAGTCTCCGATTATCCCCACATCGGGGGCGGGTTCTCCGCGACACCGCGCGCCGCTCATTCCCGCCGTGAATTTTCGCCAGAAGCCTGATTTTTTCCTCCGCAGCCTGCCGCGACCGAACGCCGGCTTTCGGCCGGCCGCCTGCCCGTCAAGCAGACGCTGACGGGAAGTCAGGCTGCCCCAGAGCCGAGCCGGGAAAGCCCGACCGGGCCCCCTCGAGGGTGAACTCATCCGGGAGTTCCCGGCCCGAATTCTCCTAATCAGCTGTTTCCGCCGGTTTCCGACCGCCGCAGGTGGAACCGGCACGCGGACTCACGCCTTCAGCGTCCCGCCCCCGCGCGGCCGCCGCCTTCCAAGGGCCCGGGACCGCTCCCTTACCGAAAGGTCGGCACAAAGCCAGCCCGCTTCCCGGTCCCAGCTCGCGGGAACCACGAACGCTTCCCCGGGGAGGTCGGGAAAGTGGGCCCTGAGGAACCGGAAGAAGCCGCGGCTGTAGACCCTGGAGCCGTCCCGCGTCACACGGACCGGCAGGGCCCTTTCGTCGCCGTCGGGAGAGGGCTTGGCGACGAGGAGCTTTCTCTTCACGTCGAGGCCGAGGAGAACATGTCCGGTCCCGGAGAGGAGGTCGGAAGCGCTCCGGTTGAACACCAGGCCGTGCGGGGTCACGCGGACCTTCGGGGGCCTTCTCCCCCGCTCGAACCAGTGGAACTCGTCTGGCATTTGGTTTCCTCCCGGGAACAGTTTTTTCGAAAGCGGGCCGGGTTCCCGCCGGGAGCGCCGCCAAACGCCAAAAAGGGTCTCCAAAAGCGAGCCTCTCCTGGAAGGCTTAAGCCGTTTCAAATTGCAGCGTCTTCAACGCCTCTGCCGGGATGCGTTCGCTCAAACCAAGTATCTCGACGCCAATTACATTATCGTCGGCATCGTAATCCAGAATCACCCCAGGTCTAACTTCTTCGGATTCGATAATTCTCGTCTCGTCAAGGCGAAAATACAAGGCATCGTTTTTATGGTCCACTTTCAGCTTCACCATGTTTCCCTCCTTCCCAACCAACGGTCAAAGAAAACAGTAACAATTTTCGGCGGTCGTATATTGGGGTTCACTACAACACGCAAATATCTTCCACCGTACTCCATTATTGCTTTGATGTAATGAACTGTGCCATCGGTTTTTGGTTCCTTCCTATCGGGGCTCTCCATAGCTAGCTTTACCCATGATTCCCGGATGCCCCCGCTCCCGCATCATATCCCAAGCATGTTCAGAGAATTCATATTCCGTCATGAAAGAAAGAAGCCAGCCTCTCGTCTCGTAATAAAGTAATAAAGCTTGACGTCCTCGGTTCCGACCTCGGGGAACGGAGCGAAAGGAAACTCTTTTCGGCCTGCCCTTCCCCGAGCCCTTGTCTTGCCAACATTATATCACGACCCCGTGACAAACGGGGGAAAGCCCCAACTTCCAACGTTGGTTAACATAATGGGCCAGCTGTCCACATCCCGAAGCTTAGGACAGCGGGAACTTGGCCCGGCCAGAATTTGTGCAAGCGTTAAGGTCACCATGCCGCCGTGACGCCCACTTCCGGCAGCGGTCCCGCCCCACCACCCCTGTGCGGGCCGGGAACCGAAAGCACCTCGCGGAGGCGCTTCACCGCGTTGTCCCGCTGTCCCTCCACCAGGCCCTTCCGCCAG
>JACIWI010000104.1 GCA_014361055.1 Candidatus Bipolaricaulota bacterium
CCCCACTCCCCACCCAAGCCAGTGTAAACGGCTGGCCGAGTGTTCCACCAAATCTGAACTTCTCACCCCCAACTTCTATGTACGAGATCTTTACTTTTGACTTCGGGTCTATGCCGCGATCCACGTGGAGCTGGCGCCCGCGTGAGGCCGCGCGATCAGGGGCCTGGGGCAGAAGGGGATCCCAAATATCGGGAGAATCACCGACCGCGTGTTCGCCGCCTGGCTGCAAGCCCTGTGAATCGCCCTGGCCGCTACTTCAACGCCTCCTCGAGGGCGAACGCGCGGTAGGGGGAAAGCGCCTCCAGGACCTCCCGGTCTTCCGCGGTCAGGCCATCGGTCACCATCCGGGCCAGGAGCTCGCCCAACCCCGGCCCAAGCATCACCCCCTGCCCGCACATCCCGATCGCGAGGAGGTACCCGTCCACCTCCCGGGCCCAGCCCACCAAGGGGGAGCCGTCCGGGGTCATCGGGTACAGGCCCCGCCACGTCCGCCGTACCCGCAGGTTCACAAGCCTCGGCATGAGCTCGATCATGCGGCGGGCCACCATCGGCAGGAACGCGCTCGTCTCCCGCCGGTCCTCGCCCCAGATCGGCGGATCGGGGGTGATGCAGAACGCAAGCTGACCGGATGCGAGCTGGTGGAAGTAGTAGTTGGCCGACCCCAGCGCGGGGCGGATGTCCACCACCATCGGGTCGAGGAAATGGGCCACCGGCTCGGTGATCCCGGCCTCATGGGAATCGGGGCGCACCGGATGGTCGAGTCCCATAAGCTTCCCCACCTCGGCCGCCCATGGGCCAGCGGCGTTCACCACCACGTCCGCCCCGTATTCGCCCTTGTCCGTGCGGACCGCGCGCACCCGCCCGCCCCGAACCTCGATCCCCCTCACCCGCTCGCCGAACCGGAACGCGGCCCCCTCGCGCACGGCCTGGTCGTAGAACGCATGAGCAGCGAGAAGCGGGGAGCAATGGCCGTCGCGTGGGGCATAGGTCCCGCCAAGGAGGCCCCGCGGGTTGAGGTCCGGCACGATCTTGAGAAGCTCCCGTGCGTCGTACCAGTCGATGGAAAGGCCGTAGGCACGCTGGACCTCGAGGAGGTCCCGGAGGGTTTTCTCCTCGCGGGGGGCGTAGGCGACGAACACGTACCCCCCGCTCTTCCACTCGATGTCGTGGCCGTAGGCTTCCTGCCACGTGGACATGATCTCGATCGTGCGCAAGGATAGACGGATCTTGGCCGGGTCGGAGTGGGTGGCCCGCACCCCGCCGATCGCCGCCTTGTTCGAGCCCTGGCCCACGCTCGGGAACCGGTCGAGCACGAGGACCTTGACCCCCGCCTTGGCCATCGCCCACGCCGTCGGGGCGCCCACGCTCCCGGCCCCGATGATCACCACATCGTAGTGGGCCCTACCCATCGCGTTCCTGCCTCACCCCAGCGAACACGCCCAGCGGGACCTCGATGAACAGAGGGCGCGGAACGTAGTCGGTCACCTCTTCCTCCGGGACCCCCTCCTCGCGGAAGCACCGCTTGATGAGGGCGCCGCAGGTCTTCCCACCGCAGGCCCCCATCCCGGCCCGGGTGATCGCCTTGATCTCGTTCATGTCCCGGCACCCGTTGCGGATGAGCTCCCGGACCTCCCCGGCGGTGACCCGCTCGCAGCGGCACACGATCTGGTCGTCGGGCAGCCGCCCGATGGCCTCGGGGAGCGGCTCCGCAGCCCGCGGCACCTGGACCCGCACCCCGGCGATGCCCTTGGCGATCGCCTTGGGGGCTCGAACCTTGAGGAGCACCGTGCGGTCGTTGTGGGGGATCGCCCGGACCTCGGCCACCTCGACCTCCCCTAAAGCCGCCCCGCCCACGTCGACTACGGTCACCACGTCCCCGACCCGGACCCGGTCCTGGGCGAACTCGAACGGGATGGTGACCGTGGGCATCTCCGGATCCTTCCTGAAATCCACAATGGTGATCGCCAGGCCCGGGCAGATCACAACGCACCGCTCGCAGCCGATGCAGGCCTTGCCGAGCTTGGGCCCGAGGAACTGTGGGACCTTGCGGATGTCACCCGGGTCGATGTGGATGAGCCCCTGCGGGCACACCGAGGTGCACGGGTTGCACGGGATCTCCTCGGCGCAGTGGAACACGGGGAACACCCCGTCCTCCTGCGGCGGGGGCGTGAGCGGGATGCGCTTTCCTGGCCTTGACTTGAGGACCTCGGCCATCCGGACCCATTCCGTGGGGACTTCGGCATCCTCAGCTCCCAAGGCCCGGGCGATCCTGAGGCCCGCGATCTTCCCGGAGAAGATGGCCGCCGACGCCTCGGCGATCTCCGCGGCGTCCCCGGCGGCGAAGGCAGGCATCCCGAACTCCAGGGCCTTCCGGTAGAACTCGTCCACCGGATCGAGGCCCACCGCCACGAGCACGGTGTCACAGGCAAATGAGCGCTCCGTCCCCGGAATGGGGCGGAACGCCTCGTCCACCCGGGCGACCGTCACCGACTCCACGTGGTCCCGGCCGTTCGCGGAGACGATGGTGTGCGAGGTATAGATGGGCACGCCCAGCCGGGCCAGCTTATCCCGGTGGACCTTGTATCCTCCGCACTCGGGCAGCGCCTCGCACAACCCCACGACCTCGATCCCCGCCTGGAGGGCGTGGTAGCCCGCGATCAGCCCCACGTTTCCCCCGCCCACGATGAACAGGCGCTCCGCAGCCCTCACCAGGTCCCGATTCACCAGGGTCTGGAACGCCCCGGCCCCGTACACGCCGGGAAGGGTGTTCCCCTTGAACACGAGCGACCTCTCCCGCGCCCCGGCCGCCACCAGGAGCACGTCGGGGACAACGAGCACGTACTCGTGCCCCTCGCGCAGGACGCCCACCACCCGGTCGCTGAACACGGCCAGGGCCGTGGAGTTAAGCCACACCTCCACAGATGGGCAGGCCCGCACCTCGCGGTCGAGCCTTTCGGCGATGTCGATGCCCCGCGTCCCGGCGTAGACGGCGTCGATCGACCCGAAGAAGCGATGGGTCTGGAGGACGAGTTTCCCCCCGAGGCGGTGCTTGTCGTCCACGAGGAGGGTCCGGATCCCCCGCTTCCCGAGCTCAATGGCTGCGGACATCCCGGCTGGCCCCCCGCCGATTATGAGGACCGGGACGGCGATCGTCGCGATCTCCCGCATCGGCAGGGGCGCGTCCACCTTGGGCAACGCCGGAAGTCCTCCCATCGGCTCCACCCGCATCCCCGGCCGGACGAGGGTCATGCACGCCTTGACTGGCTTCCCATCCGCGATCACCAGGCACTGAGCGCATTGGCCGTTGGCGCAGAAGATCCCCTGCGGCGCGCCGTCCTTGGGGTGGTGGCCGAAGATCCGTACCCCGCCCGCGTAAAGCGCGGCGGCGATCGTCTCCCCGGGGTAGCCCTGCATCGTCTGGCCAGCGAACGTGAACGTGAACGGCTCCCCCCGCTCGACGGGGAGGATCGGATGTGCCTCAATCCGCATCGCCATCACCCATGGCGTTCGCGTTCCTGGGGGGTTGGACGTGGACGGGCCTTCCCCCCCACCTTCGACCTGCCCCCCGGGCGAACCGGGGGAGCGCCGCAGGGGGGGCGGCAGGACAAGCTAACACGGCGAGCGCGGTTCGCATCCGCGGACCCGTTGGCACAGGGCGATTGTACCGGGGGGTCTCGCCCGTGTCATGCCGAGGAAACGGCGTGGCGGTCAGCCGCCGAGCAAAGGCCGTACCAGCAGGAGCCGCAGGTCGAGGGAGAGGAGCCCGCCCAACGATGCGCTCAGGATCGGGACGGTGGAACCGAGAACTGGGCCCATGCGTGAGCCCCTAAATGGACTGGAACGACTGGACAGTGATGCGCCCGCTTCCGGCCTGGACGGTCAGCTCCATGCGCTCCTCGGCTGTTTCGTACCCGGGTGAGGTATAGGTCACGCCCTCGTGCAGGAACCCGCCGATCACGTCCACCCGGCCTGCGCCGGGTTCGACCCGGATCCGCGCCGCCCTCCCTCCCGGGATGCGCACCGTCACTTCCCCAGACCCCCCGACGAGGGTCGCTTGCAGTTGGCCGCGCGCGGGCAGGGTGACCGTCGCCGTCCCGTCCCCAGCCCGCACGATGAGCTCGGTCAAGTTCAGGCCGGAGAGATCGAGGGACGCCGTACCCGCCCCCAGGGCCACCCCGAGCGCGATCGGCACGCTGGGGGTCAGCTCGACCGCGGTGCGGCTACGGTCGGCCCAGGCCAAGGAGGGAAGGCCGGGGCGACGCTCGGTGGCGAGCGTGAAACGGATCGTGTCTCCGAGCTGGACCGCGTTCCACTTCACTTGGTCGTGCCAAGCGATGGTCAGGGTGCCGGCGACGAGCAGGGCCGGATCAGGGGCGGCGCGGACGAGGACCGTGCCCACCGGACAGGCCAAGTCCACCTCGCCTCGGACAGCACCTTTGAGTGGGATCCGAACGTCCTTGATCGAGGAAGCCCCACCGCCGTGGGGCCCGAACAGGGCCAGCGCCACCGCCCCGGCGACCACGGCGGTGATCGCCAGCGCAACCGCCCACCGCAGGGAGGCCCGGCCGAGCAGGAGATCGAGGCCAAGGGCGATCAACAGGATCGGCCACAGGCGGGCGATCATGCCCCACACGTCCCACAGGACAAGGCCGAGGTTGTTGAGGAGGAGCACGACCCCGGCCACGATCAGGACGAGCGGCAGGACGAAGCTCCCTCGTGGCCTCACGTCAACCCCTTCGCAGGAACCGCCACAGCAGGGCTAGCCCGACGACGACGAGGATGAGTGGCCACAGCACATCGAATGTGGCCCACCACAACCGAAACACGCCGAGGTTCCGGAGCAGGAACAGCACCCCAAACACCACGAGCAGGGTTCCGATGACGATACCGGCGCCAACCTCAGGGCGGCGGACGACCGTGCTCACCTCCACCGCCAGCTCTTTGGCCTTCCCCGCCAGCTCCGCGGCCCCGGCGCGGACCGCCTCTTGGGGGGTGGCTTGAACCTCTCCCTCCCGGGGGACGATCAGCCAGAGGAGGACGTACACCAACACCCCGACGCCGCTCGCCAACG
>JACIWI010000105.1 GCA_014361055.1 Candidatus Bipolaricaulota bacterium
GCGTTGGGGCCGAACGACCCGGCGAAGGCGGCTCGGGGGGAGCGCTCGGCCACGAGCTGGGCGGCCTGGATCCCCGCCCCGGAGGGGGCGTCCACGTACGGGTTGGGCAGCACCACGGCATCGCGGACCTGGCCGCCCTCCACCTCGACCACGGTGAACGTGGGGGCGCGGCCGAACACCGGCGATACCGGGTCGTCCAAGCCCCCGGCAGAGGTCGCGGCCACGTAGACCTCGGTCATCCCTCCCCCTTCCCCAGCTCCGCCAGCCGCCGCTTGATCTGGGCCAGCCCTTCCTCCAGGGCTGCGGCCTGTGAGGACAGCCAGTCGATCTCCTGCTCCCGGGTCGGCGGTGGCATCCATCCCCACGGCGGCGCGGGCCAGGTCCCCTGCCGGCCCCACCAGGATGAGAACGCGGGGAACTGCCCCGGTTGGGCCAGGTACTGGGCACCCGGCGGCATCCCCCCCCAGCCCGGGGAGTAGCCGAACCGCATCCAACCAGGGAGACCGGTTGCGTAGAACATGTTGCGCCAGCGCATCCAGATCACCTCCGGCGAAGATTATAAGCATAAGCACACAACTGTCAATACCGATTCTGCGAATCTTTTTCGCTGGGGGCACTGCGCCCACGCGCCTCGTGTTGCCCCACCGGAGGGGTGCCACTACCATCGTCCCATGCCGAGGCCACCGAAGCTGCGATGGTGCGACGGCCCCCCTCCCCGGAGCGTGTTCAAGCCGGCCGGGGTCCCGTTGGGAACGCTCCCCGCCGTTCAGCTCCAGTTGGATGAACTGGAGGCGCTGCGCCTCTGTGACCTCCTGGGCCTGGAGCAGGAGGAGGCAGGCCGCCGGATGGGGGTCTCCCGAGGGACCGTGCAGCGCCTGCTCGCCAGCGGCCGGGCCAAGGTCGCCGATGCCCTCGTCCACGGCAAGGCGATCTTCATCACCCAAGCCGACTACATCCGCTTCCCATCCGGCCGGGGGAGACACCGGTGGGGCGCACCTCGCGGGTAGCGTATCATCCCTCCACGATGAAGCGCGCTCTGTTCGTCGCCATTTTGCTTGGCATCGCTGTGAGCGGGTTCGCCGCCCAGGTCGAGCTTCACTTCTTCTGGGCCACCGGCTGTCCTCACTGCGAGATCATGCGGGAGTTCCTGGACTCCCTCGTCCGGGAATACCCCGACCTCCGCGTGGTGGACCACGAGGTCGCGTTCCACCCCGAGGAATGGCGGCTGATGGTGAACTTGGCCGCCGCCTACGACATCGAGGCCGCGGAGACGCCAGTGGTGTTCGTGGGTGACCTGGCTACGGTGGGCATCGGCCGGGCGGTGGAGCTCCTCATCCAGGAGGAGGTGGAGCGGTGTCTCATCGCCCAATGCCCGTCGCCGCTCGCGCGCCTGCCGGACAAGGTCGGATGGCAACTGAGCCCGCTCGAGGCCTCCCTCCTCGCGCTAGCCGTGACGGCGGTGCTGTTCATCGTCTTCCAAATCACCTCCCGCTGATACCAGGAAGCAAGCCGTTCGCGATCTAGTCCGATTCCCCCATACCGGAGGTTAGGCCACCAGCATATCTTGGCAGGCCATGGTTCAGGTGGTGTTCGCCGGCGCGCACCTCGGCTACGACACGCGGGAGGTCCCCCTCGGCGGCGGGGCCCAGGTGGGGATCCACCTCGTGCGCCACTGGGCCCGGACGCGGCCGTTCGCGCTCACCGTGCTCGGCTCTGGTCCCGGCCTGGATGGGATCTCAGGGGTGGATTACCGACAGATCTCGTGGCAAGTTCTCGGGGGCGGAAAGCACATCACCGACCTCACCGTGTCCGGCTACGCCCGGTTCTCCCGCCAGTTCGAGCGCGGGGTGACCGCGTTCCTGGCCGACCTCGCCCGGGACGTGGATCCGCGCGCGGTCTGCGTGCTCCACAACGACATCGCCGAGGCCGGGGATTTCGCCGCCATCCACCGGCTCGGCTACCCCCAGGTCGCGATCTTCCACGTGGACGTGGTCGACTACGCGGCCCAGATCTACCTCAAGGGGCGCGTGCCTGCCGCGGCCCTGGCCCAGGCGTTCCGCGCTCTCGCCCGATCGGGGGTGACCCGATTCCTCCCGGACGTGGCCCGGCTGATCTTCGCCAAGCAGGAGGCCTGCGCTCGGTACTGTGAGCTCCTCGTGGTGCCGTCCGCGGCAATGGCGGGGCTCCTCCGCTCCGCCTACCCCTGGCGCACCGCGAGCGATGTCCTCGCCCTGCCCTGGGGGACGATCGCCGAGCCCGAGCCGCCCGGGGTAGAGGAGACGGTTCAGGCGCTGCGGGCTCGATACGGGCTCGATGGGGGGCGCCCGGTTCTCCTTACGCTGTCCCGGATCGCCCCGGAGAAGGGACAGGACCTCTTCTTGCGGGCCCTCCGGTTGTGGGAGAAACGAGAGGGCACAGAGCTCGTGGCGTTCATCTGTGGGGCTCCGGCGTACATCCACGGGGCGAGCTACATGCGCCGGCTGGCGAAGCTTGCCGCGCGCCTGCGCCGGGTCGAGGTGCACTTCCCGGGCTACGTCACCGGGGCGGAGAAACATGCGTTCTTTAGGGTGGCCGACCTGTACGTATTCCCGTCCCGGCACGAGAGCTATGGCCTGACGCTAATGGAGGCGTTCGCCGCCGGGCTCCCCGTGCTCACCACCGACCACCGCTCCGCGGCCGACCTCGTCCGTCCGGAGTTCGGCCGCGTCGTGCCCGCCCGACCGGAGGCCCTGTACTGGGGGCTGGTGGAGCTCCTCGCCCAGCGGGAGGAGCTCCCGCGGATGAGGGAGAGGGCCCATCGGTTCGCCTTTGGGCTCCCCTTCTCCACGGCCGCCGACCGGCTGAGCGGGGCTATTCAGGGTTTGCTCGATCGGGCGTCGATGCCGGCAAGAGTTCCTTAAGCCGCAGCGCGTTCTCTGGGGCCCAGGCGAACGCATCGTTGTTGAAGTAGGCGAACACCATGCCCACCGGAAGCCGCCGCAGCCGTTCCGCCCATTCGCGGAGCTCTTCTTCCGAGTACCGGGAGGCGTACCACTCTGCGCGGCCGTGGAACCGCACGAACGCGTGGGCGGCCGTGGCCGCCACGTATTCCGGAAGCCCGGGGGCGCTCACGACGCACATCGCCACCCCCCGCTCCCGGAGCCGCTCGGCCACCTCCGGGATGAACCAGCTTGGGTGGCGGAACTCGAGGGTGTTGCGGTGGCGGGGGTCGAGCTGGTCCAGGATGCGCAAAAGTAGATCCCGGTTGAACCGAAGGCTTGGGGGAAGCTGGAACAGGAACCCCCCGAGCTTTTCGCCAAGCCCCTCCCCCAGGGCGTAGAACCGGCGCACGAGGTCCTCCGTCCCCTTGAACTTCCGGAGGTGGGTGATCCCCCGCCAAGCCTTGAGGGTGAACAGGAACCCAGCCGGGCTCTTCGCGGCCCACCCGCGCACCGTAGCTTCTGTGGGAAAGTGGTAGAACGTGCTGTTGACCTCCACCGTGTCGAAGTGCCGCGCATAGAACGCGAACCAGTCCTTCTCCCGTGAGTCCCCCGGGTAGAATGGCCCTACCCAGTGGGGGTAGACCCATCCCGAACAGCCGATCCGGAACCGGGGCATCGCGGTCCAGTATAGCGTGGGGATCCGCCGGTCGGGTAAAATCGTAGGCTATGGTCAAGGTGGGGGCGGGGGAGCGGTTCCAACTGAACACCAAGCTCAAGCCCCAGGGCGATCAGCCCAAGGCCATCAAGGAGCTGACCGAGGGGGTCTTGGAGGGGTTGCGCTACCAGACCCTCCTTGGGGCCACGGGCACTGGGAAAAGCCTGGACTTCGACGAACCTGTTTTTGTTGGCTATCGAGGACCTGATGGCCTGAAATTCCGCCTTGAACCGATAGGTGAATTCGTTGAGCGGTTCCTTTCCACGGGGAGTACGTGGAGCTTGGTCGACGGTACCCAAATCGCCTCGCTTCCTGAGCCTTGGGCCTACACCCTGAGCTTCGATCCCAGAACCGCTCACGCTCGGCTTCAGCCCATCACCGCTGTGAGCAAGCATCCGGCTCCCCGCGAGATGTTCTCGGTGCGCACCGCCTGTGGTCGGGAAGTCCTATGTACCGGGGACCACAACTTCCTGGTCCTGCGGGATGGGAGGATTGTGCTACTGCGAACGGATGAGCTTGCCCCCTCCGACTTCTTGCCCGTGCCTGCGATCCTCCCCCAGGGGCCGGGGTTGGCGGACCTCCGCCTAGAGGAAATCTTGCCCCCTGAGTTGTCCGTGGATGCCACCCCTTTCTTTGACCAGGTGGTTCGGGATTTCGGCAGGGCCCAAGCGCATGCGCTCCTTGCCCGGTTCTACGCGGATCCGAGGGCCAAACTCTGGAGCGTCTTGAAAGGAAAGAAGGGCCGCATTCCCCTCGGAAAGTTCCGAGACCTCTGCGCCCTCCTCCCACCCAGCTGGGTCGAAGAACATCTTCACCTCGTGCGAGCTGAAGCACGCCCCAGGCATTCCGTCCCCCTCAGGCTTCCTCTCACCCCCGGTTTCCTGCGGCTGCTCGGTTATTACCTGGCCGAGGGCCACGCTGAACGGAGGTACATCCTCCTTTCGTCCCGAGATGGGGCGGTGCGGGCCGATATGCTGGCGGCGCTGGAAGAGCTGGGAATCCCCTATCAGGTCCGCCCCAACACCGATATCCAGGTATCCTCTCGAGTGCTGGCGGCTTTGTTCGCCCGCTTGGAAGGAGCACGCGCCGCCGAGAAGCGGATGCCCTTCTTCTGGCCCCAGCTTTCCAACCTGCAGCTCGCTGAGATCCTCCGGGCCTATTTCGACGGCGACGGAAGCGTGGAAAAAGAGGGCGTTTATTGCACCACCGCCAGCTCCGCTCTGGCCCAGGATCTCCTCTACGCCTTGGCGCGCTTTGGGGTCTGGGCCCGCTTGAGAACGAAACGGGTCGGAGCTCGAACGTACTGGGTAGTGGCCATAACCGGCGGAGAGAACCTCCGGGCCTTGGCCGAGAACCTCAGTTTCTTGCAGGAGGAAAAAAACGAGCGTCTTGCCACTTTGATCGAGGTTGCGCCGAACACCAACGTCGACGTGATCCCCGGTTTGGGAAAGCTCCTCCGGGCCTGGCGGGCTTCAGCCGGTGTGACCCAAAAGGAGCTGGCTTGGGCCATGGGACGGTCGCGCTCCGCAGTGGGACTGTATGAGCTTGGGCTCCGGAACCCCAGCCGCCAGGCCGTCTCGGCCCTGGTGAAGTCCGGAATCCTAGGAGAGAGAACCCCGGAAGTTGCGGGCTTTCTGGCAGTGCGATGGACCCCGGTCCAGGAGGTCCGCCGCATCCCCTACTCCCGGCCCTATGTATACGACCTTCAGGTGGCCGAAGACGAGACGTTTCTGGCCGGCCGGGGTGGGCTGTTCGTGCACAACACCTTCACCATCGCTCACGTGATCCAGAACGTGCAGAAGCCGACCCTCGTCATCGCCCACAACAAGACCCTCACCGCCCAGCTGTACGGGGAGTTCCGCGAGCTTTTTCCGGACAACGCCGTGCACTACTTCGTGTCCTACTACGACTACTACCAACCGGAGGCGTACATCCCGCAAACCGACACCTACATCGAGAAGGACGCCCAGATCAACGAGGAGATCGACCGCCTCCGCCATGCGGCCACCGCCAGCCTCCTGGAGCGGCGGGACGTGATCGTGGTCGCCTCGGTGTCCTGCATCTACGGCCTCGGGTCCCCCCAGGACTACGCGGCCCTCTCCGTCGCCCTGGAGGCGGGACACGAGTACGACCTCGACCAAGTGTTGCGCCAGCTCGTGATGCTCCAGTACCGCCGCAACGAGCTCGCGTTCGAGCGGGCCACGTTCCGCCTGCGGGGCGATGTGCTGGAGATCATCCCCGCCTCGGAGGAGGTGGGGTACCGGATCGAGTGGTTTGGGGATGAGATCGAGCGGATCTCCGCCATCGACCCCCTCACCGGCGACGTCCTCGCCCCCCGATCCCGGATCACCATCGCCCCAGCCACCCACTACGTGACCCCGGAGGAGCGGCTGCAGCAGGCCCTCGCGAGGATCGAGGCCGAGCTTGAAGAGCGCCTCGCCGAATTCCGCCGGGCCGGCAAGCTCCTCGAGGCCCAGAGGCTGGAGCAGCGGACCCTGTTCGACCTGGAGATGATGCGGGAGATGGGGTACTGCCCGGGGATCGAGAACTACTCTCGGCACCTCGATGGCCGCGCCCCGGGCGAGCCCCCGTGGACCCTCGTCGATTATTTCCCGCCCGACTTCCTGGTGGTGATCGACGAGTCCCACCAGACCGTGCCCCAGATCCACGGGATGTACCATGGGGACCGGTCCCGCAAGGAGACCCTCGTCGAGTACGGGTTCCGCCTCCCCTCGGCCCTCGACAACCGCCCCCTCACGTTCGAGGAGTTCGAGGCCCGCATCCGCCAGGTGATCTTCATGTCCGCCACCCCCGGTCCATACGAGCGCCGGGTATCAGGGAAGATCGTGGAGCAGATCGTGCGCCCGACCGGCCTCGTCGACCCAGAGGTGGAGGTGCACCCGGTGCAGGGGCAGATCGACCACCTCTTGGGCGAGCTTAAGCGGGTCACCGAGCGGGGCGAGCGGGCCTTGGTCACGACGTTGACCAAGCGCATGGCCGAAGACCTCACGGATTATCTCGTGGAGCTGGGAATCCGCGCCCGGTATTTGCACTCGGAGATCGAGACCCTAGACCGGGTGGAGATCCTCCGCGACCTGCGCCTGGGCAAGTTCGACGTCCTGGTGGGGATCAACCTCCTCCGGGAGGGGCTCGATCTCCCCGAGGTGTCGCTTGTGGCGATCCTCGATGCCGACAAGGAGGGGTTCCTCCGCTCCGCGACCTCGCTCATCCAGACCATTGGCCGCGCCGCCAGGAACGTGCGGGGCAAGGTGATCCTCTACGCGGACGAGGGCACCGACGCCATCCGCGAAGCGGTGGACGAGACGAACCGGCGGCGTCAGATCCAGATCGAGCACAACCTACGCCATGGGATCACTCCCCAGACGATCGAGAAGGAGGTGCGGGACATCCTGGCCGAGCTCCACGGCCGGCGGGCGGAGCCGGTGCAGGTGCCCAAGGCCCCGGAGAAGCTCCCGCGGGACGAGCTGGCCGGGCTCATCCGGACCCTGGAGCGGGAAATGCGTGCGGCGGCCGAGGCACTCGAGTTCGAGCTCGCCGCCGCGTATCGGGACAAGATCCGGGAACTGCGCCGCTTGCTCTAGCGGCGAAGCCCCCGCCTTAACCTGCTTCTCCCCCGCCCTTCCGCGGTCGTCCTCGCGTCGCGCGCCGACCGCCCGTGGCGCCTTCGGCAGACCCGGGCATGAAGTTCGTGCGAGCTTCAATCCGAGCCACGGCGTGGGCGATGAGCCGGGCCGCGTTCTCGAGATCGGACAGGGACACGATCTCGCACGGGGAGTGCATGTACCGGTTGGGGATGGAAACGAGGGCGGTGGCGACCCCGGCCCGGGTGAGCTGGATCGCGTTGGCGTCGGTGCCGGTGCCGCCCGGGGCTGGCTCGATCTGGTACGGGATCTTCTCCTTCTCCGCCGTGTCCACGAGGAGATCAAACAGCTTTGGGTTGATGTTCGCCCCCCGGGCGATGACTGGGCCCTTGCCGAGCCGAACCTCCCCAAGCCGCTTCTTCTCCCCCTCCGTGCCCGGGGTGTCCGTGCTGTGGGTCACGTCCACGGCGATCCCCACCGTGGGGTCGATCCCGAACGCGCTGGTGTGGGCCCCGCGCAGCCCGATCTCCTCCTGCACCGTGGCCACGGCGAACACCGCCGCCTTGGGCTTAAGCCCCTTGACCAAACGCAACGCCTCTAGGGCGACGAACGCGCCGATGCGGTCGTCGATACCCCGGGCCACGAGGAGGTCGTCGTTCAGCCGTTCCGGGCCGTAAGCGAGCACGACCGGATCCCCAATCGCCACGCGCTTCTGCGTCTCTTCCTTGGACGCACTGCCGATGTCGATCCACAGGTCCTCGGGCCGGACCACCTTCTTGCGCTCCTCGTCCTCCAGGAGGTGGATCGGCTTCCGCCCGATGACGCCGAGCACCCGGCCGCTCTTGGTCTGGATCCATACCCGCTGGCCGGGCAGCATCTGGGAATCCCACCCCCCGATCGCGCGCACGTACAGGTACCCATGGTCGTCGATGTGGGCCACCATGAGGCCGATCTCGTCCATGTGCCCGGCGAGCATGACCCGGGGAGAGCCGGCCTCGTGCACGACGGCGAACGCGTTCCCGTGGAGGTCACCCCAGGTCCGCTCCGCGAACTTCGCCGCCTCCTCTCGCCACACCCCGGCCGCCTCGGCCTCGAACCCCGATGGGCTAATCGTGGCTAGGAACCGTTCCAGGAACCCGATCTTGCCCTTGTCCATTGATCCGACCTCCGTTGGTTGTGGATGTAATTGATTCTAACACCCTGGCATGGGCCGGGAAAAACCGCGCCCCCGCTGGTCCCGTCCATCAACAGGTAAGATGGAGCATCGCGCACACGCGCTTCGCCCGGGCAAGATCGTTGTAGGCGTCCACGGCCTCGGCCGTCTTCACGGCGAGGAGTTCGATTCCCCGGTCGGCAACCAGCCGCGCCACCTCGGCAGTGACCTGGAGGAGGCCGGAGTGGCCGGTGCCCACGATCAGGAGCTCAGGCCGCTCGGCGAGGGCGTCCTGAACGTCCTCCGGGTGGACGCGGTGCCCCTCCCGGCGTCGCCATTCTCGGACCGCGGTCTCCAGGATGGCGAGATCGTGGTGGTAGGGAACCCCATCCACCTCGATCCGTCCGAATCGGTAACCGGTAAGCCTCATCGTCATCACCCCCGATCCATGATAATAAGACACATGGGGTACACTCGTCCCATCCAGACCCAAGGAAGTCCAAGATGAACCCCATTCGCACCGCGGCTAGGGCCATCGTCATCCGGGATGGAAGGCTCCTTGTGACCGTGAACCGCGATCCCGATGGAGTGTTCTACCTCCTGCCCGGCGGCGGTCAGATCGAGCGAGGGCGCTCCCGCCGGCCCTCGCTATCTCGGTGACGTGAACCCTTGTTCACGATTTTCGGCAACACCTCACCGGACCTAATTCTGACCATCGCTTTGTATCTCTAGTCACCTGCCATCGCCGGGTGTATAGTGCGTCATTCTCCCCCTCCGAGGGGAAGGAGGTGGATTTTGTATGTCCAGATCAGTTCGGATGTTCCCAGCGCTGGTGTTGCTCGTGGTGGGGCTGTTCCTCCCCATCTTCGCGCAAACGCCGGCCCACCAGCCGTTCCTCCCGGAAATCGTGGCCATCGCCCAAGCCCAGGCCCAAGCCGCGGCATTCGCTGCAGCCCAAGCACAGGCCGCGGCGACCGAGGCCCAGAAGCTCCTGGACGGACTGAACGTGTCCGCGCTGCTCACCGCGGCCTCGTCCGCAAGCGCGGACGCCCAGGCCGCGGCCCAGGCGTGCGCCCAGGCGGTGGCCCGGGCCGATGCCGCGGCAAAAGCATTCGCCCAGGCCTGCGCTACGGCTTCAGCCCAGGCTCAAGCAAGTGCCCAGGCGTGTGCGGCCGCCATGGCCAAGGCCCAAGCGGCAGCTCAGGCGTTCGCCACGGCCTGTGCCGAGGCCCGGGCCGATGCCTCCGCGTCGGCAAGCGCGTGCGCTCAAGCGGACACCGAGGCCCAAGCGGCGATCGCGGTGTTGGTGGACGCCATCGCCGCGGCGCAGGCCGAGGCCGAAGCGAGCGCCGAGGCCTGTGCCCTGGCGGCAGCGGACGTGAAGGCATACGCGGCGGCGGTGGCCAAGGCATTGGCCGAAGCCGAAGCGAGCGCCTACGCCCAGGCCCAGGCCGCGGCCTCAGCCGTGGCCACAGCCACGGCTGAAGCCAAGGCATGCGCCGAGGCCGCAGCCACGGCATCAGCGAGGGCGAAGGCCATCGCCAGCGCCCGCGCCTACGCCGAGGCCCAGGCCTCGACCTCGGCCCAAGCGTTCTCCCAGGCTCAGGACGAGGTGGAGCTCGTCCAAGAGCGGATCAAGACCGCGGTCCCTTGCGGTACGGTGGTCACCGAAGTCAGCGGGGTGGTGGAGGCGATCGCGACCGCGGTAGCCCAGGCCAGCGCCGCGGCCAAGGCGGCCGCTCAGGCGACGGCCCTCGCCGAGGCGTCGGCCCAGGCCCGGGCCAGCGCGGCAGCGGCAGCGGCGGCGCGGGCCGAGGCCCAGGCCTCGGCGTGCGCGTTCGCCTATGCCCAGGCCCAGGCCGCAGCCAAGGCGGTTGCGGCAGCGCGGGCCAAGGCCGAGGCCCAGGCCGCAGCCGCGGCCCAGGCCATCGCCCAGGCCCATGCCGCAGCTCAAGCGCAGGCCACGGCATGCGCCCAGGCCTATGCCGAGGCCAAGGCAATAGCGGTGGCGACAGCCCAAGCGATCGCCAGGGCCAAGGGTTCTGCGGAAGCGGAGGCATCGGCGATCGCCAAGGCGTGTGCCACGGCCCAGGCCTCGGCGCAGGCGATGGCCCAAGCGATTGCCCAGGCTAAGGCCAAGGCCGAGGCCCAGGCCCAGGCAGCGGCCCAAGCCTGCGCCCAGGCCCAGGCGGCAGCGCAGGCCATGGCCCAAGCGGTGGCGAGCGCCCAGGCCCAGGCCAACGCCAGCGCATCCGCGGCGGCCGGCGCCTATGCCAAGGCCCAGAGCGCGGCGAGCGCCATGGTCCAGGCGGTGGCCCAGGCCGTAGCCGAGGCCAAGGCCCACGCCCAGGCATGCGCAGCCGCAGCGGCCACGGCCCAGGCCGAGGCGGCGGCATGCGCCCAGGCATCGGCGCAGGTGCAGGCGTCCGCCCAAGCCACGGCCCAGGCGGCCGGGACCGGCGAGGCTTACGCCAAGGCGTACGCGGCGGCAGAAGCGATGGGATCGGCAAACGCCATTGCCCATGCCAAGGCCTGTGCCCAGGCCACGGCCCAGGCCCAGGCCGAGGCCGAGGCGGCGGCAAGGGCGTTCGCCCAGGCCCAGGCGGCGGTGGCCGCAGGTACCCAGGCAGTAGCAGAAGCGGCGGCCCAGGCGGAGGCAGCGGCACGGGCGTGCGCATCCGCTCACGCCCTGGCCGAAGTCCAGGTGGCGGCAGGGGTGGACGCGCTGGCCACGGCGGTCGCCCAGGCCCAGGCCGCGGCGTACGCGGCCGCGGATGCCGCGGCTTCGGCCTACGCTCAGGCCCTGGCAGCGGCCGAGGCGTACGCCAGCGCTCAAGCCGAGGCGATGGCCCACGTCCACGCTGCGGCGCTCGCCGAGGCCGAGGCGGAGGCCCAGGTGGCAGTGGGAGTGGAAGCGGCTGCGGCGGCCTACGCCGAAGCTGCGGCGGCAGCGTTCGCTGCCGCTAGCGCCGAGGCCTCAGCTCAGGCCTCGGCCTATGCCTGCGCCCAGGCTCTGGCCACAGCCGAGGCTGAGGCGTATGCCGCAGCCCAGGCGTGCGCGGTGGCGGCGGTCCGCGCCAGCGCGTCGGCAGAGGCAGCGGCCGAGGCCCATGTCCGCGCAGCGGCGTTCGCCGACGCAACTGCGGAAGCGTTGGCTCAGGCCCAGGCGATGGCCCACGCCGCGGCCCAGGCCGCAGCCACGGCGTACACGTCGGTCCAGGTCGTCCCGGACATCGAGACCTCCGTACAGGCGTTCATCGACCCGGAGTGTTTGCGGCCAACCTGTGAGCAGTACGTGCCCACCACGCCCACCGGGTGCCCACCTACCCAGGAGCTCCAGTGGGACTTCGGCCAGGTCAACCCGGGGATCACCACCACCGTCATCCGCAGCCTTCCCACGGACCTCGCCAACCGGATCGCGTCCCTAGGGGTGGTGGGGGCGTCCATCGTCCGGTCCACGCTGCCGAGCACCCTCACGTTCGAGCTCTTGCTCACCACGAGGCAGGGGAAGCTCTCCGGAACGGTGCCGCGCGAGGGCGGGAGTTGGACGGTCCTCTTCACCCTCTACGATCGGAACCAGTGCCCGGTGGCCCAGCTTGCGGTGGCCATCGGCACCGGCCAGCCTGCGGCCCAGTGCCCGACCCTCAAGAACCTGAACTGGGACTTCGGAGAGGTCAAGAGCGGGACGTACTTCCTGAACACGCAGCCGATCCCAAGCACGCTCCTTGCCCAGATCAAGAGCGCTGGAGTGGTGCAGGTCAAGCTCGTTTCGAGCACGCTCCCGCAAGGAGCGAGCTTCAGCCTCGATCTCAGTCAGGGGCTGGGCATCCTTTCCGGGACCATCCCCGCCCAGGCGGCCAACTACCAGGTGTTGTTCGGGCTCTACGACCAGCGTGGCTGCGAGGTGTTCCGGCTTACGGTGACCCTCCGCGTGCCGGGCGTGACCCGGGCTCCGCCGCTTGCGGTGCAAATCCTACGGGTGGGGGTGGAGCAGGTGTGCGAGAAGGACTACAGCCACGCCCTCACCGTGTACTGGCAGGTCACCGGAGGGACGGAGCCGATTTTCGTCGGACCGGTGAGCCTGGTGTACCCGGACGGGAGAACCCAGGCGCTGATTGACCACTTCCCGGCCACCGGGTCGCTCGTGCTACGGGCGAACCTGTCGGGTGGCGGCACGGTCACGGTGCGCGTGCAGGCCAACGACGCCGCTGGCCAGTCCAAGATCGCCGAGCAGCGGGTGGAGCTCAATGCGTGCCTACCGACGATCATCGGGCCGATCATCGTCCGCCCGCTCACGGTGCAGCTCGAGGTCCGGGCCCGCCGGACGATCTCGGTCACCCCAGGGTACCAGGAGCTGAACCTCCCCATCCAGGTGGTGGGAGAGGACAAACCCCGCACCACCCCGTTTGCCCTCACCAAGGCCGTGGGGAGCCAGGTGACCCTGGAGGCCCCGGCGCGGAGCAACGTGGCTGGCCCATACGGGATCGCGTTCCGCGGGTTTGACGTGTGGGTGGGCGACGCCACCAGCCCCACCCGCCAACCTGGCACCTACGACCGGAACAAGGGCATCTACTCCATCACCCTCACCATGAGCGCCAACATCAAGGTCATCGCCGTATACGAGGACATCATCGGGTAGCCCACAGGATCTGCGATTCTGCCCCGGGCACGGACAAGGGGCGGGCATCACGCCCGCCCCTTTCTTTCCCTCACCTCAGCCCTCTCCCGCGGTGAGGAGGGGGCCGGCTAGCCGACCTGGATCGCCTTCTCTGACTCCCAAAGGCCGTGGATGTTGCAGTAGGCCAGGACGTGGAGCGTGCCCGACTTGTTCGTCTTGAACGCGAACGTAGCCTCGTGGTGGGTGTACACCGGGCCCTGGTTCGGGCCGGCCACCCCCTCGCCATGGGCGCCCAACTCGAACTTCCCGAGGTCGTAGGTGAACTTGTCCCCGTCCGGGGAGAAGTACGCGGCGATCCAGCGGATGTGGTGCTCGGTGGTGTTGGGGTGGGCCACCGCCTTGCCCAGGGTGACCTTCACCTGGACCCACTCCTCGGCCCTGACCCGATCCGGACATTCGATGACCGGGACGTGCTTTTCCTTCTGCCAATCCGCGGCCTGGATCTTCTCGCCGATCCGCATCGCCCTCATCTCCCGACCTTCCGGTGACAGAACCACCAGTCGTAGCAGGCCACCTCGCCCTTGTCCGCCTGGTCGAGGCGTTTCCGCACCCCGTCCTCAGAGGTGGGCGGCGGGATGATGGCGCGGTCGCCGATGAGCTCGTTTTGCGGCCACCCCGCGGGCAGGGCCACCTTGTCCCGGTCCGCAGTCTGCAGGGCCTGAAGGAGGCGCAGGATCTCGTCCATGTTCCGGCCCACGTTGAGCGGGTAGTAGATGATCGCCCGCACGACCCCCTTGGGGTCGATCACGAACACCGCCCGCACCGTCTGGGACTCCGAGGCCCCGGGATGGAGCATCCCGTAGAGCTCGCCGATCCGGCCCGCAGCGTCGGCGATGATCGGGAACGGGATGTCCACGTCCAGCTTTTCCTTGATCCACTCCGTCCACTTGATGTGGGAGAACACCTGGTCCATCGACAGGCCGATCAACGCGCAGTTGAGCTCTGTGAACTCCCGGTGGCGCTTGGCGAACGCGACGAACTCGGTGGTGCACACCGGGGTGAAGTCCGCCGGATGGGAGAACAGGACCACCCATTTCCCCGTGTAGTCCTTGGGGAACTCGACCCGCCCGTGCGTGGTCAGGGCGACGAACGCCGGGGCCGGATCACCGATGAGCGGCATCCGCTTGTCCATAGCTCTACCTCCTCAGAATGCCTTGAACTTGTCCCGGGGGGCACTGCAGATCGGGCAGCGCTCCGGGGCTTCCCCTTCGGCCGTGTACCCGCACACGGCGCAGATCTGGACCTTGCCCACCTGGACGTCCTTGCCGGTGAGGGCACTCTGGCGGGCCTTGGCGTACATCGCGGCGTGGATCTTCTCCGCCTCCAGGGCGAAGTGGGTGGAGCGGACGGCGCCCTTCTCCCCCTGGAACTCGGCCACCGTGTTGTACGCCGGGTACATCTCGTCCACCTCGAACGTCTCCCCGTCGATCGCCACCTGGAGGTTATCCGGGCTCGCCCGGACCATGCCGAGTTCCCGGTAGTGATTGGTGGCATGGACCTGCTCCGCGTAGGCGATGGCCCGGAACAGGCGGGCGAGGTTCG
>JACIWI010000106.1 GCA_014361055.1 Candidatus Bipolaricaulota bacterium
ATCCTATGAATCGGACGCAAGTTACACGGTGGCTGGTCTCGGAGAAGGCGCTGCCGTATTGGCTCATCCTCCCCACCCTCGCCTACGTCGCCGCGTTCTTCCTGGTGCCCCTGGCCCAGGCGCTCCTCCTTGCATTCCGCACCGATGGCGGCCAGTGGACGATGCGGTTCTTCGTGCGGATGGTGGAGGATGTCTGGTTTTTCGACGCCCTCAAGTTCACCCTGATCCTGGTGGCCATCGTCGTCCCTCTCCAGCTTGTCACCGCGCTCTCGATCGCTCTTCTCGTGAACACCCGGTTCCGCGGATCCCGGAGCTTCTTGTACATCTGTGCGATTCCTCTCGGAATTTCCGACCTTGCCGCCGGGTTGATTTGGTTCTCTTTGTTCACCCAGCACGGGTACATCAACTCCTTCTTGTACACCCTGGGGCTAATCGACAAGCCCATCTACTTCCTGTCCACGCAGAACTTGGGATGGGTGGTGGGGTCGATCGTGTTGGCCGAGCACTGGCGGGCGACGGCGATCGTGCTCGTGATCCTCGTCGCGGGCCTGCAGATGATCTCCCGGGACTACCTGGAGGCGGCGGAGGTGTTCGGGGCCCGGCCTTGGCAGAAGCTGTGGCACGTCACGTTGCCGCTCCTTAAGCCGTCGCTGCAGTCGGCGCTCATCATCCGGACCATCTTGGCCCTCCAGATGTTCGCCGTGGCCGTGGCGCTCGGCGGGCGCCTGGTGCCGGTGCTGGCCGGGGAGGCGTACTACTGGTACTACCTGTACCGCAACGCCAACGTGGCCTCGGCCTACGCCCTGTTCCTGATGGTCATTTCTCTCCTCTTGGCGTGGGGGTACCTGCGGTTCCTGCGGCCGCGGGAGGTGCGATCGTGACCTTTCCCCGCCTGCAGCGGCGGATCCTCCTCTACATGGCGGTGGTGGTGATCGTCCTGTGGGTCCTGGTCCCGCTCGTCCTCATCGCCCTGGCCGCGTTCACTCCCCGATCGGAGCTGTACCGCTGGCCGAAGCCGGTCCTCCCGAGCGCGTTTTCTTCGGCGACGATGTCGTTCTTTCTGCGCTCGTACGGGGCGGTGTCCTCGCTCCGCAACAGCGTGCTGGTGGCACTGCTGACCCTGGGGATGACGCTCGTGGTGGGGGCTCCGGCCGGCTACGCGGTGGCTCGGTACGTGTTCCGGGGGCGGGAGGCATTCCGGTTGGGCATCTTGATGACCAGGATGTTCCCGACCTCGCTCCTGGCGATTCCGCTGATCGTGACGTTCATCCGCTGGGAGCTCTACGACACCCTGATCGGGGTTGCGTTCATGCATACCGCGATGGCGCTCCCGTTTGCGGTGCTCATCACGTCGGGGATCTTCTCCGGGGTGCCCAAGGAACTGGAGGAGGCGGCGATGACCTTGGGGTGCAGCCGTCTGGGGGCGTTCGTGCGGGTGGCGCTCCCGCTGGCCCTGCCAGGGCTGGCCGCGGCGGCGATGTTCACGTTCGTCATCTCCTGGAACGAGGTGTTCGCCGCGGCCATCCTCACCGTGCACAACCGCACGCTCCCTGCCCAGGTGTTGACGTCGCTTGAGGTGGCGCCGCTTGACTTCCGGTTCGCAGGGGGGTTCTTCATGATCATCCCCGCCGTGATCTTCATGGCCCTCGCCCGAAGGTATCTCTTCCAGATGTGGGGCGGGGCCATCGCGGAGAGGTGAGCTGGTGGCGGAGATCAGGCTGGAACGCGTGCGCAAGACGTTCGGCCGGGTGGTGGCGGTCAAGGACGTGGACCTGACCATCGCGGACGGGGAGTTCCTCGTCCTCCTCGGCCCCTCCGGCTGCGGCAAGACCACCACCCTGCGGTGCATCGCTGGGCTGGAGCGGGCCGACACTGGACGCATCTTCATCGGCGGCCGCAACGTGACCGAGCTGCCCCCGGCCCGACGCGGCATCGCCATGGTCTTCCAAAGCTACGCGGTGTTCCCCCACATGACGGTGGCCCAGAACATCGGGTTCGGGCTGCGCATGAGGCACATCGCCAAGCGGGAGATCCGCGCCGCTGTGCAGGAGGCGGCAGAGCTCCTCCAGATCGACGAACTCCTCGACCGCTACCCAGCCCAGCTCTCCGGCGGGCAACGGCAGCGGGTGGCGGTGGCCCGGGCGATCGTGATGAAGCCGGAGGTGCTGCTCATGGACGAGCCCCTCTCCAACCTGGACGCGCTACTCCGCCTCCAGATGCGGGCCGAGCTCAAGCGCCTTCATCGGGAGATCGGCACCACCACCGTGTACGTGACCCATGACCAGGTAGAGGCCCTCTCCCTGGGGGACCGGATTGCGGTGATGCGGGAGGGAGCAGTCGTCCAGCTCGACCACCCGAACACCGTCTACGACCGGCCGGCGACCACGTTCGTCGCCGGTTTCATCGGCACCCCGCCGATGAACTTCCTGCGAGCCACGGTGAACGCAAGCGGGGACGACCTAGCCCTCGCCGTGGGCGACTTCACCGTGCCATTGCCCCCGGCGTGGAAGCCGAGCCTCCGGACGATGGTGGGGAAGCTCGTCGTCGTGGGGATCAGGGCCGAGAACATCGGCGTGCACGCGGACGCGACGCCTGGTTCTCTTCCCGCTACCGTGCTTGTGTCCGAGCCCTTGGGCGCGCAGCAGCTCCTGACCGTGCAGGTGGGGAAGGACGTGCTGAAGGTGACCACCGCTCCGGAACCGCTCCTTCAGGCCGGGCAGACCGTCGGCCTTACCCTGATCAAGGAGAAGCTGCGCCTGTTCGACGAGGAGAGCGGCAAGGCGCTGTCCATCGGAGCAGGCCCGCCTGCGCAAGGAGAACGCCGATGAGCGTTGTGGTTTTTCCGTTCAAGCGCGAGGACCCCGATGTCCTCCTTAAGAACGTGCGCATTGCCGTGGCCCATCCCCGGGTTCGGGGTGTGGTGTGCATTGGGGCCGATGAAGACGCATGCTTCCGCGCTGCGGCAGCCGCAGCCCCGGAGATCGCGCGGGCAACGGGCAAGCAGGTCGAGGTCATCGTCCAGGAGAGGATCGGCAGCAAACGCCCAGGCAAGGGCGATGGCATGAACACTGGGCTCCGGTACTTCCTCACGAAGACCGACCACAAGCGGATCCACTTCTACGACGCCGACATCCTGTCCTTTTCCGAGGAGTGGATCACCAAGGCCGAGGACGCTGCCGATCAAGGTTACCACGTCGTGCGTCACTACTTCCCCCGGGCGAGCACCGACGCGATGATCACCTGGTTCATTACCCGCACCGGGTTCGCCCTGCTGTGGCCGCGGTCGGAGCTCCCACGCATCGAACAGCCTTTGGGGGGAGAGCTTCTCCTCACCCGGCCGGTGGCCGAGGCCCTGGTCGCCGACCCCCGGGTGCAGGCTCAGAGCGACTGGGGGATCGACACCCTGTACACCTTCGCCACCGTGGCCGGCGGGTTCAGCATGTACGAGACGTACCTCGGGGTCGGCAAGCTCCACAAGCTTTACGGGACCTTGACCGATCTCCGCACGATGCTCATCGAGTGCTTCTCCGCCCTTCAGTCACTGGCCGAGGAAAAGGTTCCCGAAGGCACCGTCCACCACGTCGAGTACCAGGGACCGGTGTCGGAGACGGTAAAAACGAAGATCGGCTACAACTTCGACGGGACCCTGGCCCTCCTCGCCCAAGGGTGGACCGAGCGCCAACTTGCGCTCCTGGATCTCTTCCCTGCGCGGGTGCGCGATGGCTTGGCCTGCTGTCGGAGTTTCCCCCAGCTTGGGTTCATGGACGACGAGGCCTGGTACGATACGTACCGGGTTCTGCTGCGGGAGTTTCAGGCCGACGATCCGGACTGGCAAGAGCTCCTGTTCAAGCTGTGGATCGTGCGGGTGCTTGGGTACACGGTGACGGTGGCCCTGCGCGGCTATGACGTAGCCATGCACCACCTGCACGGGATGGTGGAGCGCTACGCCCGTCGCGCGGCGCGAGCACCCTAAGTGAGCCCCGGCTTCCCCATCGCCCGGGCACCCAAGGCGGTCCCCTCCACCGGACCTCACCGGTCCAGATGGACAATCCTTCCCGTGCGTCGGGACTCCTCGGCGGCGAACGCCATCAGGTGACTGTCCACGGAGTCCGAAAGCGAGGTGATCGCCGCCGGCGCTTCTGCTCCTGTCCGCAGAAGCTGGACCCGGTTCAGAAACGCCTGCATAAGCCCTTCATCGCCTCCTGCGTGCCCCTCCCCGCCCTGCGTGTGGAGCACAAGAGGCAGACCAGACGAGAATGGGTACGTGACGATCTCCCCTCGGCCGAGGTGCCCGCGGATCTCGCCGTGGGTGCCCATCAGCTTCACGGTGCGCGTGTTCTCGGCAGTGAACGCAGACACGATCAGCGTGGCCGTGATCCCCCCGGCGAACTCGAGGGTCACCACCTGATGGTCGGGGACATCGTTGTCGCACCGGAACACACACCGCCCATACGGGCTTTCCCGAAGCGCCTGGAGCCGCGCGGTCGGCCTTGGGTCGCCGGTGATCACCGATCCCGGCCACCCGGTGCGGTGGGCGAACCGTCGGACGTAGATCTCGACCGCCGAGTATGGGCAGGTGGGCTCGACCGGGCATGGGTCGGTGCATCGTTCGGTGGCCCCCGGTGGGGCGTTCTCCGGCCGGAAGTACGTCAACTCGCCGCACGAACTCACGCTCCGACAAGGGCGGCCGGCGAACCAGCGGATGAGGTCGAAGTCGTGGCAGGCCTTGGCGAGGATCATCGGGCTTGCGGTCTCGGCCCTGCGCCAATTGCCCCGCACGTAGGAGTGGGCGAAGTGCCAGAACCCGATGTTCTCGATGTGGACGATGGAAACAAGGCGGCCAATCCGACCCTCGTCAAGAAGCCGCCGGATCGTGGCGAAGAACTCCGTGTACCGCAGCACGTGGGCCACGGTCACCGACCCCGAGGACTCCATGGCCGCTTGTTGGAGCTGGAGGACCTCATCGCGCGTGGTGGCGATGGGCTTCTCCAGGAGGATGTGGTAGCCGAGGGCGAGCGCCCGGAGGGCCGGCTCCACGTGTACCCGGTCCGGGGTGGCGATGATGAGGGCATCGGCCAAGCGTTCGTGGGAAAGGAGATGTTCCCAAGTCGTGAAGGCTCGGTCCGGCGGAAGACGGTGGAGCCGGACCGCCAACGCCCGTCGGGTCGGGTCCGGTTCGGCCACCGCCACCAGCCGCGCCGCCTCCGGATGACGGAAGATGTAGTCCCCGTACACCTCGATTCCCCGTTGTCCGGCTCCGACGAGCGCCACGGACACGGGCGCCGTTTCCCCACCGTCCGCCACGGTCACGGACCCCAGTGTACCCCGGGGAAGGGCCGGAAGCTTTTCGGTGCCGGTCGGCCTCGGTGAAGCCATGGTTGGGCCGGTTAGCTCGGGGAACCGTTCGGCCGAGCCAGAAGCCGGTCGATTTCCCCTTCTGGGTGGGCCCGGTCCTGGATCCACGCCTCCACCTGGGCGGCGAGGTCCGGCGCCCCGAGGAGGATCGCCCCCACCAGCCGTCCCTCGCGATCGACCACGAACTTGAGGTAACGGGCGTGCTCGGGATCGGCCCGGCGCAGCTCCCGGCCCGGCCCGCCCTGGGGCTGGGTGTCGCCCAAGCATACCAGGTCCACCCCAGCTACCTTCAGCCAGTTGGTGGGGATGGTGCCGGTGTAGGTCGCGGTTCCCGGTTCGACCATGTTCCGGGCAGCAACCTCGGCCTGCTCCCGGGCGGCGGGGATGATCCCGTAGCTCCTCCCCCGCCACTCCGCGGCATCGCCGGCGGCGTAGACGTCGGGCGCCGTGGTACGAAGCCGATCGTCCACGACGATCCCGCCCTTGACTTGGAGCCCGGCCGCCGCGGCCAGCGCCGCCCGAGGCCGTACCCCGGCCGCGAGGAGCACCAGTTCGGCCGGGATCTCCTCCCCTGAGGCAAGCCGCACCCCGGCCGCCGTCGTATCCCCATAGATCCCGGTGCAGTCCACGCCGATGCGCAGGGTGATCCCGCGCTGGGCGAGGATCGCGGCCAGCACCTGGGCTCCATCCGGGTCGAGCTGGCGGGGGAGAAGCCACGGCCCCCGTTCGAGCACGGTCACGGCGAGCCCGCGGTCGCGGAGGGCCCGGGCCGCCTCCAGGCCGAGCCAGCCCCCGCCGATGACCGCGGCGGCTGTGGCCCCTTCGGCCTGGGTCCGGATGCGCTCCGCGTCCGCAGCCGAGCGCAGGGTGAACACGCCTGGTTTGTCCGTGCCCGGGATCGGCGGACGCAGGGCCTGGGCCCCGGCGGCGAGGAGCAACCGGTCGTAGGAGACCTCATCCCCCGAGGTCAGGGTCACCCGGTGCCGCGCCGGGTCGAGGGCCACCACGGGGGTCCCGGTGCGGTACACGATGCCATGGCGGTCGTACCACCCCCGGGGAAACGGGGTGATGTCGGCGAGGCCCTTCCGCCCGGCGAGGAGGTCGATCAGGCCGGGGCGAAGGTAGTAGAGAACCGGTTCCGCCTCGAGGATGGTAATCCGCGCGGTGGGGGCCAGAGTCCGCAGTGTACGGGCGGCGGTGACCCCGGCGATCCCCCCGCCCACGATCAGAACGTGCATCCGTTAGCCGATGATCTCGAACATGTCTTTGGGGGCACCACACTCCGGGCACACCCAATCGTCGGGGAGGTCCTCGAACGCCGTGCCCGGGTTGATCCCCTGGCTAGGATCGCCCTTCGCTGGATCGTAGATCCATCCGCACACGGTGCACTCCCATTTCTCCATGATCCACCTCGACTGCCAAGGATGGGCCATTATAGCGGGATGATCGCGTCCACGTCCGCCACCCCGGCCGCGGCGAAGATGGGCGGGTCGAGGAGGGGGCCGGTTCCGCTGGACCGACCGCATCGCTTGGACCGGCAATCCAAGGCCGTGAGCAATTGTTTACCGCGCCAGGTCGCGCCCCAGGCCGTATTCCACGCCGGACGGCCGCTTCGGTACAATGGCGGCTGCCGAAATTCGGTATTGGGAGGTGCACATGACGTTGGATCCCGCCCAGCTACCGCGCGAGTTCCCGCGGAGGTTCGTGCCCGAGGACATTGACGTCTCCGAGTGGGGTGACCTTGAGCCCCTGTTCGACGATCTCGAGCGCCGCCCGCTCAGCACGGCGGCGGACCTGGAACGGATGATCCTCGACCTCTCCGAGTTGACTGCGGTGGTGTATGAGGACGGCGCGATCCGCCGCATCCGTATGACCTGCGACACGTCCAACCCGGAGCACGAGAAGGCGTACCTCCACTTCGTGGAGAACATCGAGCCCCGCCTGAAGCCCCGCTACCACCGCCTTCGTCAGCGGTTTGTGGACAGCCCGGCGCGGGCGCGCCTCGATCACGAGCGGTATATGGTGCTGGCGCGCAGCTTTGAAAACGCGGTTCAGATCTTCCGAGAGGAGAACGTCCCCTTAGAGGTGGAGGACCAGAAGCTCGGCCAACGGTACCAGAAGGTCACCGGGGCGATGACCGTGGAGTTCGACGGGAAAGAACAGACCCTGCAGCAGATGGCCCGGTATCTAGAGGAGCCGGATCGGGACGTGCGGCGGGCGGCGTGGGGAAAGGTGGCCGAGCGCCGTCTCCAGGACCGGAGAGAACTCGACGAGCTCTACGACCAGTTGGTCCGTCTGCGGGAGCGGCAAGCGCGCAACGCCGGGTTTGTGAACTTCCGCGACTACGCGTTCCGCAAGCGGGAGCGGTTCGACTACACCCCCGACGACTGTGCGCGGTTCCACCGCGGGGTAGAGGAGCACATCGTCCCCCTGATGCGAGCCCTTCAGAAGCAGCGTAAGGAGAAACTGGGGGTGCGCACGCTGCGGCCATGGGACCTGGTGGTGAACCCTGAGGGACGGCCCCCGTTGCGGCCGTTCTCCACGGCGAACGAGCTGGTTCGCGGATGCCGGGAGATCTTCGCCGCGGTGGACCCCGACTTGGGCCGCCAGTTCGGGCTCATGGCCGACCTTGGGCTCCTGGACCTGGAAAGCCGCAAGGGCAAGGCCCCGGGTGGGTACCAATCCACGCTCTCCGAACGGAGGCTCCCGTTCATCTTCATGAACGCGGTCGGACGGGACCGCGACCTGCGCACGCTCCTCCACGAGGGCGGGCATGCGTTCCACACCTTCGCCACCCGGGAGGAGCCGATCCACGCCTACCGCCATGCCCCCCTCGAGTTCGCTGAGGTCGCCTCGATGGCGATGGAGTTCCTGGGCGCCCCGTGTCTGGAGGTGTTCTATTCCCGGGCCGATGCGGACCGGGCGCGGGAGGACCACCTGCTTTCCATCGTGGACCTGTTTTGCTGGATTGCCACCATCGATGCGTTCCAGCACTGGATTTACACCCATCCCGGGCACACCCAACAGGAGCGCCAGCGGGAGTGGCTCGCCCTGCGGCGTCGCTTCGGCGGGATTGAGGACTGGACCGGGTACGAGGAGGCGCTCGCGACCGACTGGCAGCGCCAGCTTCACCTCTATCTTCATCCATTCTATTACATCGAGTATGGGATCGCCCAACTCGGGGCGCTTGGGATCTGGCTTGCGGCGCAGAAGGACCGATCCGGCGCGGTGCGCGCGTACCGGCAGGCGTTGGCATTGGGCGGGTCGCGGCCGCTGCCCGATCTGTTCCAAGCGGCGGGGCTCCCGTTCGACTTCGGTCCCGATGCCCTCGGTCGCGCCGCGGCCGGGTTGCGCCAAGCGCTGTGGAGGTGAAGGGGACCTGTCCTCACCGCGGCCGATTGTGCTGCGATCTCGGCGGATCCGCGGTGCGTGTTGACACCGCGACCATCTTAGGTATAATGCAAATCACAATCATGAGCAACTGGCAATGGACCCGGAAGCGCCACCAGGTGATGGCCGCCATCCAAGGCCGCACCGACCACCCCACCGCGGAGGAGGTCTACCAGACCCTCCACGCCCAGGGCCACCCCATCAGCTTGGCCACCGTGTACCGCACCCTGCGGGCGCTCGCCGACGAGGGCCTCGTCCGCGAGCTCCACTGTGGCGGCGCGGATCGGTTCGATCCCAATCCCAAGCCCCACTACCACTTTCTCTGCACCCGGTGCCACCTTCTGCTCGATGTCGACGCCCCTTATCAGACCCAGCTCGACCACCTGCTCCACCACGACCAGGGGTTCCGAATCCAGGGGCATATGCTCACCTTCTACGGCCGGTGCCCCACGTGCCAGGAAAAGGAGGCATGATCCATGCG
>JACIWI010000107.1 GCA_014361055.1 Candidatus Bipolaricaulota bacterium
GGTGCGGCCGGAGCGGGAGACGCTGGTGGAAGCGGTGGCCGCGGCGTGTCAATACGCCGCGTCCCTGGGGGTGACTGCGGTGGCGGACATGGCCGGCGCCGCCGATCTCCCCGTGTACCAGATCGCCGAGCGGCGCGGGCTCCTGCGGACGCGGGCGTTCCTGTACCTGCCGCTGGACCAGCTCCCGGCCCTGCAGGCGCTCGCGGTGCGCAGCGGGTTCGGTTCGCCGCTGCTGCGGGTGATGGGGGTGAAGGCGTTCGTGGATGGGTCGATCGGCGCCCGCACCGCCGCCCTCCAGGACCCGTACCGGGGTGAGATGGGGCGCGGGCGGGTGCTCCTGGGGCGGGCGGAGCTGGCCCGGTGGTGGAAGAGGGCGATGGACGCTGGGCTCCAGGTGGCGATCCACGCCATCGGCGACCGGGCGGTGGAGGAGGTGTTGGCCGCGGCGCGATTGAGCGCGGTCGGCGCCCACGACCGTCATCGGGTCGAGCACCTGGAGCTGGCCACGCCGGAGCAACTGGACCGCATGAGCGGCCTGGGGCTGATCGCGTCCATGCAGCCCAACTTCGTGGCCCAGTGGTCCGGCCCGGGGAAGATGTACGAGGAGCGCCTGGGGCCGGAGCGCGACGCCCGGATCGACCCCCATGCCTGGGTAGTCGAGCGGGGGATCCCCCTCGCGTTTGGCTCCGACGGGATGCCGATGGGCCCCCTGTACGGCATCGGCGCGGTCCTCGACCCGCCCCATCCGGTGCAGCGGCTCCCGGTGGAGGCAGCCCTGCGCGCGTACACCCACGGGGCGGCGTATGCCGCGTTTGCCGAGGGCGAGCTGGGGAGTGTCGCGCCCGGGCAGTGGGCGGACCTGGTGGTGCTGTCCGCCGACCCGCAGACTTCCCCGTGGTCGGAGATTCGCGTGGACATGACCTTCCTTGCCGGCGAGCCGGTGTTCAGCCGCGCGGCGTCCTGGACTGCGAATGCCTGAGCTCCCCGAGGTGGAGACGATGGTCCAGGGGCTGCGGCCCCTGGTGGAGGGGGAGACCCTCCTCGCCGTGGAGGCCCACGACCCGAAGCTCGTCCACGTCCGGCCTGCCCTCGATCTCCCGGTCGAGGTGCGAGCCCTCGCCCGGCGGGGGAAGTACGCCCTGTTCGACCTCGGGGACCGGCTGCTCGTGATCCACCTGCGCATGTCTGGGCGCCTGGCGTGGGGCGCGTCCGCGCCGGAGGGGCGGGTGCGCCTGGCCCTGCGGTTTCCGGATGGGGCGGTGTACCTCGTGGATCCGCGGCGCCTGGGTACAGCCGAGGTGGTGCGGGAGTTCAAGGGAGAGCTCGGCCCGGAGCCGTTCGGGGATTTGTCCTGGCTTCCCACAGCGCTCAAGGGGAGCCGGATGCCGATCAAGCTCTGGCTCATGGACCAGCGGAAGATCGCGGGGATCGGGAACATCTACGCTGCGGAGATCCTGTTCCGGGCGGGGATCGACCCCCGTCGGCCGGCGAGGGGGCTCGAGCCCGCCGAGGTCAGACGCCTCGAGAATGCGATCCCGGAGGTGCTCCAGGCGGCCTTGGCCGAGGCCGGGACGACGCTTCCCGATGGGGTCTACCAGGGGCCGAACGGGGAGCGGGGCGGGTTCGCGGTTGAGCTCTCTGTGTACGGCCGGGAGGGGGAGCCGTGCCCGACCTGTGGGGCCCCGGTCCAGCGGATGATCCTCGGCGGCCGCGGCACCTACTTCTGCCCCTGCTGCCAGCGGTAGGGGCTGGGGGCTAGACCCACACCCCGGGGATGGCCTCGCCGCAGCTCGGACAACGCCCGTCGGAAATGGCGTTCTCCACCACCTGGAACCCGTACCGGCGGATGAGGACGCCGCCGCAGGACGGGCACTGCGTGTCCTCCCCCTCCCCGGGCACGTTCCCCAGGTACACGTAGCGCAGGCCCACCTCCCGGCCGAGGTCTCGCGCCCGGCGGAGGATAGGCACCGGCGTGAGTGGTCGGTCGTGGACGTGGTAGGCGGGCACGAACCGGGATACGTGCCACGGGATGTCCGGGGAGATCCCAAACAGGAACTCCGCGATCCAGCGCAGCTCCTGCTCGGAATCGTTCCAACCGGGGATGACCAGGGTCGTCACCTCGACCCAGATCCCGTGGGCCACCATCTGGGCAATGGTGTCCAACACCGGCTGGAGGGTCGCCCCGCAGTGGCGGCGGTAGAACTCGCCCGAGAAGCTCTTCAGGTCCACGTTGATCCCGGAGAGGTAGGGGGCGATCGTCTCCACCGCCTCCCGGGTGAGGTACCCGTTGGACACGAACACGTTGCGGATGCCGTTCGCCGCCGCCAGACGTGCGGTGTCGTGGCACATCTCGAAGAACACCGTGGGCTCGGTGTAGGTGTAGGCGATGATCGGGGCTCCGGCGACCCTGGCCGCCCGCACCACCTCCTCCGGGGCCACCGGCTCCCCGAGGATCCGGCCCCCGTGCTCCCGGGGGTATTGGGAGATGTGGTGGTTCTGGCAGAAGTCGCAGCGGAAGTTGCACCCCACCGCGGCGATGGACAGGGCCGGCGCCCCGGGGAGGAAGTGGAACAGGGGCTTCTTCTCGATGGGATCAAGGGCCTGCGAGACAAGACGCCCGTACACCAGGGTATGGAGCGTTCCGCCCTGGTTCTCCCGAACCCCACAGGTCCCCCGCCCTCCGTCAGGGATCAGGCACCGGTGAGCGCACAGCTTGCACCGCACCCGTCCTTCCCCGGCCGACTCCCACAACATGGCCTCCCGCATTGCAGGTCTATGGTAAGCGACCCAACCCGACGCGCCAATCGGGGGACATTGGTCCCGGACCCGATGGCGTTGCGGTGTTTCCGTGCTCTCATGGTCAGAATGGCCGCGATCGTTCCCTGAGAAATGATGGAGTTGATGGGCGGGCCCGGGCTTTCCTACACTCCGAGCGAGGATGGGAGGCACAATGGGCAAAGGGATGGTATTTCTCTTGGTATTGGCGTTTTCCGGTGCCGTGGTGGGCCAAGGGGTGAGCGGGACCTGGTCGGGCACAGTGGATCTCCTCCCCAGCTTGGGCCTGGCCTCCACCGCCCTTGAGCTGAGCGGGACGGTGGCGGGCTGGCGGGTGGGGGGGAAGGGGGAGTGGTTCGGGGCCGACGGCTGGGTGTGGCAGAGCCTGGATGTGGCGGGCATGCTGGCCTCGGCTACGGTGGAGTGGACCATGCTCTTCGGACCCCTGGCCCCGGCCTTCCTGTACTCCCTGGGCAAGGTAACCTTCCCCATCGCCAGTGCGGACTTTACCTTCTATTCCGCGATGGTGGGCCCCACCATCCCCGGGTACTTCTTCTCCGGGGGGCCGGCGGGTGGGATGGTGATCGCGGCGGAGCGCGACCTCGACGGGTTTACGGTGGGGGCCGTGGTGGGGATCGGGGCCCGCCTCCAGGACTTCGTCATCTCCTGTCTGGGCACCTACAAGAAGACCTTCCCCGTGGACCCGTTCCCGGGCGGGTTCCAGTTCACTTACGCCGAGCTCACCGCGGAGGGGGTTCCGTTCTGCGGCGGGGTGACCCTCGACCTTGGGCTTGCGTTCACCAAGGAGGCAGGGTTCCACCACCTCGAGGTGGTGGCGCGTGGCCTCCCCATCTGCTGCGGGATCAGCTTCGACGCCTCCGCCAGGTTCACCACCGTCGGCAAGACGGTGGCGGTTGAGCCCAAGTGGGAGGGCGTTGGGGAGGCGTGCCTCCAGGTGTACGGGAACGCGGTGTTCACGGACCACACCTGGCGGGGCCTGGAGATCTACGGGTTCAAGGCCCGCTGTGAGCTTGGGGGGTGCAGCTACGCCGAGTTCCTGACCGCCTTCAACGTAGCCAAGGTCGAGGAGATCTTGGATGAGGACGTGTTTGAAGACGGCGAGTTCGAGTACCTGAAGCTTGGGTTCTGTGGTCCGGGCTGCTGCGGTGGTCGGTACTCCCTGGATCTTGGCTTGTACTTCAAGCCTACGGGCACCCTGTTCGGGCTGTCCCGGTTTGTGGCCGAGGCGGGGGGGGCCATCATGCACAACCTCACCGTGACCGCTTCATTCACCGCCGAGGTGGGTGGGGACATGGGCCTCAGCGTAGGCTGGGTGTTCACGTACTAGGGAGGTGGGCCAATGACGCGTTGGAAGACGGCGATCTTGGGCAGGGTGATCCTCGGGACCCTGGCCCTCTCCGGGTGTCTCTTCATCCCGCTGTGACCACCGGGGTCATCGAGGGGTACGTGGTGGACGCCGGAGCTGGCTCGCCCGTGGCCGGGGCCCAGGTCCGCGCCCATCCCGAGGACAGCGGCCCCCCACCTACTGGGTGGAGTCCGACCACTACGGCCCGACGGCGATGACCGACGAGACGGGTTACTACCGGTTGGTGGTGCGGGAGGGGACGTATACGGTACGGGTGGAAAAGGACGGGTTCGCCACCTCCGTGACCCATGGGGTGAGGGTGGGGAGCACGGTGAAGCTGAACTCCATCCAAAACCCGCCTCCAAGTAACCCTCGCCTGGACCGAGGCGGCAGGCCTCGACCTCGCCATCGACGCTAGGAATGCCTCCGCAGGCGCCACCGCGACGGTCACCGTGGTCCAGAACGGGGTCACGGAGGTGTACGGGCCGTACACGGTGCCCGCGGGCGGCTTCTACCCGTCCTGGGTGGCCCGACTGGTGGGAGGACACACCCGATCCCATCTTCGGCCTGTTCACCGGCCCGGGTGGTCCGGTCGTGTACTGATCTTTAGGGAACACAGGGCCGGG
>JACIWI010000108.1 GCA_014361055.1 Candidatus Bipolaricaulota bacterium
CCTCCGCGTGCGGCGGGAGTCCTCCCCCACAATCACGTCCACCTCGCGGAGGATCCGCAGCACCCGCAGGGTCACGTCTTCCAAGTTCCCGATGGGAGTAGAACAGATGTACAGGATACCGGCCACGGCAGATTATAGCTTGCGGTCTTCCCCGAACCGGGCTAAGTTCCTTCTTATGGAGCGGCTGCGCGACCTCAAGGAGCAACTGGAGCGCCTGGAACGGCGGCTGAACCTGGACGCGTTGCGAAAGCGGGTCGCGGTGATCGAGGCGGACATGGCCCGCCCCGGGTTCTGGGAAGACCGGGCGGCCGCCCAGGGCAAGGTCCAGGAGCTGGAGGCGGCCAAGGAGCGGCTGCAGGAGTTCAGGGCGCTCGTGGCCGAGCTCGAGGAGGCCGAGGTCCTGTGGCAGCTGGCGGAAGAAGAAGGGGACGAGGCGGCCAGGGCCGAGGCGGAAGGGCGCCTCACCGCTCTCGCCGAGGCGGTGGAGCGGGCCCGGCTCCAGTTCCTCCTCAGCGGCCCGTACGACCGCAACGACTGCTTCGTCGCCCTCAACGCCGGGGCCGGGGGGACCGATGCCCAAGACTGGACGCAGATGCTCCTCCGCATGTACACCCGGTTTTGCGAACGCAATGGGTTCCAAGTGCGGCTGGTGGACGAAACCCCTGGTGAGGAGGCCGGTCTCAAGTCGGCGACCCTGGAGGTGCGGGGGCGGTACGTGTACGGCCTCCTCCGGGGGGAGACCGGAATTCACCGCCTTGTGCGCATCTCCCCGTTCGACGCCGCCCGTCGCCGCCATACCTCGTTCGCCTCGGTCACCGTGACCCCGGTGGTCCCCGAGGAGGACGTGGACATCGCCGAGGAGGACCTCAAAATCGATTCGTTCCGGGCCGGCGGCCCCGGCGGCCAGCACATGCAGAAGAACGAGACCGCGGTCCGGATTACCCACCTCCCCACGGGGATCGTCGTGTCCTGCCAAAACGAACGTTCCCAGTACCAGAATAAGCTGACCGCCCTCCGCATCCTGCGGGCGCGCCTGCGGGCCCTCCTGGAGAAGGAGCAGGCGAAGAAGCTCGAGGAACTGAGGGGAGAACTGGCCGACATCGAGTGGGGGCACCAGATCCGGTCCTACGTGCTCCAGCCCTACCAGCTCGTCAAGGACCACCGCACCGGGCTTGAGGTGGGGAACGTCGAGAGCGTGCTGGACGGGGAGCTATGGCCGTTCATCTGGGCGTGGCTGGAGGGCGGCAAGGGCTAAGCCCCCTCATCACACATCACCCTCACGCGTGACGGGTCACCGGTCAAGGTCCGCCGAGGAAGGCGAGGATGCCCTGCAAGATGCCTCGGGCGACCTTTTCCTGGTACAGGGACGAGGTAAGCCGATCGCGTTCCTCGGGGCAGGTGAGGTAGCCCACCTCCACCAGCACCGCGGGGAGCTTGGTGCGGCTGAGGTACAGGGGCTGGGAGCGCACGCCGCGGTCGGTGGCTCCGGTGGCGTGCACCACCGCCTGCTGCACCTCGGCCGCCAAGCGAAAGCTCGGGTCGTCGGGCCGGCGGGTGCTGTCCACCCACGTCTCCACCCCGCAGATCCCCTTATCCGCGGACGCGTTGGCGTGGATGGACAGGTACAGGGCTGCCCCCACCTGGTCGGCCAGGCCGACCCGGTCTTTCAGCTCGACGTACCGATCGGAGGCCCGAGTCAGGACCACTTCCACCCGCGGCTCCCACCGGGCGAGGGCAAAGAGGTGCAGGGCAATGGCTAGGTTTACGTCCTTTTCTTTCACCCCGGCCACGACCGCGCCCGCGTCGTGATCGCCGTGTCCGGCATCCACCACCACCACGACCGCGCCCGGTCGGGTGAGGGGTTGGCGGAGGCTTCCGGTGAGGCCGAGGGTGAGGAGGAACAGGATCACCACCAGGACCAGCACGTGCAGCCGTGGCATGGCCCGATGCTACGGGGGCCATGGCGAGCCTGCCAGGCAAGGTGTCCGTTCTCCGGCGTACCCGCGTGGGGACAGGGGTGGAAAGGGTGCTCTTGACGGGGAGGAGGGGCCGGGGTAAAGTTTCACTTTGAAAATGAGTATCGATTTTTGCTGGCGACCGCTGGATGCCCTCCCCCCTGGCCAGCCGGGGCGGGTGATGGCCATCGGCGGCGGCCGGGGCCTCGCCCTGCGCCTGCGCAGCTTGGGCATCCGCCCCGGGGCGGTGGTGCGCACGGTGGCCCAGGGCCCCTGGCGGGGGCCAGTGCTCTTGGAGGTGGACGGATGCCGGGTCGCCCTCGGCCGCGGCATCGCCCGCCGGATCTTCGTCCAGCCCTTGCCGTGAACGTCCGTCGCATCGCCCTCGTCGGCCAGCCCAACTCCGGAAAATCCACCCTGTTCAACGCCCTTGTGGGCTGGCGCGCCGTGGCTTCCAACTTCCCCGGCACCACCGTGGAGGTCCTCCGCGGCCGGGCCAACCTCGCCGGCCGGCCCGCCGAGGTGGTGGACCTGCCCGGGATCTACTCCCTGGCCGCCCAGGACCCCGCAGAGCGGGTGGCCCGGGATTTCCTCCTCGGGGAGCAGGTGGACCTCATCGTGAACGTGGTCGACGCCTCCCTCCTTTCCCGCTCCCTCTCCCTCACCCTCGAGCTCGCCGAGCTCGGGATCCCGATGGTGGTGTGCCTGAACATGGCGGACGAGGCCGAGCACAAGGGGATCCGGATCGAGCGGGAGAAGCTCGCCGAGCTCCTCGGGGTCCCGGCCGTGGCCACCGTGGCCGCCCGGGGGGTGGGCCTCCCGGAGCTCCTCGCCGCCCTTCCCGAGGCCAAGGTCCCCCGGCCTCCCCGCTACTCCGCGGACCTCGAGCGGGCCCTGGCCGCGGTGGAGGCCCTCCTCCCTCAAATCTCGGGGCTTGGGGGGCTCCCCCCCCGCCACGCCGCGGCCCGGCTCTTTTCCAGCGAACCCCTCCCGGAGGGGACGCCGGCGGCGGTTCGGGAGGAGGTGGCCCGGATCAGGGAGGACTTGGCCCGATGCCGGGGCGAGGATCCGGCCCTGGTCCTCGTCGACGAGCGCCACGCCCTGGCCGCCCGCCTATTCCGGGAGGTGGCCCGGGTGGAGCATGCCCGGGTGGGGTGGCGGGAGCGGCTCGACGACCTCCTCATGCACCCCCTCCTCGCCTACCCCATCCTCGCTCTCGTCCTCTTCCTCCTCTTTTGGCTCACCTTCCGGGTGGGCAGCGCCCTGGAGGGCCTCCTCTCCCCGGCGCTTGAGGGCTTGTCCTCCGCGGCGGCCCGGGCCTTGGGGGAGGGGCTTCTCGCCCAAGCCCTCGCCGGGGCCCTGGACGGGATCTGGGCGGGGCTCGCCATCGCCCTCCCCTACCTCCTCCCCTTCTACCTCCTCCTCGCCCTCCTCGAGGACGTGGGGTACCTCCCCCGGATCGGGTTCCTCCTCGACGGCCTCATGCACCGCCTCGGCCTCCACGGGAAAAGCGTGATCCCCTTCCTCCTCGGCTATGGGTGCTCGGTCCCCGCGGTTTTGGCCACCCGGATCCTCGAGGAGGAGCGGGACCGGTACGTGACCGCGGCCCTGGCGGTGCTCGTCCCCTGCGCGGCCCGGACGGTGGTGGTGTTCGGCCTGGTCGGTCGGTTCCTGGGCCCGGCCCCGGCGCTTGCCCTCTACCTCGGGAACATCCTGGTGATCGCCCTCGCCGGAAGGCTCCTCCGCCGGTTCCTCCCCGGGCTTGGGCCGGGGCTGATCCTGGAGATCCCGCCCTACCGCGTTCCCGGGGTCTGCACCACCCTGGGCAAGGTCTGGCTCCGGCTCCGGGAGTTCCTCAAGGTGGCCTGGCCGATCCTGATCGGCTCGAGCGCCGTCCTGGCTCTAGTGGAGGCCCTGGGCTGGGAGGGGGGCTTGAACCAAGCGGCGCGGTTCCTCACCTGGCCCCTTGGGCTTCCCCCCGAGAGCGGCATCCCCCTCGCCTTCGGGGTCCTGCGCAAGGAGCTCGCCCTGATCATGCTGATCCAGGCCTTTAGGACCTCTGATCTCGGGAGCGTCCTCACCGCCGGGCAGATGCTGGTGTTCACGGTGTTCACGATGTTCTACATGCCGTGCCTGGCCACGTTGGCCGCTCTCCGGAGGGAGCTCGGGTGGCGGCGTGCCCTCCTCGTCCTCCTCGGGACCACCGGCCTCGCCCTCCTGTTGGGGCTTCTTGCCCGGGCGGTGGCCGTCCTGGTCTAGACAGGCCGGCGGCGCCGAGGCGAGAGGGCCCAGGAGAGGAGGAAGACTCCACAGGTGGTGAGGGCGATGGCCGTCCCGGCCGGGAGGTCTGCTCCCCAGGAGAGCCCGGCCCCGGCCAGGGCCGAGAAAGCCCCCAAGATGGGGGAGAGGAGGAGCTGGGCCCGGAGGTCCAAAGTGAATTGAGCGGCCGCGGAGGCGGGGAGGAAGAGCATGGCGTAGACGAGGAGCCCGCCCACGAGCCGGAGGGAGGCCACCACCGCCGCGCTCACCAAAAAGAGGAGAGCCCACAGGATCGGGCGGGCCGGGATCCCCGCCTCCTCCGCCAGCCTCCGCTCCACCAGCGCCGACCAAACCTCCCGCCGGAAAACGAGAAGAAAGCCCAAGCTCACCCCGAGCACGACGGCGAGAAGGAGCACATCGCTCCAGCCCACGCCGAGGAGGCTTCCCCAGAACAGGGTCAGGGCCGGGGAGGCCATGCTCTCTCCCGGTGTCAGGGCCAAGAACAGGAACCCCAGGGCCATAGTAAGGGGGAAGAGGATGGCGAGGACGGAGTCAGCGGGGAGGCCGCTCGCCTCGGAGATCGGGCCGAGGAGGGCGGCCACGAACAAGGCGAACGGGAACGCCAAGGCCAGGGGCGGGAGCCCAAGGAGGAGGCCCAGGGCGGCCCCGGCGAAGGCAGCATGGGCCATGGCGTACCCCACTGCGGAGAGCCGGAGCCGGAGGGCGCAGGCCCCCAGGAGCCCGCCGAGGCCCCCAGCGAGGACGGCGGCGACAAGGGTGGGAAGGATCAGTTGCCACATGCCCGGACCTCGGCCCAAAGCCGCCTCAGGCTCGGGCAGGGCACAGGAAGGGGCTGAATCCGCCCCTCCCGCACGAGGAAGGCCCGCTCAGCCTCGGCGAGGAGGTCGTCCTCGTGGACCACGGCGAGGAGGGTGAGGCCTTCATCCCTGAGCCCGAGGATGGCCCGGGCCAAGTCCATCCGGGCCTCGGGGTCCAAGGAGGCGAAGGGCTCGTCGAGGAGGAGGAGCTCGGCGCCCTTGGCGAAGGCCCGGGCGAGGAGGGCCTTGCGCTGCTGGCCTCCGGAGAGGTGCCCCACCGGCCAGTCCGCCCGGTCGGCGAGGCCGAACCGCTCAAGGGCGCCTAAGGCCCGCTCCCGCTCGCCTTTGGGAAGCCTCTGCCACGGCCGGTACCGGCCGAACCGGCCCATGACCACGAGGTCCACGGCCCGGCAGGGCGTGTCCGGGGGGAAGAAGAGCTCCTGGGGGAGGTAGCCGATCCGGAGGCGCAGCTCGCGGGCGTTTTCCCGGACCTCCTCCCCAAACGCCCGGGCCTGGCCCCGGTAGGGTAGGAACCCGAGGATCACCTCGAGCACGGTGGTTTTGCCCGCGCCGTTTGGGCCCACCAAGACCCCGAGCTCCCCTCGGCCAAGGCAGAGGGAGGCGCCCCGCAGGGCCGCCCCCCTCCCACCTAGGTATCCAGCCCAAACCCCCTCTAGCTCGACGGCCAGTTTCCCCACGCGAACAGCTCCTCCGCCGGCGCGACGAGG
>JACIWI010000109.1 GCA_014361055.1 Candidatus Bipolaricaulota bacterium
GGTGGGAGGACACACCCGATCCCATCTTCGGCCTGTTCACCGGCCCGGGTGGTCCGGTCGTGTCCTGATCGTTAGGGAACACAGGGCCGGGAGGAGATCCCGGCCCCGTTTCTTTTTCCCCTCACCCTGACCCCGACGAAGGGAGGAGCACCCGGAGAACAGGGGGGGCTACAATCGCAGGCGATCGCCCGATGGACATGGCGCGGAGGTGTGAGGAGATCCTGCGGCGGGTCCCCCGTGGGGTGACGGTGGTGGCGGCCGCGAAGGGGCGGAGCGCTGCGGAGGTGCGGGAGGCGATCCGGGCAGGGATCACCCACATCGGCGAGAACTACGTCCAGGAGGCGGAAGGAAAGCGCCGGGCGGTCCCCGAGCCGGCCACGTGGCACATGATCGGCCCCCTTCAGCGCAACAAGGCCCGCCGGGCCCTGGACACCTTCGACTGGATCCAGACCGTGGACTCCCTTCCTCTTGCGGAGAAGCTGAACGGGGTTCTCGCCCAGCGGGGGACCACCCTTCCCATGCTCGTGCAGGTGAACGTGGGCGGCGAGCCCCAGAAGGCAGGGGTCCTGCCCGAGGCGGTGCCCGACTTCGTGCGGGCCCTGGCCCGTCTCCCCCATCTGCTGGTGCGCGGGCTCATGGCCATCCCCCCTGCCCCCGAGCGGCCCGAGGACTCCCGCCCCCACTTCCGGGCCATGCGCCGGCTGTTCGAGGCCCTCCGGGCCGAGGGGATCCCCGGGGTGCGGATGGAGATCCTGTCCATGGGGATGTCCCAGGACTGGGAGATCGCCGTCGAAGAGGGGGCGACCATGGTCCGCCTGGGGACGGCGCTCTTTGGCCCGCGCCCTTGACCCCCGCGCCGTTCCCAGTACCATTCGTGGCACGAAGTTCAAATTCGTGTTACAAGGAGGAACCATGCGTCCGATGCGCCTTGCGGTTCTTGCGGTCTTGGCCCTCGCCGTCCCCCTCTTCGGCCAACCCCTTGCCGTGGTGGCCACGTCCGGGGTTTTCGGGGACCTGGTCCAGGCTGTGGGCGGTGAGGCAGTCACGGTGACCACCCTCATCCCCGCCGGGTTTTGTCCAGCCCACTACGACCTCCGACCCAGTGACCTCCTGGCCGTGGCCCGGGCGGAGCTCGTCCTCTACCACGGCATCGAGCCCTGGCTCGAACGGCTCCTTGGGAACGTGAACCCCGGGGCCAAGGTCCTCGGGCTCAAGGGGGCCTGGAACACCCCGGAGCCCCTGGCGGAGAAGGCCCGGGCCGTGGCCCAGGCCCTCGCCGAGCTCCAGCCCGTGCGGGCCGAATACTTCGGGGAGCGGCTCGAGGCCTTCCTCTCGGACCTCTCCGCGGTGGCCGCGGAGCTCCTCGGCCGGGCCGAGGAGCTCGGGGTGGCCGAGGTCCCAGCGATCGTGATGCAGTGGCAGGCCGACTTCGCCAAGTGGCTCGGGCTGAAGGTTGTCGCGACGTACCCGCCGGAGGAGCGGCTTTCCCTGCGGGATCTCGCTGACCTCGCCCAAAAGGGCCGGGAGGCCGGGGCGAAGCTCGTGATCGATAACCTCCAGTCCGGGATCTCCTTCGGGAGCCGCCTCGCCCAGGCCATCGGCGCCTTCCACGTGGTCGTCACCAACTTCCCCGGGCCCATCCCCGGCGCGGTGGACCTCCTCACCATGTTCCGGGTCAACGCGGACCTCGTCTTCGCCGCGGCCGAGGCGGCCAAGGAGGGGAAGTGAACTGGGTGAAGCTCAGCCCAGAGGCCGACCTCAAAGAGCTCCTCGCCCTTGGGGTGCGGCTCCACGGCCACCGGGGGCCGTTTTTGGCCCTGGGGATCCGGATGGGCCTCCTCGCCCTCCACCTCCTCGGAAGCCCTGGGTACCATGGGATCACGGCCGAGGCCGAGACGGGCACCAAGCCCCCGGTCTCCTGCCTCGTGGACGGGATCCAGGTGGCCACCGGGTGCACGGCCGGGAAGGGGAACCTGCGGGTGGAGGAGGGGGGAAGGCCGGCGGCGCGGTTTTGGACGGACGGAAAAGGGGTACGGATCGCCCTCCGCGAGGGGTGGGCAAAACGGCTCCTC
>JACIWI010000011.1 GCA_014361055.1 Candidatus Bipolaricaulota bacterium
CGCCCCACCCATCCCCCGCGCGTGAACACCCACGCCTTCCCTCAGGAAATGTGCAGCATCCCCTGCCCCCGGCGCTTGGGGCCATGCCACCATAGGCACGCCTAACAACATAAGTAAAGCGACAACCAACAAGTTCACGGTTCGGAAGGATCGTCTACCAACTGAAGAGCTTCTTGGTGTTCTCATAAGTGACCAAAGGTCAGATTCATTAGGGTTAGGGGTTGAGTCGTGAATCTTCTCCATAGCCTAGCACCTCCTTTTTGCTGTTCTGACTATCATGGCCCCGCTTTGGAAGTTCCTCAAGGACTCGTAAACGAACAATGGATCGCACTATGGCCATCATCGATGCTAAATTCGCCTCCTTCCCTCGCCAAAGAGTTTAGCGTAATGAGTTGATCGCGTGTTTGTGGGGATCAGATCTTGAAGCGTGCATTCGACTCTCCATTCTGCCAACCCCCGATCCCGTACTTTGAGCCAGCCGGTCTTTTTCCGACGAAATGCGTTCCACCACGTACCGCCTTCCTTGTACTGGTGGCCACCACCTCCTTTCGCTGCGGATCAATTTCCTAGTCCCAAGCTTTCCCACGCGGACATCGCCAATGTAGTTCTCACCGCGGTTCACCTTCGCCGCCCGGGCGGGGTTTTGCTCCACCCCAATGACCCGAAAGCCCAGCTTCGCCTTTTCCACGGCGAACGGGAGGCCCACATACCCCACCACCGCAGAGCGATCACGGATCTTAGCGATCAAGTTCGCCTTGTGGTCTTTCACTACAGCACCTCCCTGAGGCTAAGGCCAACGTAGCCCATCCCCACCACTGTCACACGCATGGACTCAGCCATCTAAACACCTCATTGCTACCGAGAAGTGTAGCAGGTACAGCATGTGGTGGGTGGAGTGATAGGATAGGTGGCGGGGAGCGGAGTTCGACGGACGAGGTGCAAGGTTCTACGTCAAACATGCGGAACTGGTGGTGGGTGGTGGGTAGCAGGTGATGGGTGGTCGGATTCGCTGAGTTGCTTGGGTTTATTGGGGAGAGTCTCGCCGAAGGCCTGGGACCCCAAACGGCACGGCAAAAGGATACACCAGCCCGAGAATCACCGGCCAATAGGCAATTGGCGAACACGTACGGCCACCTCCCTCTATGGTTGCCACGGCCCCCTTTCTTTTGGAGCACACCCTCCATGTTAGGCAGTACCTGAACGAGTCTTCGCGTGACGATCTCCGGATTGGAGATCGCAAGCCGCAAGGTAACAAGGCTTGGGCGAGCATATCCACCCAAGGCCAGCAGTGCCGAGAAATCCAGGTCTTGTGTGATCACAGCCCTATTCTCTTGGCGCGCCAGCTCCATGATCTCCTGGTCGGATGCGTTCACGGGCAGAAGTTCGGAGACACAGACAATATCCCAGCCCTGCTGCCTTAGGACAGCTATGGTCTTGGGCGAAATGTTCCTGTTGGCCAAGAACCTCATATCAGCGGGGACTCACGTCGCGGGCACTAGGTGAGTCTGGCCGGAGACCACCCAAGCCGCGTACTTGAGCGCTTGGTACACGTCCTCAGCCTCTAACTCTGGGTAGGCCTCCAGCACCTGTTGAACGGTTTTCCCACCGGCCAACATCTTGAGGATGACGCTTACGGTAATCCGCATGCCCCGAATCGTCGGTTGGCCTAGGCAGACATTCGGATTTACCGTGATACGATCAAGCTGTTCCATGACCACCCTCCTTAACGGCTTCGGCCAACCGGGCACAGGAGCTCTGCCGCGAGTTCGCAGCCTGCTCAGAGTACCGCTCCGCCTAAGCCAACCGGTCTCCTGCCCAGTTGGCCATCGCCCCTCCCATAGGGGACAATTCTATACATATCTTTAAGGTAACAACGGCCTCTGAGCGACCCCTCTGTTGGTCAGCCACACTTCGTTTCCTCAGCAGGTCCATCCCTAAGCCCGTCACTGGCAGGCGGTCAGCAGGATCGGATCGAGGGCCGTGAAGTGGGGCTCCGAACCCGAATGCCCCTTGGCATGCCTCGAATTGCCGCGAGAAGGGCTGGGCCTCCACAACCTGTCTTTCCCCCCGACGATTCCGACACCAGCCATCGACGGGAATCCCCACGCCCGGTTGCCCACCCCCATTAACGCCTGCGCTCGGCGAGCCAGCGCTCGATCTCGGCGATGAACCAAGGAAAGGTACGGAGGGCCCTCCTATAGTGCTCATAAACCAGGTCCGGGTTAAGCCTCAGGTAGCCGTGGACGAGGATGTTGCGGAACCCTCCCAACCCCCGCAGCTGAGCGTGGAGCTCCGGGCTGATCACACCCTGGTCGCGCAGCCCGTCGAGGATCTGCTCGTACTCGTCCACCGCGATCCGGAAGGCCCCGGCCAGAATGTGGTTCCCGATGTCAAAGATGACCGATGATCCCACCTCAAGGCCGCGCTCGATGATCCATTGGGCATCGGTGTCCCGTCGGTAATCCTCCAGCGTGAGCCGCTCCCTTTCGCCGAGCTTGCGGAGCACGGCCTCCAGGTTCTTGAGCCGCTCAATCACCTTCTCTTCGCGGAATACCATGCCCGTGCCCTCTCTCGCAGGTACTCGTTTTGTACCGCCCGCAGGCGGGCAGTGTCTAGGTACGTGCGGAGCACAGCTTCCTCGAAGGCGTTCTGCTCCCACTCGCTCCGGGCGTAGAGCAAGCGCCCCGTGACCATCACCTCAAACTTCAGTGGCGGGGGAGCATCGTTTAGCAGGAGCAGGTCAAACCGCTCTGTACCCAGGACTTCGCGGATTCCCACGATCAACTCTCGGAAACCCTGGTAGAGCTGGGCGCCGCACCCCTCCAGGAGCACGGCGATATCCACATCGGAGCTTGACTTGGCCTCACCTCGAGCGCAGGAGCCAAACAGATAGGCCAGGACCACCTGGCTCCGCGGGAAGAACGCACGCAGCCTCGCTTCGACTTCGTCAGGACCGAGCGTAAGGTCCGGCAAGATCCTCCCCGAAGGCCCACGGCGGGACTCCTTCGTGCCCATTTCCCCTCGGCCACCGTCAGCTGGGGGACCTCTCAGGTCTCCTCCACGCATTCTACTCCGCTGCCCCCACGCCGGGGGACGGAGGGGCCGAGCCCTCAGGCTGAGCTGAGCTGAACCGATCATACACCCACACCGTCTCCCGCCTCAGGGTCTCCCCGAACCGGCCTTGACCCAGGCTGCCATCCCACTCCTCTGCCGTATACACAAGGAGTTCGGCCGGGACAGGGAGGCCCGTCACGTCCCACGAACTCGCCCGTCGTTCGAACGGGAGATCGGACCGCTCCACGAGCACGACGAGGTCGAGGTCGCTCCCCACACCCCAATCGCCCCGGGCATAGGAGCCGAAGTACCCGATCCGGACCACCTCCGGTCTCGCTTTGACGACCTCTTCTGCCCACCGGCGCACGGCTTGGTCCACCGTGGCCCGATCAGGCCACCTGAGCACGGACGAACGCAAGGATCTCACCGGCGTAGCGGATCGCCTCCTCGCTTTGCAGCGGGCCGTAGTGTTCATACGGCGCACCGAAGGGATGAGCATTCGGATACTGGGAGGGAATGTAGAAGTTGTCCAACACCTTGCCTTTTTCAACCAGATCTTGGGGAACCCTTGCCGTTGGGGGAAGCTCAGAAAGGAGCTTGGCCACCACGTGTCCCCACGCTTCTTGACCTAGAGAGAGATGCAACGCCCTGACCGCCTTCTCCGCTGCTTGATGGGCCGCAAAGCATGCCCATTCATGCCGGCCCGCCCGCCGCGAGTCCGCAGCCTGCTCGAAGTCCCGCTCCGCCTGAGCCAACCAGTCCCGAGCACGGTTCCCCATGGGCTCACCCTACTCATTGTACCTACCCGACCCCGAGGATCCCTGCCATGGGTCCATTCCCACCATTTCACCGGACATCGGGCGCCCGCGCTCGTTTGCACATCCAAGCCCAGGCCGTCTCCACGATCGGCTCAAGCGCCGTGTACCGCGGCTCCCAGCCAAGCTCCCTCCGGGCCCGGCTGGGATCGGCCACCAGCGCTGCCGGATCACCCGGCCGCCGCGGGGCCTCCAACGCTGGAATCTCCCGCCCCGTCACCCTCCGGCAGGTCTCCACCACCTCCCGCACCGTGTACCCGCGGCCGATCCCAAGGTTGTACGCCCCGCCCGCCCTTCCCTCCATCATCCTCTCCAGAGCCAGCACATGGGCCTGGGCGAGGTCGGAAACATGGATGTAGTCCCGTACCGCCGTCCCGTCCTTGGTGGGCCAGTCCGTGCCGTACACCTCCACATGGGGCCGCTTCCCCAGCGCCGCCTCGAGCACAATCGGGATCAGGTGGCACTCGGGCTCGTGCCACTCCCCGATCTCCCCCTCCGGGTCCGACCCGGCGGCGTTGAAGTACCGGAGGGCGATGTACCGCAGCCCGTACGCTCTGGCGTAGTCGGCCAGGATCTCCTCGACCACGAGCTTCGTCCGGCCGTACGGGTTCTTGGGCTGGGTAGGGTGATCCTCCGGGATCGGCAACGCCACGGGATCCCCGTACACGGCGGCGCTGGAGGAGAAGATGATCGCCTTCACCCCGTGGGCGAGCATCGCCTGAAGGAGGTTCAAGGTTCCAGCCACGTTGTTCCGGTAGTACCTCTGGGGATCGGCCACCGACTCCGGCACCGAGGTGTGGGCGGCGAAGTGGATCACCGCTTGGATCGGATAGCGCTGGAACGTGCGCCGGAGGAGGGCAGCGTCAGCGAGGTCCCCCTCCACGAACTCCTCGCACAGGACGAGCTCCCGATGGCCGGTGGACAGGTTGTCCAGGGCCACCACCTCCCGCCCGTCCCGCAAGAGCTCCTTGATCGTGTGGCTCCCGATGTACCCCGCCCCGCCCGTGACGAGGATCATCGCTCCTCCTCTGTTGAACCAGGGCCGATTGCACGCGCGCAAGGCGGCAGGCTGTCCACCGGCCAGTGTCTCATCCGGATCTGAGCTCTTCCAACATCTGACGGAACTCCTGAGGGGTGAGCTCGACCTCCCTCAGGATCTCGCGCAGCAGAGGCCTGGCAAGGTCCCGGCCGCGGTGATAGGGGATCGTGGTGGTTCGGCCATCGGGGTGACGGTAGAACACATGGCTCCCCTTCTGGCGCACGCGCGAGAACCCCAGTCGCACCAACACCCGCTCCAACGTCCGGGCGTCCACCACTGGGAGGCGTTCCATCCCTAGATCTCAACTTGAACCCGCTGTAGGCCGACAAAGGTTGGAAGGTCCTCGGCGTCCCCTCGTTCCTCCAGACAGAGCTCGAGAACCTCGCGGAGGTTGACCTGTAGTTCGTCCAAGCTGGCGGCTTGGGTATGGGCCCCCGGGACCCCAGGCACTACGCCCACGTAGAGGCCAGTCTCTGGGTCTTGTTCCACGTAGGCCATGAACGTCCGCACGTTGCCCTCCTCTCGATGTCGGAGTGTACACCTGTCCACGCTGCTTCACCACGCTTCCCCGCCTCAAGCATCACGGCGCGATCTCCACCGAAGACTCGTCGCCCAACCAAAGCTGCGCTTCGGCGTTCCGACCCCGGACCCGCGCGCGACGGCCGACGACGGACTGCCGGAGGGTACCACCCTCCACTCGGGCCTCGTCCATCAGGATGCTGTCCTCGACCTCGGCGCCCCGCACCTCGGCGTGGGCCCCCACGGCCACATCCGGCCCCACGGCCGAGCCCTCCACCACCGCCCCCGGGCCGACGACCACGGGGCCCACGAGCCGGCTCCCGATCACCCGCGCGCCGGGCTCGATCACCACCGGACCCTCGAGGGTGGAACCCGCGTCCACTTCACCCTCCACGCGGAGCGCGATCCCTGCCAGGAGCCGGCGGTTGGCCACGAGGAGGTCCTCCGGCCGCCCCACGTCCTGCCACCACCCGTCGACCTCGTAGGGGAGGACGGGGTAGCCGTGGTCGATCAGCCACTGCAGGCAGTCGGTGAGCTCGAGCTCGCCCCGGAACGAGGGCTTCACCTCCCGCGCCGCCTGGAACACGACGGGGGTGAACGCGTACGCCCCCACGATGGCGAGGTCGCTCGGCGGCTCCTTCGGCTTCTCCACGAGGCGGACGAGCCTCCCCCCCTCGATCACCGCCACCCCGAACCGGCGGGGATCCTCCACCCGCCGCAGCGTGACCACCGCCGCCGGACCCTGGGATCGGAACAGCTCGACCACGCCCGTCACCCCTCCTTGGAGGAGGTTGTCGCCGAGGTAGACGAGGAACGGGTCATCCCCCACGAACCCCTCCGCGCACAGGACGGCATGGGCAAGGCCCTTGGGCTCAGGCTGCACGATGTACGTGATCTCGATCCCGAACCGCTCCCCGTCCCCAAGGAGGTCGCGAAACTGGCCCTCCACGCTCGGGCTCACCACGATCCCCACGTCGGCGATCCCCGCCTCTCGGATCGCCTCCAGGGCGAACGCCACCACCGGACGCCCGGCCACGGGAAGGAGGTGCTTAGCCAAGGTGTACGTGAACGGCCGCACCCGGGTGCCTCCCCCGCCACATAGGACCACTGCCTTCATCGCATGCATTCTAATGCGAACCCCCTATTGCCTGCCCGTACGCCGCTCCTAGCATCACCGCATAGGAAAAGGAGACCCCATGCGCACCGTGCTGGCCGTGGCTTTGGTCGCTTCGTTTGCTTGTGTCGCGTGCGGGGAGACGGCCGCAGGCCTTCTCGCCCAGGCCGAGGCGTTGATGCCGCTCCGCTACGATCTCGGGACCCTGGAGGCCGCGATCCGCCTCTACGAACGGGCGTTGGCCCTGGACCCTGGAAACCCCGCGATCCTCGTCAAGTTGGCCCAGCTGTGGTACGAGTGGGCGGTGCTCGTGCCCACGGAGCGGGAGGAACCAGGGCTGCGCAAGGCTGCGGACTACGGATTTCAGGCGATGGGCCTCGCGAGCCTCGCTTCTGCCCAGGCCATGCCCGATGCGGACTTCCAACGGTTCTTGGCCAGGGTCGGCGATCCGGCCGCGCTCCTGTGGGCGGCCAATGGATGGGGGCAGCTCCTCGGGAAGATGAACCCGTTCTCCGCGTTCTTCGCCCTCCCCAAGATCCGGGCCATGTACGAACGGCTCCTTGCGGTGGACGAGACGTACTTCGGCGGCTCCCCCCATGAGGCGTACGGATCGCTCTTGGCCAACCTCTCCGACTATGGGCTCCTCTTTGGGGTCAAGCTCGCCGACGCCAAACCCCACTTCGAACGGTCCATCGCCCTCGACCCCACGTACCTCGAGGCCTACGTGACCTACGCCAAGGAGTACGCGGTGCGGGCCAAGGACCGGGCCCTGTTCGAAAAGCTCCTCAAGTACGTGCTGGCGGCGCCCATCGGGGATTGGCCGTTCTGGAACCGCCACGCCAAGGACAAGGCCCAGGAGTACCTGGCCGAAATCCACCGGTACTTCCCGTGAAGTGGGTCCTGCTCGTGGCGGTGGTGGGGGCGATGGTGGTGGCCGGGCAGCTGCCGGGGGTAAAACCCCTTCCGTTCGACTCGGCAGCGCGGGGGGTGGGGGAAGTGGCCCGGGCCCTGGGCGGCCCGGGGCGGGGGCTCCGCGACCCTTACCCTGAAGCGGCCCGCCCGTTCCTCGCCCTGTTGCGCCACGCGCCAAGCCCGGTGCGGCACGCCGTGATCCAATGGGGGATGAGCCATGCTCTGGGCTACCCCCTTCAGGCCCTGGCGGGGTTCGACCTCGACGCGTTCTTCGCCGAGTACACCCGGCGCTACCCGGAGCGGCGGTATCCGGCCATCGTGCTGGGGTCACCCGGGGGCGGGGTGGCCCACCTGGCGGCCCTCCTCAACGCCCCGTTCCTCCCCGTCTGTGGGCTCGTTGGGGTCCGGCATCAGATGAACCCGGACGACCTCGGGGCGTACTTGGGCACCGCCCACGAGGCCGTGGAGCACCTGCACCCGGACGGCCGGTTCGAGGTCATCGTCCATTACGATCCCATCCACGACCGGGACCTGGTGGCCCACGCGTGCCTGATCCGGGTCCGCCTCCTCGCCCTCCCGGAGGCGTACCGGAAATTCATCCGCGACCACCTCGCCCCGGGCGGAACGCTCATCCTGGCCGAGGGGACCTACCCGTGGCCCCAGGCGGCGCTCGGCCCCGGGGTCTGGCTCCAGGTCGGAGGCCTGGGGGGAATTTCGCCGGAGGAGTACCTGGCCCGGTACCCCCCGCCGGGGCCCCTGAGCCCGCGCCGGGAGTCGGAATGGGGCTGCCCCGAGGGTTTTACCCAAGATCTGCACGCGTTCGCCCAAGCCGAGGGGCTCCTCTTGGTGGAGATCCCCGCGGACCACCCCACCGGCCATAGCGAGCTCGCCTACCGGGCGTACCGGGCCGCCGGGGCCCGGGAGGATGTGGTCCTCCTCGACTGCTTCACCACCATGGACGCCCGGTTTTGCAAGCGCACCGGGATCCCACCCCTCCACCTCCCGTTCGGGACCCAGGACGCCCTCGCCTTCGCCCGACGGTTCTTGGGCGACCACCCCGTGGGCCAGAAAATCCTCGTCCTCCACCCCACCTACGCCGCGCCCCCGGATTGGGCCTCGATTGGGGAATGGCGGGAATCCCTAGGGGATGGGCTTTCGATCCTGGTGGACGAGCGGTACTGGCCGGACGACCCTTACGCCCCGTTTGCCGTGGCGGCGGAGCTGGCCCGGCTGGAGGGGGAATGGGGGCGCGCCGAGCCGCTTGCGCTTTCGGCCTCGGAGCTGGTGAGGCTCCTGGCCCGGTGATCCCCGAGGCGGGGGAGGAACGCCCGGGGGCCTTGGCCGTCCCCCACCACCTCGAACGGGATCCCGTAGGCGGCGGAGAGAACCTCGGGGGTCAGCACGGCGGCCGGGGCGCCGTCGACCAGAGAGCGCCCACCGGCCAATACCATCACCCGATCGGCGTAGAGGAGGGCATTGTTCGGGTTGTGGGTGGTCACCACAACCCCGATCCCGGCCCGGGCAAGCCCCTGGGCCGCCGCAAGCACCCGGTGTTGGTTGGCCGGATCGAGATGGGCGTCCGGCTCGTCGAGGAGGAGGTACCGCACCCTCTGCGCAAGGCCGCGGGCGATGAGCACCAACCGTTGCTCCCCACCGCTCAACGTGGGGAACGTCCGACCGGCCAGGTCCCACAGGCCCAAGGTGCGCAGGGCATCGGCGGCGGCGGCCCGGTCCGCCCGCCCCGGCCGGGAGAGCCACCCCACGTGGGGAGCTCGCCCCATCAGCACCACCTCCCAGGCGCTGAACCCGAACGCGAGCTGGTGGAGCTGGGGCACGTACCCGATGCTCCGCGCCCGGGCGGCGGCGGAACACGACCGCACCGGCCGCCCGTCCAACACCACCTCCCCCTCCGCCGGCACGCGCAGGCCGCCCAAGCACTCGATGAGGGTCGTCTTCCCGCTCCCGTTGGCCCCAAGCAGGAACACCACCTCCCCGGGGACGAGGGCGAACGACACCTCCTGGATCACCGGCCGACCCGGAAGGTACGCGTAGGACAACCCACGGGCAGCAAGGGTCATCCCCACCCCCCTTGCCGCCGGAGAAGCCGCATGAACAGGACCAAGAACACGGGGACGCCGATGAGCCCGGTTAGCACCCCAAGCGGGATCTCCGTGGGGAGCGCCGTCCGCGCCAGGGTATCGAGCAGGAGGACCACGCTCGCCCCGAGTCCCACCGCAGCGGGGATGAGGTACATGTGGTCCGGCCCAACCAGGGCCCGAGCGGCATGGGGCACGATCAACCCCACCCAACCGACGACGCCGCTCACCGATACCGCGGCCGCGGTGAGGAGCGTCCCCACGGCGATCACCGCCAACCGAAACCGGCCCACCCGAACCCCGAGCGCCGTCGCTTCCCCCTCCCCAAGCGCGAGCAGGTTCAGCCGCCATCGGACGGAAAGGAGAAAGGCCAGGCCGATCGCGCTCGCCACGCCCAACGGAAGGAGGTCCGCCCACCGCACGGTGGATAGCCCCCCGAGGAGCCAGTAGGTGATGGCGGGAAGGGTCCCCAGTGGGTCAGCCACGTACTTGATCAACCCCAAGATCGCCGAGAAAAACGAATCCACGAGCACCCCACCCACCACCAGGACGAGGAGGCCTCCCCCGAACGCCCACCCGATGAGGGCCACCAGCCCGGCCGCAGAAAGCCCCACGGCAAACGCGAGCGGCTGCAGGATGAGCCCGCCACCGGCGAGAAGGGCCACCGCCGCCCCGAGGCCCGCCCCGGAGCTCACCCCGAGGATCCGCGATTCCACAAGCGGGTTTCGGAACACCCCCTGGAACGCGGCCCCGGCCACGCTCAAGTTCGCCCCCACCACGGCCGCGGCCAGGGCCCGCGGCAGGCGCACCCGCAGGATGAGGGCCCGTACCACGTCCGGGACATCGCCCCCGAACAGGGCCGCCCAGACACGCTCCGGCCCGATCCCATACCGACCGAGCATCAGCGACAGGAACAGGAGCGGGACCGGGAGAACGAGGAGCCCCCACGCCAGGGCCGTCCGGCGCGGGTTCACCGGCCCAGGAACGCCGCCCACTCTTCCGGCGTGAGATTGCACCCGTAGAACTCCGCGTAGAACCGGGACAGTTCCGCGACCACGTCCAGCCCCACCCGGCCCGGGTGGAGCAGGTCGGCCATCCACAAGAGGCCGAGGGCCGACTCCGGGACCGGGACGTCCCATGGGGCGACGAGCTGAGGGAGCTTCCACACCCGGCCCGCCTTCACCGCGGCGATGGCCTGCCAATCCGGGTCAGCGAGGATGTCCTCCCGCCGCACGTTCCCGTAGGAGGCGATGAAGATGACGTCCGGGTTCCAGAGGAGCATCTGCTCCAGGTTCACGTTCTGCCAGTAACCGCGGAGGTCGCGGCCGACCGGAATCCCCCCGGCGAGCTCGATCAGCCGGGCCTGGTACATGTCCCCGCTCGCCACCCGCAGCCGCTCGGTGCCGAGGAAGCAGGCCCGCGGCCGGGCCGCCTCGGGGATGTCGGCGACCGCCGCGGTCACGGCGCTCAGGATCTGATCGTAGAAAGCAACCAGGGCGGCGGCCTTCTCCCCTACGCCCAGCGCCTGACCGGTGAGCACGGTCGCCTCCCGTATCCCGGCGAACGTCTCCGGGGCATAGAGCAAGCACGGGACACCCAGCTCGGCCAACAGCTCGGCAAGCTGCCGGTGCTTGGCCACCCCGGCCAGGACGAGGTCCGGGGCCCGGGCCACCACCTCCTCCAGCGTGGGGTCGCCGATCAGGGCCTTGGCGTCAAGGTCCGGGTCCAGGCAGCCCAGCACCGCCCGCGACCGGGGGTCATCGGGAAGCTGGCCCACATAGCGGGCGGCGATCAGGACCTCGGCCCGGCCCAGGGCGTACACGTACCAGGTGGCGATGCCGTACGCGCTCACCACCCGCGCCACCGGCGTGGGCACGGCCACCGTCCGCCCGGCCTGATCCACCAGGGTGATCCCCTCCGCCCACCCCACCGCCCCCATCGCAAGGAGCAGAACGAAAAGCTTCACGTAGCGCATGTCCCCTCCTTTTCCAACGTCGCCCGACATTCCGCAAGCCAACTGAGCACGCACTCCACCTGGGCCAGGCGAAACCGGCGCAAAAGATCGGCAAACCGGTCGGCCGTGGCCCTGCGACCGCTCAGGCGGTGGCGCAGGCGCGCAAGCTCCTGCACCTCGCGGGCGATGAGCTCCTCGGCCCGGTCCGGGGCGTAGCGGAGGAGGAAGTACAGCTTGGCCAGGAACTCTCCGCGGATGTCCCGCACGTGCCGGACCGGGGCGAGGGCCCACCCCCAGAACGCGGCCTCCCCGGCCGGGGTGAGGGCGTACACGTGGCGGGGCGGGCGGCCCGGCTGCTCCTCCACCGACCGCCGGGCGAGCCCGTCCTCCTCCAGGCGGCGGAGCACGGAGTAGAGCTGGCTGGTGGCGATCCGCCACACCGGGCCCAACCCCTGGTCCAGCCGGCGCCGGAGCTCGTAGCCATGAGCCGGCCCGGCGAGGAGCGCCCCGAGCACGGCCTGGTCCACCGGAAACTGAGCGGCCTTCATCGTTCCTCCATGATGGATTAGTCCATTATAGAATAACCTGCCAGGCGCGGCCGTCAACCCCCAGTCTTGGTGCGCCAGGAGAACGCAGGGCGGCAAAGCGGTGGCCCCCCGGGCCGCCCGCGGCTACGATCACTCGCCATGGGGCGGTGGATCCTGCACGTGGACATGGACGCGTTCTTTGCCGCCGTGGAACAGCTCGATAACCCGGGGCTCCGCGGCCAACCCGTGATCGTGGGAGGCCTCGGCCCGCGGGGGGTGGTGTCCACCGCCTCCTACGAAGCCCGCGCGTTCGGGGTCCGCTCGGCGATGCCCATGGCCAAGGCCCGCCGGCTCTGCCCGCAGGCCGCGTTCCTCCCGCCCCGGTTCGACCGCTACGAAGAGCTGGCCGGCCGGGTACGGGAGATCCTCTCCTCCTACAGCCCTCTCGTGGAGCCGATCTCCCTCGACGAGGCGTTCCTCGACCTCACCGGCACCGAACGCCTGCACGGCCCTCTGGAACGGGTGGCCGCGGAAATCCACCGCCGCATCCCGGCCGAGCTCGGCCTCCCCTGCTCGGTGGGCCTTGCCCCCAACAAGCTCCTCGCCAAGCTCGCCTCGGAGGCAGCCAAGCCCGGTGGACTCCACATCGTCCGGGAGGAGGAGGTGGAGGGGTTCCTCGCCCCGCTCCCGGTGGACCGCCTGTGGGGCATCGGCCCCCAGACGACCCGCCGGCTCGCGGAGCGGGGGGTACACACGGTGGGGGACCTCCGTCAGGTGGACGCGAGCCTCCTCTGTTCCTGGTTCGGCCCGAACGCCGGGGCCTACCTGTGGCGGCTCGCCCGGGGCGTCGACGATTCCCCGGTGGTGGCGGTGCGGGAGGCGAAGTCCATCTCCCAGGAGGTGACCTACCCCGAGGACCTGTACCGCGAGGAGGCGATCGCCCAGGAGCTGCGGCGGCTGGCGCTCGCAGTGGCCGGGCGGCTTGCGGAGGAAGGCCTGCTCGCGACCACGGTGCGCGTCAAGATCCGGTGGTCCGATTTCACCACCCGCACCCGGCAAGTGCGACTTCCCGAGCCCACCGACCACCCGGTGCTCATCGCCGACGAGGCGGTGGTCCTGTGGCGCCGCGGGGAGGGCCATGGGGAGAAGGGGGTGCGCCTGCTTGGGGTCGGGCTCGCCGGCCTGGTCCCGGCTACGTTCCGCCCCTTACACCTGTTTGCCTCCCCCCGCCTGACGGAGGCCATCCACGAGGTGCGGTCTCGGTATGGCCCATCCTCGCTGTCCCTCGGGTTGGACAAGGGGCAGGAGGCCCGTTAGAGCCCGCGTCTGTGCTATACTTGAGGCAATCTGGATATCTTGGGGTGGTGAACATGAAACATTGGGGGGCCTTGTTCGCGGTGGCGTTCGGGGTGGCGGTGGCCGCTTACCCCATGAGCCTGTGCGAGTACCGGGCGCCGGCCACGGATCTCGTCAATGGGCGGTTGTCCTTTTACTATCGCCACTTCGACGATCCGGCCACCGTGGGGCCGGACATCAGCTCGGGGCAGTTCGCGCTCAGCTTCGACCGGCTGTCCGACGCCCCGGGGCAGGGGTTCGCGCTGAGCGGGACCGGGGAGTTCTCCCTGTACAACCTGAAACTGGCCCGCGCGTTCGTCCAGGCCTCGGGGACCCAGCGCCAATACCTGGCCCAGGATGCCCCGTACTTCACGTTCGGGGGGTTCGACTTCTCCCTGGACACGGCCCAGGCCCAGCCGGGGATCGAGGTCCGCGCCGGACTTGGCTACGGGCGGTTCACCGATGTGACCCCCCTCGCCAAAGCGCTCCGCATCGAACGCAAGCTCCTGGAGCGGGGAGCAATCACGGTG
>JACIWI010000110.1 GCA_014361055.1 Candidatus Bipolaricaulota bacterium
CCTCAACGAGGACGCGGAGTACGCGAGTTGGGAGGCGTTCCTCGTGGGGGCGTTGCGGGCCGAGGGGCTTGCGGTCGCCGCAGAGGAATTCGCCCAAGCGGTGGAGGCCGCGATCACCCGGTGTGATCCCAACGCTCACCTTGCCGCCCTGTGGCGATTTGTGCGCCCGGATGTGGACCGGTTTTATCGGCTCAGGACCGCATTTCGCGACCACCAACGGGCGCTCCTCAGCAACCCGCGGGTGGTCCGCGTGCGGCCCGAGGCGACCCGGGTCATCCCCGAGCTTGCGGACCGGTTCGTGTTAGCCTTGGCGGCGAACCAGCCTGCGGTGGTGTTGGACCTCTTGCGGGCCGAAGGCCTGCTCGGCTACTTCCGCTGGCCGTATGTATCGGAGGGGATGGGTGTGGCCAAGCCGGCCCTCCTCTTCTTTCGCATGATCCTGGACGGGCTTTCGGTGGCGCCCGAAGAGGCGGTGATGGTGGGGGACCGGCTGGACCACGACGTGCTTCCGGCCAAGCTCTTGGGGATGCGGACGGTGCGGGTGCTCGTCGGCCCCTACGCCGACCAGATTCCGATCTCACCCCTGCACTGCCCGGACCGCACGGTCACCGACCTCGCCGCCTTGCCGGCTGTGCTGAATCAGTGGGTGTAGCGCCTGGCCTGCAGGGCGGCCGGTTCAGTCCGCCGAAGGTGGGTCTAGGGTCTGCCGTACCGCCGGTAGAGGATCAAGGCATTGGGCCCACGCTGGAACCCGAGGCCCCGCAGAACCTCCTCCAGGGGGGTTCCCAGCACCGGCTGCCCGTTCCAGGTGCGGACGGTGAGCCGGCGGACGGGGCCCTCCACAAGCCCCGGGAGGAGCGCGAGCGCCTTCGCAAGCTCGTGCGCCCGAAGCTCGGTCAGCCCGATGAGCCGTTCCCCCCACCCCTCCCCGACCAGCACGGGTAGACCTCCGCGGAGGACGAGGAACGTCCCCGGTCCCCGCCGGAGGCGCCACTCCGGGTCGGTGGGGTGCGGCACCGGGAACGGGGCCCCGGCCCCGTACAGTACTGCCGGGTCGGACGCGGGGATCAGCATCCAGTCCTCCTCCGACCGGGCGAGGTCGGCCAGTGCCGCGTCGAGAGCAAACTGGGCCCCGGCCAAGCCCTCCACGAGGAGACCCCGCTCCAGTTCCCCCCGCCACTCGAGGCGGGTGAGGAGAGGGTAGAGCTCGCCCCACGCCACGGCCGCCCCATCCAGGGCCAGGGTCTGGCGGGAGAGGATCCCATATCGGGCGAGGAGGAGCTGCGCCAGTTTCCCCTGCTCCTCCTCGGTGAGTTCCCCGGCCGGCGGGGGGACGAGGGACCACCGTCCGCTTCCGCCCTGCCAGACCCTGGTCTTGCTGACTTCTCGGGGAGGCGGGCCGGCCTGGAGGGGGCCGAGCCCGTCGTTGGTCACGAGCCCGGCCCGGGCGAGCTCCCACAGGAGCGCCGCACACCGCGCCGCGGGGATCCCCAAGTCCCCGGCGAGCTCGACGAGGAAACTCGCCCCCCGAGCGGCGAGGGCTGCCCGCAGTGCTTCGGCCTCCGGAGAGAGCACGGCGTCGGCAGACGGGGGATAGGCCTTCGCCAGCCACGGGAGGTCGTCCCGCCGGGCGAACGCGGCCGCCAGGTCCCGCCCGGCCCCGGGCCGGCCCAGCCACAGGTACTCCCCGCTGCGGAGGAGATCCTCCACCCACCCCGTGCGGTACCCCTCCACCCGCGCCGGCAAGGCCTCGCCGTCCCACTGGGCCCACGGGAGGGCGATCCCCTGGAGCTCCCTCAGGACCTGGGCCACGCCCTCTGGCCCGGAGAGGCGCGTGCCCGGCGTGCGGTGCTGGTGGCGGAGCACGAGCCCCTGCAGGGCGGCCGGGCCGTACGCCCGGGCCCGTCCGCGGCGCGCGGCCAGGGTGAGGCGGCGCAGGCGCTCCAAGGTTTCCCGGCGCGTCCAGCACCGCTCGCCGCGCCAGGTGACGGCCACGAATGGGGGTCCGGCCAGGGCGGCCTCGATCGTCTCCGCGGGGAACGGATACCGGCGGCGAAGCTCGGGGAGGGAGACCAGCGCCCGGCTCCCGGCGTGCCGGCGCACCACCTCGGCCTGGGCTTCCCTGTCCCCCGCGAGGGCTGAGCGGTACAGAGGAAGGTCCTCCCCGGCCACGATCCGCTCCGGCGGGTCGGCTCCAAGGAACTCCACCCGGGCCAGCGTCCCGGTGGCCAGGAACCCGGGCCCGGCGCCCCCTGCCTCGGGCGAGGCGATCAGGGCGAGCTCGTCCTCGCCCACGTCCCCCAGGCGCTTCACGTGGGCGACGAGCTCGGCCCCGGTGCGCGCCCACCGCCCCTCTCCAATTCCGCGGAGCTCCCCCTCCACCTGCGCCACGGCCTCGGGATCGATCGCGTGCGCAAGGTCGCGGCGGGCGAGCACCGCGAGCTCCTCCTCGGCCAGGCCAATCGGGACCGGGCCGGGCTTGGGCTCGTCCCACTGGTAGAGGTAGGCCGCCTGGAACTCCCAGAGGAGCGAGGCGGAAAACGGGGACGGGGCAAGAGCGCGCCGCACGACGAACTCCACCTCCCCCGTCTCCACCGCCCGGAGCCAATCGAGGAGCGCGTCTATGGGCAGGAACTCGGAGAGGATCTCCCGGTACGTCTCGACCACGATCGGGAACCCTGGTCGGGCCCGAGCCGCCTCGAGGAGATCCCGGGCGGTGAGGCGCCGGAGCCACAGCGGCGTGCGTTTCCCCGGCCGGTCCTGTGGGAGGAGCAGGGCCCGGCTCGCGTTCTCCCGGAACCGGAGGCCGAACAGGGGGGAGCTGGCGAGTTCGGCCAGCACGAGAGGCTCTGCCTCTTCCGGCCGGATGCCCCGGATGAGCGCGACGGCTCGGTCGAATGGTACTTGGGTGAGCCGGAACAGGATCCCCCCGTTCCCGTGAAGGGAGTCGGGCTGGATCCCGAGCTCCTTGCGGAACCGGGCCAGGATCGCCAGGCGCAACGCGAGGTGGAACCGGCTCCCGAGCGGGGTCAGGAGGGCAAGGCGGAAGCCCCCGGCCTCGTCGGGGAACCCCTCGATCACGGCTCGGCGGTCGGTGGGCACCGCGGACCGGGAGTGCTGATCGGCCACGAACCGCACGAGGTTCTCCGCCGCCGCCTGGTCGAGCGCGCACTCTTCCCTAAGCCAAGGGACGAGGTCGGGATCGCCCAGGCGCTCCTCGATCTCCCGTGCCAGCTCCCCCACCTGCCGCCCGAGGTGGACGTCCCGCCCGTAGGCTTCCCCTTTCCAGAACGGGATCTTGGCCGGTCCATCCCCTGGGGCGACCACCACCCGGTCGTGGCCGATCTCGCGGATCCGCCACCGGTTCGTGCCCAGCACGATCACCTCCCCTACCCGGGCCTCGTACACGAACTCCTCATCCAGCTCCCCGATCCGTTCCCCTCCTTCGGTGTACACCGGGTACTCCCCGGTATCGGGGATCGCCCCGCCGCTCGTGAGCGCGAGGTGCCGGCTCCCCGGGAGGGGGTGGAGCACGTCGTGCACCCGGTCCCAGACGAGGCGTGGTCGGGCTCCCCAGGGAAGGGCGCCCTCGGAGAGCATCCGCAGCACGGAGAGGAACGCATCCCGCGGGAGATCCTGGAACGGGTACGCCCGGCGCACGAGGCGCAGGAGGTCGTCCACCGCCGTCGGACCTCCGGCGACGATGGCCACGATCTGCTGGGCGAGGATGTCCAAGCACCCCTTTGGGATGCGGGCTTCCGCGATCTCCGCCCGACGCATCGCCCGAGCGAGGGCGGCCATCTCCAGAAGATCGCCCCGGGTCTTGGGGACGAGCCGCCCCCGGGACGGGGCACGGTAGAGGTGCCCGGCCCTCCCCACCCGCTGGAGCGCCCGGGCCACCCCATGCGGCGACTCCACCTGGATCACGAGGTCCACGAGGCCCATGTCGATCCCCAATTCCAGGCTCGCCGTGGCCACGATCGCCGGGAGCTCCCCGCGCTTCAGCTTCTCCTCCAGCTCCCTCCGACGTTCCTTGGCCACCGACCCGTGGTGGACCTGGACGAGCTCGCAGCCGGCGAGTTCATTGAGCTCAGCCGCCACGCGCTCCGCGGTGCGGCGGTTGTTGACGAACACGATTGTGGAACGGTGGGCAAGGATCAGCTCGTGGAGCCGGGCATAGATCGAAGGCCACACTGAGCCCTCGGGGAGGGCGGTCATGTCCGCAGTGGGGGCGATCACCAGGAGGTCCAGTTCCTTCCTCAGGCCCGCGTCTACGGCCTTCACCGCCCGCTCCCGGTACGCCCCGCCTTCTTCGGTGTACCCGCCGAGGAACCGGGCTACCTCGGTGAGGGGGCGGATGGTGGCGGAGAGGCCGATCCGCTGGAACGGCCGGGCGCATAAGGCCTCCAGGCGCTCCAGGAGCACGGACAGGAACGTGCCCCGCTTGCTCTCGGCCAGGGCGTGGACCTCGTCCACGATCACGTACCGGACGCCCGTGAGGGTTTCCCGCGCTCGGGGCGAGGTGAGCATGAGGTGCAGCGACTCCGGGGTGGTGATGAGGATGTGGGGCGGGCGGCGGACGAGGCGCTGCCGCTCCGCGGATGGGGTGTCTCCGGTGCGCACCCCGACCCGGATCTCCGGAAAGGTAGTCCTTTCGGCCCGGGCTACCTCCTGGATCCCGGCGAGGGGAACGCGGAGGTTCCGCTCGATATCGTACCCAAGGGCCTTCAAGGGGGAGATGTACAGCGTGTGCACGGCCGGGAGGGAGGGCTCGGGCGGGCGTCGCAGGAGCTCATCGATGGCAAAGAGGAACGCGGCCAGGGTCTTCCCCGAGCCCGTGGGGGCGAGGATCAGGGTGTGGGATCCTGCGGCGATGGCCGGCCACCCCAGCTCTTGGGCCGGGGTCGGCCTCCCCAGCGCCCTCCGGAACCAGCGGGCCGCCACTGGGCTGAACAAGGCCAGCGGATCGGATGGAGGGGTTACCGTGCCTTGTTTCACTCTCATTCACCGTGAGCATTCTAAGCGCGGATGCCGTCCCCCCTCATCCCTACCCTCTCCCACGGTGGGGAGAGGGGAACGCAAGGGACCTTTCTTGGGAAGGAGGTTCAGCTGTTCAATCCCCCCTTGCTGGGGAGGGTGGCAACTTCCCCAGGTCCCCTCTACACTTCGAGCGAGTCCAACGAGGAGGGAAAAGGATGCGCACGCTGCCCCAGGTGCTGGACGAGACGGCCAGGAGGTTCCCGGCGCGGCCGGCGGTGTTCTACGCGGGGGAGACGATCACCTACCGCGCACTTGCCGACCAAGTAAACTGGCTCGCAGCCGGCCTGGTGAAGCTGGGGATCGAGCCGGGGGACAAAGTCGCGATCTGGATGTCCAACATCCCGGAGTGGATCGTGGCCTACTTTGCGATCGCCAAGGCCGGGGGGGTTGTCGTCCCGATGAACACCCGCTACCGGACCCATGAGGTGGAATACATCCTGGGGAACGCCGAGGCCAAGGCGGCCTTCATCGCTCCGGGTTTCCTCGGGATCGACTACGCCGGGATGCTCGCCGAGGTCCGCGGGCATCTCCCCCTGTTTCGGGAGGCAATCGCGGTGGGGGCCACTGCCCCCGGCACCTGCCCCTACGCCGAGGTCTTGGCCCTCGGGGAGAACCCAGCCGCCCAGGATGAGCTGGCCCGGCGAGAGGCGCGTCTCAACCCCAAGGACTGCGTGTTCATCCTCTACACCTCCGGCACCACCGGCCACCCCAAGGGGGCGATGCTCTCCCACCACAATATGGCCGAGAACGCCCGCCAGATTACGGAGATCATGCGGATCTCCGAGAACGACGTGTTCCTCCTGGCTGTCCCGTTCTTCCATTGCTTTGGGTGCGTGATGGGGATCTTGGGGGCGATCACGTGGGGGGCGGCGATCGTGCCTAGCCCTGTGTTCAAGGCCGACGAGGCCCTTCGCCTCGTGGAGAAGCACCGGGTGAGCGTGGTGTACGGGGTGCCCACGATGTTCGTCCTCGAGCTTGAGGAGCAGCGCCGGGCCAAGGCCGCCGGCCGCCCCTACGACGTGTCCTCGCTCCGCACCGGGATCATGGCCGGGGCGCCGTGCCCGGTGGAAGTGATGCGGGGGACGATGGACGAGCTGGGGTGCAACGTGTGCATCTGCTACGGTCTCACCGAGGCCTCTCCCGTGATCACCATGACCCGGTTCGATGACCCGATCGACAAACGGGTGGAGACGGTCGGGAAGCCCCTCCCCGGGGTCGAGGTCAAGGTGGTGGACGATGCCCGGCGGGAGGTGCCCCTCGGGGAGACCGGGGAACTCGCCTGCCGGGGGTACAACGTGATGCTTGGGTACTGGAAGAACCCGGAGGCGACCCGGGAGGTGATCGACGAACAAGGTTGGCTCTACACCGGTGACCTCGCCACGATTGATCCCGAGGGGTACGTGCGGATCGTTGGCCGCAAGAAGGACATGTACATCGTGGGCGGGTTCAACGTGTACCCGGCAGAGGTGGAGGAGGTCCTGTTCACCCACCCTGGGGTGCAGAACGTGGCCGTGGTCGGGGTGCCGGACCGGGTGATGGGAGAGGTGGGGATGGCATTTATCATCCCGCGAGCTGGGCATAACCCCGATCCCCAGGAAGTCGTGGACTTCTGCGCCCACAGGATCGCCGGGTTCAAGGTGCCGCGGTACGTGGTGGTGGCCACGGAGTTCCCCATGACCCCCTCAGGGAAGGTCCAGAAGTACAAGCTCGTCGAGCAAGGTCGGGAGCTCATCGCCCAAGGGAAGGTCCGGAAGCTTGAACCGCGCAAGACCGGATGTTGATGGGGATCAGGGGTTACAGGCCCTGGCGGGCGAGCCAGCGGGCCAGGACCGGGTCGGTGAGGACCCAGTCCCCTCGTCCGCTCCGTTCGGCGAGCCCCTTCTTTTCCAGGTACAGAAGGTAGCGGGACACCACATTCGGCGTGTCTCCCACCGCCTGGGCGATGGCCGTGGGCGCGGAATGGCCCTGGGCCAAGGCCATGGCCACCTTTCGCTCCTTGGGGGCGAGGTGCGTCCACTCCTCGCGAAACAGGAGATCCCCCTCTTCCCTCAGGAATTCCTCCCCGGCCTGGGCCACCGCCTCCGCGGTCACCTTCCCACCTAGCCGGGCCAGCTCCCGGCCGAGGAACTGGACGTAGAACGGGATCCCATGGGTGAACTCCCACAACGCCTCCAGGGCTTCGGCGGGGACCCGTTGCCCTAGGTTTCGGGAGAGGAGCGTGTCCACCGCAGGCTTGGGGAGCGGGCCCACCTCTCGCACCACGAACTGGCGCCAGAACGCGGCGGCCGGGGATAGGGCCACCGCCTCCATGGTGCCCCGCATCGATCCGGAGATGGAAAGTACGGTGTGTTCTATCCTTTCGTACAGGGTGCGGAGCTTGCGCACTGCCCCCTCCCCCAGCGCCTGTCCGGCGTGCTTGACCTCCATCAGGGTGGGGAACTCGTCCAGAAAAAGGACACAGCGCACCCCGGTCTCCCGGGCCAGGTTCTCCGGGAAGAGCACCGCCCGTTCCAGGAAGTCCGCGGCCGAGGGGCGTTCCTCTCCCCGGGAAAAGAGGAGCAAAATCTCGATCTCCCGACGAAGCCTCACGGAGATTCGTACGCCGTCGAGGACTTCCCGCAGGAGGTCGAGCGGGGCGGAAAGAAGGTTCCGCGCCCGTACGGTCAGCGGAAGCCTCCCCCGCTCCTGAAATCGTTCCAGGGTCTCCCGCACCAGGGATTGGGCAAGCTCCCCGAGTGTGCCCTCCACCAGGTCCCACAGGGACAGGTACACCGGGATCACCCTGGGGTTTTCATCCAACCGACGGACGACCTCCAGGAAGACCGAGGTCTTGCCCATGCGGCGGCGACCTACGAGGGCGAACCCCATGCGCTCGCGGGGGGAGCTCAGGGCCTCCACCATTTCCACGAGGAGCTCCTCGCGATCCACGAAGTCCTCCCCATATGTCGGACGCAACGTGAACATCTTACGACAAGTTTATCGTCGACAAATCTATCGTCAATGTTGCCCTCTGGTTTCATGGGCCGGGGGAAGCCTTGGTTGTGGGAATGCGTGAAACGGCTTATCGTTTGGCCCGGGCGAGGACCTCGTCGATGGTGCCCGTCATGTAGAACGCCTGCTCCGGTATCTCATCGAGCTCCCCGTCGCAGATCATGCGGAACCCGCGCACCGTATCCTCGATCTTGACGTACGCCCCGGGCCGGCCCGTGAACTGCTCGGCCACGTGGAACGGCTGGGCCATGAACCGCTGGATCTTCCGGGCCCGCACGACCGTCGTCTGGTCCTCCTCGGACAGCTCCTCCATCCCCATGATGGCGATGATGTCCTGGAGGTCTTGGTAGCGCTGGAGGATGGCCCGCGTCCGCTGGGCGACCTCGTAGTGCTCGCGGGAAAGGACCCGCGGGTCCATGAGGCGGGAGTCGGACTGCAGGGGGTCCACCGCCGGGTAGATCCCCTTCTCCGCCAGCTCCCTCGTCAGGGTGATCGTGGCGTCGAGGTGGGCGAACACCGTGGCTGGGGCCGGGTCGGTGAAGTCGTCGGCCGGCACGTACACCGCCTGGACCGAGGTGATCGACCCCCGGCGGGTGGAGGTGATCCGCTCCTGGAGCTCGGCCATCTCCGTGGCGAGCGTCGGTTGGTAGCCGACCTCGCTCGGCATCCGCCCCAGCAGCGCCGACACCTCGCTCCCGGCCTGGGCGAACCGGAAGATGTTGTCGATGAAGAGGAGCACGTCTTTGCCCTCCTCGTCGCGGAAGTACTCGGCCATCGTCACCCCGGACAGGCCCACCCGGAACCGGGCTCCCGGCGGCTCGTTCATCTGCCCGTACACGAGCACCGTGCTCGGCAGCACCCCAGCCCGCTTCATCTCCAGGTACAGGTCGTTCCCCTCCCTCGACCGCTCCCCGACCCCGGCGAACACGGAGTAGCCCTTGTGCTCGTAGGCGATGGCCCGGATCAGCTCCATGATCAGCACTGTCTTCCCCACCCCGGCCCCGCCGAACAGGCCGATCTTGCCCCCTTTCGGAAACGGGGCGATGAGGTCGATGACCTTGATCCCGGTCTCCAGCACCTCGTCCTCCACCGCGAGGTCGGCGAGCGGTGGGGACTCGCGGTGGATGGGGTAGCGCTTGGTCGTCGCGGGGGGAGGCTGCTCGTCGATGGGGTGCCCGGTGAGGTCGAACATCCTGCCCAGGGTCTCCGGGCCCACCGGGACGGCGATCGGCCCGCCGGTGTCCACGACCTTGTCCCCCCGGCGGAGGCCATCGGTGGTGTCCATGGCGATCGCCCGCACCGCGGAGTCCCCGAGGTGCTGGGCCACCTCGAGCACGAGGTCCTTGCCCTCCCGGGCGATGATCAGCGCCTGCCGCAATGGGGGCAGGTGCCCATGTGGAAACTGCACGTCCACCACCGGCCCACGGATGGCCGTGATCCAACCCTCGGCCACAGGTTCTCGGTTCGCCATCAGTCCCTCACCGCCTCCGCCCCGCCCATGATGTCGGCGAGCTCAGTCGTGATCCGGTGTTGACGGGCCTTATTATAGTTCAGGGTCAGCTTCTTCATGAGCTCGTCGGCGTTGTCGGTGGCCGCCTTCATCGCCTGACGGCGGATCGCGTGCTCGGAGGTCTTGGCGTCGAGCAGGATCTCGTAGATCCGGCCGAGGAGCACGAGGCGAGCCAGCTCGTTCACGACCTGGGGCAGTCCCGGCTCGACCAGGAGATCGCGAGGCCGGCCTTCCGGCAGGGCCAGGGGGAGGAGGCGCTCCACCCGCACCTGCTGGGATAGCTCCCCGCGGAAGTACATGTACACCGCGTAGGCCTCGCCCACGTCGCGCCCGTACAGGGCGAGGAGGTCGGCCTGGATCGCCCGGGCGATGTCCAGGTTCGGCCGGTCGTAGAGGCGCAGGTACCGGCGCACGATCGGCCACGGACCGCCCCGGAAATAACGGTTCGCTTTGTCCCCGCCCACCAGGAGTCGGACCCCTTCCCGCCCGCGGCAGAATTGGTCTGCCGCCCGGTTGACATCCCCCACGTAGCGGCCACACAGGCCGCGGTCGGCGTTGATCACCAGCACCGCCGTCCCCGGCTGCCCAACCCCATTCACGAGCGGATGGGACAGGCCCCCTTGCCGGAGTGCGGCGACAAGGTCGGCGAGCACCTGGCGGCTCTCCGCGCCGAACGGCCGGGCCGCCAGGAGCACCCGCTTTCGTTGCATGACCTGGGTGGTGGCGATGGTGTACATGGCCTTGGTGATCTGCCGCACGTGGCGGACGTTCTGGATCCTCCGGTAGATCTGGCGGGCGCGGGCGGCCATCAGGCCCTGAACCCTTCCCTGAATTCGGCGATCGCCGCCTCCAGGCCCGCGCGAACGCCCTCGGTCAGGCGGCGCTGCCGCTTGAGCTCGGCCAAGACCTCGGGGTGCCCTTCCCGCAGCGACGCGAGGAACCCCTGTTCGAACGCGTTCACCGCTTCCACCGGGATGTCGTCGAGGTACCCGCTCACCGCCACATACAGGATCGCCACCTGTTCCTCCACCGGCATCGGCCGATACTGATCCTGCTTGAGGATCTCCATCACCCGCTCCCCCCGGGCGAGCTGGGCTTGGGACGCCTCATCGAGCTCCTGGGCGAACTCGGCGAACGCGGCGAGGTCCCGGTATTGAGCGAGCTCCAGCCTGAGTTGCCCGGCCACCTCCTTCATCGCCGGCACCTGGGCCGCCCCGCCCACCCGCGACACCGAAAGCCCCACGTTCATCGCCGGTCGCTGTCCCTTGTTGAAGAGATCGGCCTCGAGGTAGATCTGGCCGTCGGTGATGGAGATGAGGTTCGTCGGGATGTAGGCGGTGATGTCCCCGGCCTTGGTCTCCACGATGGGCAGCGCGGTGAGCGATCCGCCTCCGTATTCGTCCGCCAGGCGCGCCGCCCGCTCGAGGAGGCGGGAGTGGGTGTAGAAGATATCCCCTGGGTACGCCTCCCGGCCCGGCGGCCGCCTGAGGAGAAGGGAGATCTCCCGGTACGCCACGGCGTGCTTGGAGAGGTCGTCGTAGATCACCAGCGCGTCTTCTCCGCGGTCGCGGAAGTACTCGCCCATTGCGCAGCCGGCGTAGGGGGCGATGTACTGGAGCGGGGTGGGGTCCTCGGCGGCCGCGGCGACGACGATCGTGTGCCCCAGGGCATCGTACCGGCGCAGGGCGTCCACGACCTTGGCGATGGTGGACGACTTCTGGCCGATGGCCACGTAGATGCAGTACACGCCTTGGTCGCGTTGGTTGATGATCGTGTCCACCACGATCGCGGTTTTGCCGGTGCGGCGGTCGCCGATCAGGAGCTCCCGCTGCCCGCGGCCGATCGGGGTCAGGGCGTCGATGCACTTGATCCCGGTCTGGAGCGGGGTGTCCACCGGCTGGCGCATGATCACGCCGGGGGCCTTCTCGTCCGTCTTGCGGTGCCCCTCGGGTTGAACCGGATCCCCGCCGTCCAGGGGACGGCCGAGGGGGTCCACCACCCGCCCCAGGAACCGCCGGCCGACCGGGGTCTCCAGCACCCGCCCCGTACGACGGACCTCGTCCCCTTCCTTGATCTCCTGGTCCGGGCCGAGGAGGGCGACCCCCACCGAGTCCTCGGCCAGGTCCAGCACCAGGCCGTAGATGTCCCCTGGGAACAGGAGCAGCTCCGAGGCCATCGCCGACCGTAGCCCCCACACCCGGGCGATGCCGTCCCCCACCTCCACCACCACCCCGACCTCCTCCATCGCGAGGTCGGCGCCGAGGTCGCGGATCTGCTGCTTGATGATGGACGCGATTTCGTCTTTGCGTGGGCTCATCGGCTACCCCTTTGCCAAACGCTCGGCCAGTCGAGCAATACGCCCGCGCAGAGAGGCGTCAATGCGCCGGCCGGCCAACTTCAACTCCACCCCTGCCAGAAGCTCGGGGGCGTCTACCGTCTCCAGGTTCACCGGCCGGCCCACGGCCTCTTCCAAGCGGGCCTTGAGCGTGCTCAGCCACGCCGCGGATAGCGGCCGCGCCGTGCGCACGAGGACATGCACTGCCTTGCCCTGTTCCTCGGCGGCGTTGAAGAAACCTTCGGCCAACTCGGGGAGGAGGGCGGCCCGCCCCTTGCGCATCAAAAGCCGTAGCAGGTTGAGGGTGTAAGGGTGCACGACCTCCCCTAGGGCCTGACTCAGGACAGCCTCCTTGGTTTGGGCGGCGATCAGGGGGTGGGCGAGGAACGGGGGCACGAGGTCGGGATGGTCGTTCCACAGCTCACGGATGAGGGAGAGATCCTGGGCAATGCGCTCCGTGAGGCCCTCGGCCGCGCTCACCTCGTACAGGGCCTGAGCATAGCGGCGGGCGACCTCTGGCTCGGGCATGGCTACTGAAGGAGCCGGGGGTCAATCCGCCCGGTGAGCTCGGCGAGGAGCCGCTCGTGGTCGGCAGGCCTCACCTCCCGCTCCAGGACCCGGGAAGCCCCGAGGAGGACGAGCTCCGCGTACGCGCGGCGCAGTTCGGCCAAGGCCTCCTCCCGGGCCCGCCCCGCCGCGGCCTCCCCCTCCGCGATGATGCGTTGGGCCTGGTCCCGAGCTTCCCGCCGGGCCTCGCGCAGGAGCCGCTGGGCCTCGGCCTCGGCACGGGCCAGGATCTCCCGCGCCTGGCGGTTGGCCTGGCTCAATTCCTCCTCCCGCCGGCGGAGCAGGGCCTCGGCCTGGGCCTGCGCGTCCTTGGCCCGCAGGAGCCGCTCCTCCTCAAGCTGCCGACGCCGGTCGAGCCAAGCGAGCACCGGCCTCCAGAGGAGGCGCTTGAGGAGCCACAGGAGCAGGGCGAAGTTGACCAGGTTTAGGATCAGCGTCCAGTTGATGTTCTTGACGATGGTGCCCCACTCCAAGCGCACGCTCTCCTCCTCAGGCCACGAAGATGAGGACGATGGCCACCACGAGCGAGTAGATGCCGGTGGTCTCGGTGATGGCCTGGCCGATCACCATCGTCCGGAGCAGGACGTTGGCCATCTCCGGCTGGCGGGCCATGGCGTCCAGGGCATGGGCGGCGGCGATGCCCTCGCCCACCGCCGGGCCGATGGCCCCCAAGCCCATACAGATCCCGGCCGCCAGGTACCTTGCTGCGTCGATGATCACGCTGTCCATCTTCCTGCCCTCCTCTCACTCTGCGGTTACCTGGATGTACGCCGATGCCAGAAGCGCGAACACGAATGCCTGGATGGTGCCGGCAAACAGCCCGAACCACGCGTTCAGTCCCACCGGGACCAACACCG
>JACIWI010000111.1 GCA_014361055.1 Candidatus Bipolaricaulota bacterium
CCGAACCTGGGCGAATTGGCCCCGGCCGGCCAGGGCCCGCGCGAACTCCTCGGTCAGCTCCACCGGCCGGGCCAACGTCTCCTTGTAGGCGACGATGGGAAGACCTACCCGATGGGGCACCCCGAACTCTTCCCACACTCGCCTCAATTGAACCTCAAGGTGGAGCTCGCCCATGCCCCCCACCAGGATCTGGCCAGTGGCCTCGTCCACTCGGACGCGGAACGTCGGGTCCTCCTGGGCGATCTTGTCCAGCGCCTCGCGCAGCGCCCCCTCCTCCCGCTCCGACCGAGGCTCCACGGCCAGGAACACCGCCGGTTCGGGGAACGTGATGCGCTCGAAGACGAGCGGCCGATCGGGATCGCACAGGGTATCCCCGGTGGCCACCGGGCCGGAGGCGATCAGCCCGATGATGTCCCCGGCCAGCGCCTGGGCCAAGCGCTCCCGGCGGTTGGCGTGGAGGCGGAACAGCCGCACCGCCCGGGCCTTGCGCCCGGAGGTAACGTTCAGCACCACCTGTCCTTCGGCCAGGGCTCCGGAGTAAATGCGGGTGTAGAGGAGGCGCTCGGCGTAGGGGTCGGTGGCGACCTTGAACACCAGCGCGGAAAATGGCTCGTCCGCCGCGGCCCGCCGTGTCTCCTGCCCGCCCCCGGCCACGGCGAACCCGCGCACCGGGGGGACATCCAACGGGGAGGGGAGGAACTCCACGACGGCATCCAACACCGGCTGGACCCCGATGTTGCCGAACGCCGACCCGCCCAGGACCGGCACCCATAGCCGGTCCACAGTGGCATGGCGGACGGCGGGGATTGCCTCCTCGACCCCAACCTCGTCCCCCGCCAGGTACAACTCGGCCACCGCGTCGGAGACCTCGGCCAGCCGCTCCAGGAGAGCCTCCCGCCACTCCCCGGCCGTGTGCGCCATTTCGGGAGGGATGGAACAGAGCTCGAACTGCTTCCCCAGGGACTCCGGGTCCCAGCGGCGGGCCTCCCACCGCAGGAGGTCGATCAACCCGAGGAGCCGCCCATCCCGGTCCCGCCAGGGGATCATGAGGGGCAGCACCACCGCCCCCAGCCGCTTCTCCATGTCGTGCACGGCACCGGCGAAGTCGGACTCCACCCGGTCCAGCTTGTTCACGAACGCGATCCGCGGCACTCGGTACCGGTCGGCCTGGCGCCACACCGTCTCCGATTGGGACTCCACCCCTTCCACCCCGGAGAACACGACCACTGCCCCGTCCAGGACGCGCAAGGAACGCTCCACTTCCACGGTGAAGTCCACGTGGCCGGGGGTGTCGATGATGTTGATCTGGTGGTCGCGCCAGGTGACGGTGGTGGCCGCGGCGGTGATGGTGATGCCCCGTTCCCGTTCTTGGTCCATCCAGTCCATCTCAGTGGTGCCTTCGTGGACCTCGCCCATGCGGTGGATCTTCCCGGTGTAGTAGAGGATGCGCTCGGTCAACGTGGTCTTGCCGGCATCGATGTGGGCGATGATGCCGATGTTGCGGACCTTACGGATATCGTAGGAAGGCTCCGACATCGGCTGCCCTTTCTCGGATGGGCAAACTACCAGCGGTAGTGGGCGAAGGCGCGGTTGGCCTCGGCCATGCGGTGGGCTTCCTGTTTCTTCTGGTAAGCTCCGCCTTCCCCGCGGGCGGCGGCGGAGATCTCGCCGGCCAACCGCTCGGGCATCGTTCGCTCGGAACGGGCACGGGCGGCCTGGACCAGCCACCGCAAGGCGAGGATCGTCTGGCGGTGGGGCGGGACCTCGAACGGCACCTGATACGCTGCCCCCCCAACCCGCCGCGAGCGCACCTCCAGCTTGGGCATGCAGTTCTGCACGGCCTTGATGAACGTATCCATCGCCGGCCCCTCGCCCCGGCGCTCCAGGATCTCGAACGCCTCGTACACGATGCGCCGGGCCAGGGACTTCTTGCCGTCCCACATCAGGTAGTTGACGAACTTCTCCACCAATTTGGACCCGTAACGCACATCCGCGGCCACGTCCCGTCCGGGGATGACCACATCGAACGTCGGCATGTCAGCCCTCCTTGGGGCGGCGGACCCCGTACCGGGAACGGCCCTGGCGGCGCCCCTCCACCCCAGCGGCATCCAGCGCCCCGCGGATGATGTGGTACTTCACCCCGGGCAGGTCCTTCACACGCCCGCCCCGCACCAGCACGATGGAGTGCTCCTGCAGGTTGTGCCCTTCGCCGGGGATGTACGCGGTCACCTCCCGACCGTTGGACAGGCGCACCCGGGCCACCTTTCTGAGCGCGGAGTTCGGCTTCTTCGGGGTGCGGGTGAATACCCGGAGGCACACCCCGCGCCGCTGCGGGCAACCGGTGAGGGCCACCGACTTGCTCTTGTCCGGGTTCGGCTTGCGTCCACGGCGTACAAGCTGATTAAATGTTGGCATCTTACCTCCGTTCAGATTCTAGAAGCCCCGCGCCCCTCGTTCAACTCTCCCCGTCTACGGCGTCGGCCTGGAGCCGAAATCCAGTGCCCACCGGGATCTTCTTTCCAACCATCAGGCAAGGCTTGAGCCCATCGAGGTAGTCGTCCTCCCCCCGCAGGGCGGCGTCGGCCAAGACCTTGGTGGTGCGCTCGAACGAGGCCGCGGCGAGCCAGGACTTGCGGAGGAGGGCGGCGCGGGAAATGCGCAGAAGCTCCCGCTCGCCCTGTGGCAGGCGGTACTCGGTAAGGCGCACGGTGCGGGGCTCGCCGTGCAATTCCACCCGGACCTGCCGGATCCCCATCGCCACCGCCCGCTCCAGGAACTCCCGGGTGATCGCGTCCCCGGCCTCGGCGAGGGTGGCCCCGCCGCGGCTCACCGAGGCGAGGAGCTTCGCCCCCACCAGTTCCTCGCGGCCGCGACGGATCCGCTCGTTTTCCTCGGACAGCCGCTGCACCTCCAGCTGGAACACCTCCAGGGGTACGACGTCGTTGAACAGGAACGAGGACTCCCCGGGGTCCACGATCCGCACGTTGTTCAGGATCTGGCGGATCACGACCTCGAAGTGCTTGTCGTTGATGTCCACCCCTTGAGACTTGTACACCTTCTGCAGCTCCACGAGCAGGTACTCCCGGGTCTTCTGGGCCCCGGCCACCCCCATGAGGTAGTGCGGGGGGATGACGCCCTTGGAGATGGGCTCGCCCCGCTCCACCTTGTCCCCGGTGCGGACGATGGCCGTCTCGGCGCACTCCACCTGGGCGCGGTACCGGAAGCGCACGGTGGCCACGCCATCCTCCACCGTGACCCGGTCCACCACCACCGCCTCCCCCTGGGGGAGGTTCAGGCGGAACAGCTCCTCCCCGTGCCGCACCGGCGCCCCGTGCTCCACCATCGGCAGGAGGTCACCGGTGACGGGGACGATCACCGCCCGGCTGGCGGGGGCGACCACGGCGATGCTGCGATCGCCGACGAGCGCGGTTCCGGCGGCCTCGGCGATCACCGCGAGCGGCCGGGAACGGGTGGTGAGCTTGTGCCCCGGCTCCACCTCCTGGCCGTCGGAGACCAGGATCTGGGCCCCGTAGGGAACCTCATACTCGAACACCTCACCCCGCTCCCCACGCACGATCACCCGGCGCGTTCCCCCATCCTGTTTGATCGAGACCCGTCCAGCGACCTCGGCGAGGGGGGCCTCGACGTGGTACTCCGCGGTCAACGCTTCGCCCTCCGCCACGCTGTCGCGGTGGGCTACCTTGACCTCTACCCCTTCGGGGAGGACGTACATCCGGTCCAGGCCTTCCTCATCGAGCAGGGCCAGGTACCGCTGCCCGTCCTCGACGAACAGGAACGCCCGGCCATCGATGGGCGAACGAAGGGATAGGAACTTGCGGGCGTCCACCTCTTCTCCCTCGCCCACGTGGAGCAGGGCCGCCGGGACCCGCACCGTACGCGGCTCGCTCGTGATCTCCACCAGCTCCCGGCCGGCGCGGGTCGTCTCCATCTTGGTCACCCGCCCGGAGAGGGGGGCCACCGTGGCGTGGGCGGCCTTGGTGGTCTTGCGCGCCTCGAACAGCTCCTCTGCCCGCGGCAGGCCCTGGGTGATGTCCACCCCGGCCACGCCGCCGGTGTGGAAGGTCCGCATCGTGAGCTGGGTGCCGGGCTCGCCGATGGATTGGGCGGCGATAACCCCCACCGCGGTCCCTAACTCCACCAACCTGTGGAACGCGAGATCCATGCCGTAGCACATCTGGCAGATCCCGCCCGAGGTCTGGCAGGCCACGGGCGAGCGCACGACGACCCGCGGCCGGACCCGGACCGTGGTCACCCCGGCAGCGCGCAGTTCCTCCGCAAGCTCCGGGGTAAGCGCCTCGTCCTGTCGGACGAGGATCGCCCCCGTTTCCGGGTGGTGGACGTCCTCCACCGCCTTGCAGTAGGCGATCCGTTCCGCCACCGCGGGCGCGTCCAGATCCAGGTCAACCTTCAGCCGTCCCACCCGCTCGGCGAGGGCCCGGTCGATCATCGTCCCCGCCTCCACCAGCACCTCGCCGGTGGCCGGATCGCGGATCGGCTCCGCTGCCACCCGGCCGTAGATCCGGTCAGAGATGTCCTCCATCACCTCGCCCTTAGGGGAGAAGTAGAGGGGATCGATCTCCGTGCCCTGGCGCGTCCCGCAATCCCGCTCCTTGACCACCACGTCCACACACGCGTCCACCAGCCGCCGGGTGAGGTAGCCGGCGGTGGCGGTGCGGAGGGCAGTATCGGCGGTGCCTTTGCGCCCACCGTGGGTGGAGATGAAGTACTCGATGATGGACAGGCCCTCGCGGAAGTTGGCGATCACCGGCCACTCGATGACCCGGCCCTCGGGGTCGGCCATCGGGCCGCGCATGCCCGCCAGCTGCTTGACCTGCCCCGACGAGCCCCGGGCCCCGGAGGCGACGATCCCCCACACCGGGTTGAACGGCTTCCGCTCGAGGTTCCTCATCGTCGCCCGCTCCACCGCGTCCACCGTCTCCCGCCACACCTTGGTCACCGCCTGGAACCGCTGTTCCTCCGTGGCCAGGCCCCGGTCGTACATGTGGTTGATCCGTTCCACCTTGGCCTGCGCCTCCCGTACCAGGTCCCACTTCTCCGGCGGGATCTCGCAGTCGGGGATGGACACGGTGAGCCCAGACAGGGTGGCGTACCGGAACCCAAGCTCCTTCATGCGATCCAGGAGCTCGGCGGTGCGCTCCCAGCCGTAGCGGAGGTAGCACTCCTCCACCTTCCGCCGCGTGCGCCGCGCGTCGAACACCAGGTTGTAGTCGCGCAGGTCCGGGGGCAGGGGTTGGTTGAGAAGGGCCCGGCCAAGGCTGGTGGCGATGATCTCCCCGTCGATGCGGATCTTGACCGGGGCGTGGAGGTCGATCACCCCCTGCTCGTAGGCCTTGAGGGCCTCATCGATGGAGCGAAACGCCTTGCCCGCTCCCTTCCCGTCGGGATCGAGGAGGGTGAGGTAGTAGAAGCCGTACACCTGCTCCTGGGTGGGAAGGGCCAGCGGGCGGCCATGGGCCGGGGACAGGATGTTCTTCGCCGAGAGCATCAGCTCCCGCGCCTCCCGCACCGCCTCCTTGGAAAGGGGTAGGTGCACGGCCATCTGGTCGCCATCGAAGTCGGCGTTGTAGGGGGGGCAGACGTGGGGATGGATCTGGATGGCATCGCCGTCCACCAGCACCGGTTCGAACGCCTGGATCGAGAGCCGATGCAGGGTGGGGGCCCGATTGAGGAGGACCGGATATTCGCGGATGAGCTGGTCCAGGATGTCCCACACCTCGGGGAGCTCCCCGGCGAGGGCCTTGTTCTTGACCTCGTCGTAGTCCGAATAGGGCACGTTCTCCAGGCGGGCGAGGATGAACGGCTTAAACAGCTCCAGGGCCATCTTCTTGGGGATGCCGCACTGGTGGAGCTTGAGCTTGGGGTTGACGACGATCACCGCCCGGCCGGAGTAGTCCACGCGCCGGCCGAGGAGGTGGCGGCGGAGGCGGCCCTGTTTCCCTTGGATGCGCTCGGACAGGGACTTGAGGGGGCGGTTGTCCCGGCCACGGATGGGGTTGTCCTTCTTCTCGTTGTGGATCAGGGCGTCCACCGCCTCCTGGAGCATCCGCCGCTCGTTGCGGAGGATGATCTCCGGCGCCCCCATTTCCATCAGCTTCTTGAGGCGGTTGTTGCGGTTGATGATCCGGCGGTAAAGGTCGTTCAGGTCGGTGGTGGCGAATTTTCCGCCCTCGAGCTGGATCATCGGCCGAAGGGCCGGCGGGAGCACCGGCACCACCTCCAGCACCATGTCCTGGGGACGGTTGTCGGAGCGACGAAGCTGCTCCACGACTTCGAGGCGATGGAGGATCCGCCGGCGCTCGCCCTGATTGGCCGACCGGTCCAGCTCGTCCTCCAGCTCCTCGGCCAACGCGTCCAGGTTCAGGGCGGCGAGGAGGCGCCTCACCCCCTCGGCCCCGGTAGCCGCCTCGAACCCGCCGGGGAACGCGCGCTCGTAGGCGCGTACTTCGAGGGTAGAAAGCTCTTGCCCCATCCGCAACGGCACGTTCTCCCCCACCCGCACCACGAGGTAGGCCAGGTTGTCCACCACCTCTTGGATGGGGTGGCCCTCCACCGCCTCGTACCGAGCCCGCAGCATCTCAAACATCGTCTGAGAACAGATCTCCCGCGCCGGTCGTTCGGCGATAAGCTCCCCTTCGCTCACCTCATCCCCGTCCTCGACCATGAGCTCGCAGTCCATGGTCACCGGGTACTCGTGGTGGCCGATCCCCACCGCCCGGAACGGCTCCCCGTTCTGGAGCCGGCGCTCCTCGATCCTCACCCGCCCCGCCTCCTCGGCCGCCACCCGTGGGGCTTGGGTCACTAGGAACGCCCGTTCTACTTGGAACGTGAATGCGCTGGCGAGGATGCGCACCTCGGTGCCGTACAACGCCTCGCCGACCCGGACCTTGGGGGACGCGGACTGCGTCACGATGTACAGGTCCTCACGTGAGGTCTCGGTCTCGTAGTACGCGATGCGCCGCAGGTCCCGGCGCTTGATGCCCAGAAGGCGAGACAGGGGGCTCGCCACCCCCTTCAGGTACCAGAAGTGGACCACCGGGCTCGCCAGCCGAATGTGGCCCATGTTCACCCGCCGCACCGAGGAGTCGGTGATGAGGACCCCGCACTTGTCGCACGTGATCCCCTCGTACTTCTTTCCCCGGTACTTGCCGCAGGCGCACTCGTAGTCGTTCTCCGGGCCGAAGATCTCTTCAGCGTAGAGCCCGCCGTGCTCCGGCTTGTGGGTCCGGTAGTTGATGGTCTCGGACTTGGTTACTTCCCCCCGAGACCAGGACAGCATCTCCTCCGGCGAGGCCAAGCCCAGCCGGATCCGCTTGATGTCATCCCCCGAAATCGCCACCCAGGATCACCTCGTCGTCCTGTTTACGCCTCGCCCTTGGCCTCGCCATCGGCCGACGACCGGCGTCGGTACTCCGTGGTGTAGAACCCGCTGCCTTTGTACACCACACCAAACCGTGGGAGCAGTCGGGCCACCTCGCTTGCCCCGCAGCCCGGGCAGCGGACCAACCCCTCGCCTTTCCCAGGCTGCAGTTCACGGAACTCCGCACCACAGCGGGAGCAACGGTAACGATAAATGGGCATGATACACCTCCTCACCTCAAGCCCAAGGTAACGGGATCAAGCTGTAGGCTGACAACTTCCTTAGAATTCTACGCCGACTTGCGGGGGGATCAAGTCCGACCAGCGGACCTCCCACCCCTGGCCAGGGGGGAAGACGCTCATCCGCTGGGTTTCCTCCTCCCACTCACACCGGAAGCACACCGACCACGGATGACCCGGGGCCACCCCAGCCACACGCAACGTGATCCGGGCCGCGTCGGCGATGATGCGCCGTCGTTCCTCAGGCGAGCACTGGGTCCAATTGGCCCGGACCAAGGTCAGCGGGGAACCCGGGATCGGCAGGTACAGGCGCACGTCGGTGGGGAGGAAGATGGTTTGCAGGGTGGCCTGTTCCTCCCGGGTCAACGCCACCACCACCACCGCGTCCGGGGCGACGCGGTAGAAATGCCGGAACTCCAGGAGCTGAATGAGGTTCGCCGTGGCCTTGCCCTCGGCCAGGTGCACCGCCAGCCGGGCCACGAACTCCGGATCGGAGAGGAGGCATCGCTGCTCGCCCCGTGGGGGCGTTGCTCCCAGCTCCCGGGCCAGACGGTCCAGCCGTTCCTCACCCGTGGACGCCCCGTCCTCCACGTCGAGGAACACCGCCCGGTCCACCCACCCCGCGAGCTCGGCCTCGGTGGGGGGGAGGAGACGGGCGGACAGGGGACGCAACACCCGGCCCGTCAAACCCACCGCGGCGTCCAGGGCGGACAGCCCGTCCGGCCCGAGGCCCCCTCGGCCCACCACCTCGCCGGTGATGACCACCTCCGCCCGCAGCCTTCGGGCCAGCCGGGCCGCCTTGCCGAGAAGCACACGCCGACAGGATCCACAGGGGAAGGGCAGCCCGTGACCGTCCAAGGACAACCGGAGGTAGTCGCGCTTGAGGGTGGCCGAGCGGAACGGGTGACAAGGAAAAAGCCGTTGCGCGCTCAACCCGATCCGGTCCTCGCCCCGGAAGAACGGGGACCGAAAGTACACGAGGCGGATATCAAGACGCCCGGCCCGTTCCGCCAGCTTCACCGCGAGGGCGCTCGCGGGGCTACCGGAATACAGGGCAAGGGCGCGGATCATCCGCCTCCTTTCCTAGCGACGCGGCAAGATGAGCCCGTATTTTTCATCTTCCAGGTGGAAGATGACCGCCGGCCTATCATCCACAGCGTGGAAGAACACAAGGAAATCGTGGTCGCTGCGATCCAGCTCCAGGGCCGCTTCCTCAGGGGTCATCGGCTTGCGCGGGTAGTCATCCACGACCACGATGCGCGGTCCGGTAGGCCCGGTGCGGGGGGAGGTCGGCTCGGGCCGCCCGGTCTTCCGCAGCACCCTCAGCCGCTCCTTGTACCGCACCAGCTGCCGCTGCAGCTTGTCCACCGCCTGGTCGATCGAGGCGTACATGTCGTTCGTCTCCACCGCCGCCTTGACCACCTTGCGGTTCACGAGGTACCCCATCATCTGCACCCGATGGGCGGCCCCCTCCACCTCCATGATCACATCGAGCTTCAAAATCTTATCGAAGTAGCGAGATAAGGTCTCTACCTTCTTCTCAACGTATTTTTCCAGGGCATCGGAATCGGAAACGTAGCGCTCAACGATGTGGACCTTCATGATACGTTCTCCCCCTTCCAACGCGTGAATCCTACCACGTCGGGAGGCGGGCCGTCAAGGGGTGTGAACTAGATTACGTTCAGCTGTGGAAATGCAGGCCAACCGGTGTCGGAGATGGGCGATCAGGCGGCGGGTCCCCTCCGGCCCGAGCTCGGCGGCGAACCCGGCGAACGCCTCGGCCACGTACTGCCGCAAGGCCGCCCGATACGCCAGGCCGCGGGCAAACCGCTCCTGCACGATCAGGCCCAGGTCCACGAGCTCGGTGGGCGGCTCGGCCAGCAGCGCCGCCTCGGCACAATCGATCCAGGACGCGAGCTCGCTCGTGGTGTAGGTGTTCGGCTCCCGCTCCACCAAGAACGCGACCAGCCGCCTTTTCACCGGGGGAAGCCGGTTAAGGCGCCGCAGGAGCCGGTCCACCCGCAGGAGGACCGGACCGGGCAACTCCGCGTCCGGGGCGGGAGGGTCCGGGGCGTCCGCGATCGGGGCCGACGCCAGGGGCGGGTCGACTGGCCTGGCACGCGGATCCTCGCGCGGCGACGGCTGGGGCCCCACCGCGACCGGCGGGGCCACGCTCCGAGCGCGGGCGAGCGCGTCTAGGATCCGACTCCGTACCTGCCGGAGCTTCGGCGACTCCACCGCCCGGAACGACGGCGTGTACCCACCGTGGAACGTGTGCCGCAGCCGGATCTTGACCTTGCGGGCCGTGGACCCGGACATGAAGATGCACTCCCCCACCCCAAGTTGGGACACGGTCTCCTTGGCCTCGAGCCTTCGCCACGGGAGAAGCTCCCCGTACACGCGCATGTCCGCCTCGTGCACCACCCGGTGGAGGAACAACATCCCGGCCTGGGTGAGGACGTCCTTCTCCACCTTGGCCGAGCGCTGGGAGATGACCACCGCCCCCAGGCCCCGCTTCCGGCCGCGGAGGGCGATGCGGGCGATGACCTCCTTGAGGTCGGTGCGCACCCCTTGGGGGATGAACTCGTGGCACTCCTCGATCCCGATCATGTAGGGCTTCCTGAGCTTGCCGGCCAGGGCCCAGATACGGGTGAGGTACTCGAGCAGGAACCGCTCTCGCTCGTCGGCGAGCATGTCCGACACGTCCAAGATCACCGGGACGCCCTCGTGGAGGGAGAGGTCGGCGACCTCGCCCGCGGCGGCCATGTCCAGCTCCACGTCCACGTTCTCCCCAGACCCCACCACGAGCACCTCGTACTTTTCCTTGAGGCCGAAGTACTCCCCATCGATGTCCACGATGGACATCGGGTAGTGGGCAGCAAGGAGCTCCTCGAAGATGACCCCGGCGGTATTGGATTTGCCGGACCCGCGGATGCCGAGGATGGCCACGCATTGCCCGACGACGTCCGCCAACGGTAGCGCCAGGCCCGGTCCGAGGTTGAGCGCGTTCATGCCGTAGCCAGGCTAGCCGGCACGGCCGCCCCCCGCCAGGCGGGACGCGAACCGGCGAGGGGACATCGGGGACGTGACGCGCGTTACCGCTGACCTTCGAGGAGGCGGGCCGCGAGGGCGAGCGCCTCATCCCGGGTGGTGATCTCCCCGGCCAGGATCCGCTCGTGCACGGCGGAAAGCACCTCGCCAAGGCGGGGCCCTGGCCGCGCCCCCAGCGCCACGAGGTCGTCCCCGGTGATGAGCTCCCGCGCCCGGCGGATGCCGTGGATGCGCCGCAGGTGGACGAGGAGCCCCACCGACCGGGAGAGGAGGGGCCGCCACGCATCGGCCCGGTGGGCAGAGGCCTCAGCATCGCAGATCACCAGGCGCAGGAGGTCGGCGAACAAGGGGAACCGCCGCGGCAGGTCGGCGAGCGGGGCCCGTTCGTCCTCCCCTTCGCCAAGGAGGCGCACCTGCTTGCCGACGCCCATCTCCGGGAGGCGGGCCACCCGCATGTGCTCCCGCACGAGGTAGGCGACCCGGTCCACCTCGCGCCGCGGGAGCCGCAGCCGCGTCAGCGCCTCCTCGGCGATGCGGGCCCCGATCCCACAGTGGCCGCCCATGTTCTCCCCCCCGGAGCGCTCCAGGGCCGCGGGCTTGCCCACATCGTGGAACAGCACCGCCAGCTTGAGAATCGGGTCGTCCCACACCCCGTCCGCCGCGCCCACCGCAGCCACGGTGTGGACGAGGACATCCCCCTCCGGGTGGTACTCCAGGGGCTGGGGCACGCCGCGCAGGGCGGCGATCTCCGGGAGCACGGGCCCAAGAAGGCCGAGCTCCTCGAGGAGGGCGATCCCGTGGGCGGCGCGGGGGGTGGCCAGGGTACGCAACAGCTCGTCGCGGATCCGCTCCCAGGAGATGCCGGTGATGCGGGGGGCGTGGGTGCGGATGGCGGCAGCGGTCTGGGGCTCGATGGCAAACCCAAGTTGGCAGGCCAAGCGCACGGCGCGCAGCATGCGCAGGAAGTCTTCGGCGAACCGCTGGTGGGGATCACCGATGGCCCGGATGAGGCCGGCCTTAAGGTCAGGGATCCCTGCCACCAGATCCAGGACCTCCCCGTCGGCGTCGGCGGCGAGCCCGTTCACGGTGAAGTCCCGTCGCCGCACGTCCTCGGCGAGGGAGCCCCACCGCACGCGGTCCGGCCGCCGGCCATCGGCGTAGCCGTCCTCGGTGCGGAACGTGGCCACCTCGTACTGTCGGCCATCCGGGCCGACCACCACCACCACCCCGAAGCTCTCTCCCACCGTGAGGACCTTGCGGTCGGCGAACAGGCGCCGCACTTCGGCCGGGGCGGCCGAGGTGGCGATGTCCACGTCCTGGGCCACGAAAGCTTCCCCCCGGGCCTCGGCCAGGACCGCGTCCCGCACCGTCCCCCCGACGAGCACGGCCTGATGGCCAGCCGCGTTCAGGCGGGCCAGGATCTCCCGGGCGTACGGGTGCCCGGCGAGCACGGACTCCACCGGAATACGCACGGGCGATTATCGCCTGCTTGCGACCGGGACGCATCACGGCTAGGATTCGCCGAGGTGGGAACGTATGGAACATCCGCTACTACGTGACGCCAAAACCCACATGGCAAGGACGCTGGAGGTGTTCCGGGCGGAGCTGGGGAAGGTGCACACCGGGCGGGCCAACCCGGCGCTCCTGGAGAACGTGATGGTGGACTACTACGGCACCCCCACCCCGCTCAAGCACCTGGCGAACGTGGTGGCCCCCGATCCCGACCTGATCATGGTGCGCCCGTTCGACCGCACCCAGATCCCGGCCATGGAGAAGGCGATCCTGGCCGCCGACCTCGGCCTCAACCCCCAGAACGACGGCCAAGTGGTGCGGATCAAGGTGCCGCGACTGTCGGAGGAGCGGCGGAACGAGCTCGTCAAGCTCGTCCATAAACGGGCGGAAGAGGCCAAGGTCGCCCTACGCAACATCCGCCGGGACGTGCGGGAGAAGCTGGACCAAGAGAAGAAGGACGGGCGTCTCGCTGAGGACGACTACTTCCGGGCCCGGGATGCGCTCGACGAGCTGACCGCAGACCACGTGAAGAAGGTGGACGAGCTGGCGGAGAAAAAAGGCCAAGAGATGCGGACGTTGTGAGGTCAGGATGCCAGCGTGGATCTGGGTAGGGATGCGCGAAGGGGCCCTGCTTGGGGTGTTGGTGGCGGTGGCCTTCCTCGCGGTGGGCTGGGAGTGGGCGGCCGGTGTGGCATGGGGGGTGGGGGTGATCGCCGCCGG
>JACIWI010000112.1 GCA_014361055.1 Candidatus Bipolaricaulota bacterium
CCGGGCGCGGCCCCCCCCCACGAGAGAACAAAGGAAGGACTGGATTAATGAAGGGTTGGCGGCAGATCGTTCAGGTGTTCTCCACGCGAGACAGTATGGGGTATTTGTTCATCGCCCCAGCGATGTTGTACCTCTTGACACTTCTTGTTTACCCAGTTCTGTACAACTTCTGGCTGAGCTTCTACAAAAGCGAGTACGGATCATCGGCTTTCGTTGGCCTGCAGAACTACATTCGCGCTGTCACAGCTCGTGGTTTTGGACAAGTCATGCTGAACACCGTGGTCTGGACAGTGGGGAATATGGTGGTGATGTATGTCCTCGCACTGCTCGCGGCGGTCATCCTCCGGAATATCCCCCGAGGGAAGGTGGTATTCAGGACGATCTTATTGTTACCTTGGGTCGTCCCCGGGGTCGTCGCCGGGATCCTTTGGCAGTTCATGCTGCATTCACGCTTCGGTATCGTGAACGACCTTCTCATGAAGCTCGGGTTCATTGACAAGCCTGTCTTCTGGCTGGCTAACCCGAACACGTCACTCCTCGCCGTGATGGTTACCTACATCTGGAAAGTCTATCCCTACATCATGATCCTCCTCATGGCGGGACTCGAAGCAGTCCAAAACGAGCTATATGAAGCGGCAGCAGTCGATGGTGCCAACGGGTGGCAGCAGTTCCGGCACATCACGCTCCCACTGCTTGGACCTGTCACCCGGGTGATTGTGATCCTTATGGGCATCTGGACGTTCAACTCGTTTGACCTCACATTTATTATGACAAAGGGAGGCCCTCTCTATAGTTCTGAGATCCTCGCCATGAGGATCTATTCGACAGCGTTCAGCGACTTCCGCTTCGGGTTAGCATCGGCGACGTCCGTCCTAGCCTTCTTCATCACCTTCACCTTTGCATCCGTCTACATCCTGTTTACGCGTCGGCAGGAGAAGTAGCTGGAAAGGAGAAATGCGTGAAGAAGCGCTTATGGAACGCCGCAAAGTACGGGGTCTTGGTCCTGCTCTCGATCTGGTCGCTCTTTCCGTTTGCATGGATGCTGATTACCTCTCTCAAGCCTGAGTCCGAGGTGTACGCCGTGCCTCCGATCTGGATTCCTTCACGAGTCACCGGCGAGCACTACGTCAGGGTGCTGCGATCGCAATTTCCACGCGCAGTCGTGAATAGCACAGTGATCGCACTTGCGGTTACGTTCCTTGTCCTTTTGCTCTCGTCCTTGGCTGCCTACGGGTTCACTCGCTTTCGGTTTCGGGGGAACCGTGCCCTTCTTCTATCCTCATTGTTCGGCCACTTTCTCCCCGAAGCCGTCCGGTTCTTCCCGCTGTACATGTTCTTTCTCTGTTTCGGGCTTGTGAACACACACCAGAGCCTGGTCTTGACCTACATCTCCGTCCTTCTACCGATCTCCATCTGGACGCTGACCGGGTATTTCCAATCGATCCCGGAGGAACTCGATGAGGCCGCGATGATCGATGGGTGTTCGAGACTTCGGATTTTGTTTCGGATCGTTCTCCCGTTAGCCTCGCCGGGCCTGATTTCTGTTGGGGTGTTTTGCTTCATCTGGGCATGGCAGGAATTTCTGTTTGCTCTTGTCCTTATCAACGATCCTGAGAAGCGGACGATCGCCCTCGCCCTCGCCCAGTTCCTCGGTCAGTACTATATCGATTGGGGTGGAATCATGGCAGCAACAACAATCACCGTCCTCCCTACGACCATTGTCTTCGTGTTGTTTCAAAAGTGGCTTGTCGCTGGCCTTACGAAGGGGGCTTTGAAGGGATGACGCATCTGTATATGTTTTAGGAGGAGCGTACTATGGTTCCTTTAGAAGGAGGCGCATAACAATGTCGGATTGGGAGTTGAAAACCGCAGCGAGGGCTGTGGCCGAGTACATGTGCAACATTAGGAAGGGCGAAAATGTCGTTGTGTACGCTGATACTGCGATTGAGGAGTCCGTCGCGGAGAGCATTGCGGAAGCAGCGCACGTGGCTGGGGGTGAAGTGATTCTAATCCGTTACCGTACGCGATCTCAAGTGGACATGGAGCCTCCTTCTCCTCTCGCTGCCGCACTGCAGAGTGCTGACGTGATTATCGAGCTTGCTGCCATGTTCCTGATCCACACCCGAGCGCTCTCCTCTGCTCTTGACCGGGGGGCCCGCTATGCTTGCTTGACGGGGGTTACATCCGACATCATGAAGCGGTGCATTCGGGACACCGAGTTTTACTCTAAGGTAATCGAATTAGGGGAGGCCATAGCAGAGATGTTGAGAAAAGCAAAGAAGCTCCACATAACCACAGGGTTAGGGACGGCGCTTACCTGCGATATACAGGGCCGACCGATCGACCACGCCTCGAAGCGCATTTTCGGGCCTAAGGAACAGAGCTATCTCGGAGGGCAGGTCTCTTGGTACCCGCGACCGGAGTCGTTGAACGGAACCCTCGTCATTACGGGGTCAATCTGGCCTCCGGATGAGCTCGGCCTCATCCGCAATCCGATTCGACTTGCCATTCAGGAGGGCCGTGTCGTCGGCGTCACTGGGGGGGCGGAAGCGGAGGTGCTCAAGCGGTGGTTCTCGCGCTACACAAACGCAAACATCTACAACCTTGCTCACATTTCGTACGGACTCAACCCAGGAGCCAGGCTCACAGGGAACATCCTTGAGGACGAGAGGGTGTTCGGCTGTATTGAGGTTGGAATCGGAGCACAGCCCCCCCACTTGGGGATCTTCGACATCGATCGGGAAAGGGACGTTGACGGCCATACAGACGCGATCATATTGAACCCCACAGTTGAGCTCGATGGGGAAGTAATTGAGAGGGACGGCCGTTTCGTTCACCCCAAGGTTGTGGCGCTCATCCAGTCGTTTTGGCCAGCCGCTGGAGAGCTCCAGGAAATGGGACCCTGATCCGAGAAATGACGAAAGGAGACCCCATGTTAGACGTTTTGCCGATGACGAGAGCAGCGATGGTTGCGGTCACAAAGTGCCTCGCTGCGCACCATAACGAGTCCGCGCTCGTCGTGACGGATACGGAACGGCTGGAGATTGCCGGCGCCTTCCTTTTAGCCTTTCACGCCGTGGGAACCGGCGCCGACCAAATGCCCAACCATTACATTATAGCCTCCACGGCTGGGCCTCTAAGACGGGCCGCTCGACGCGAGAAACTCTCGAAGAACTGGGGCTTGAGTTCGTGTTGGCCGACTTGTGTGGTCGGGGAGTCCGCGATCCGTCGAATTGGGACGGTGCCAGGAGTGAAACAGGGGATGCACAAGGTAGGTAGCCCGTGAGGATCGGGTTCATTTTCGTGGCAGGAGAGACGAGCGGGACGTTCTTCGCTCGGCAAGTGAGTGCGCGCAAAGCGATGGTCTCCCCTGGAACCGAGGTTTGCATCTTTCCCTTGGGGGGGCCTGGGGACGCTATCGAAACGGAGCTAGACGAGGCGCTTGCCACTCCATTCATCCTTGCTCGCGTTCGCGAGGCTGCCCAGGCTGGTTGCGACGCAATCATCATTGATTGCGCATTGGATCCGGCCTTGGCTGCTGCGTCAACTCTGGTCGATGTCCCTGTCATCGGCCCGGGAAGGTCAGCGCTGTCGCTTGCCGCGGCTCTCGGCGATCGGATCGCCCTCCTTCTGCACGATGCTGTCGCCCTTCCCGCCTTCCGCCGTCGGCTTGCGATGTACGGATTCAGTGAGCGGGTCGTCTCTGTCCGTGCACTGGGGTTGCAGATCCTACGCATGGGAGTTGACCGCGCCGTTGAGCAGGTAGTCGAAACAACCGCTCGTGTGGCGGTAGATGAGGAAGGAGCGGAGGTGGTCATCCTTGGCTGCACAGGCCTTGCCCCTGTGGCAGAGCGGGTGCGCTCCCGTCTGCCAGTTCCGCTGATTGAACCAGTGGCTGCCGCAGTCCGGGTCGCCGAGTCCATGCTCGCGGCGGGGGGGATTCCAGGCGAGCGGGAACGGCGGCCTTCCCCCTGGCTCCCGGTTCTGGACTGGCCTGAACTGTGCTCTGGCTCGGGGCGTGCTGAAGAGGAGAGCACCGGTGACAAGAAAGTTGATTGACGAGACAGGCAATGTCCAGCCGCAATGGCTCATCCTGAGTGGAGTCTTCCTCGTCACCCTGCGTTCCGAGGCTCGCGTGAACGCCTACGCAGCGGGTTGGGTAGTCCGCGTCTCCGAGGCCCCGTGATGGTCCAAGTCGCTGTTTGGGAAGAGAACTTCTCCTACGAGCTTGCTCAGCGGGCACCCGCGTTTGTCTTGCAGATTCTTGGTGAAGGACAACAGGACCTAGCACACCGTTTTGGGAGCGTATCGGGACGAACAGTGGATAAGTTGGTCGGACTCGAGACGTTCACTGGTGTTACGGGATTCCCTATCCTGCGTGATTGCTTAGCGTACCTCGAGTGCGACGTGGTCTTCCGGTGGAAGGCTGGCGACCACTTGATCTTGGTCGGACGGGTTATCCACTCTGAAGTCCGCCGTCCCGGTCGCCCCCTCATCTACGACCACGCGGACTATGATGCTCCCACAAAGGAGGGAACAGTCGGAAAGGCCTGAGCCCCCGTTCGCGCGGGCGGAGGCCAGTGGCCGACAAGGCATCATATGGAACAGAAGCGGATCGATGACCTCCGCAGGATCTACCGAAGTGCATTGCTCAACGACATGATCCCGTTTTGGATCGAGTACTCGTTGGATGATCAATGGGGTAGGTACCTGACATGCCTGGACCGGGATGGCTCCGTCTACAGCACCGACAAGACGACGATCCTCCAGGGCCGCGCGATCTGGGCTTTCTCAAGGTTGTACAACCGAGTGGAAAGACGTAGAGAATGGCTGGACGTGGCACGACTGGGGTGCGAGTTCATCTCCGCCAACGGGTTTGACGCGGATGGGCAGACGTTCTTCTCCGTCACGCGAGATGGCCGCCCCCTCCGCAGGCGCCGGTACTTCTTTGCCGAGGTTTTCGTGGCGATCGGCTTCGCCGAGTTCGCGTCAGCTTCGGGGGATGCCGCCGCAAGGACGAAGTCAAGAGAGCTGTTCGCCCAGGTTGTCCGTCTCTACCACCAGCCAGAACTCCTGCCAGCGAAGGTCTTCCCCGAGACAAGGCCAACCAAGTCGCTCCTCACCCAACTTGTGCTCCTAACCATGTGCCACGAGCTCTGGAGGAACGATCCGGGAGGTCGCTACGACGACCTTGTGGAGGAGGTAACCTTCCAGATCCAACGCCACTTCTACGATCCCCGCGCCTCGGTGGTTGTGCAGACCGTCGCTAGAAACGGAGAGCGGCTTGATCTTCCTGAGGGCCGTTGTTTGAACCCTGGACATGCGCTCGAGACCTCCTGGCTCCTGCTTCACGAGGCGCTACGGTGCGGTGATGGCGCACTCAAGGAGTTCACCCTGGCGATCTTGGACGGAATCCTCACACAGGGATGGGATCAGGAGTACGGCGGTCTCTTCGCCTACGTCGACCTCGAGGGGAAGCCGCCCGAGCAGCGCGAGTGGGACATGAAGCTTTGGTGGCCCCATAATGAGGTACTCTACGCGACGCTTCTCACCCACCATCGGACCGGAGAGGCGGGGCATCTGGAATGGTTTCAGAATGTTCACGACTGGACGTTCGGTCACTTCCCTGACCCCCGGTTCGGGAGGTGGTACGGCTACCTTCACCGGGGTGGAAGCGTCGCCCTTCCCGTGAAGGGATCCCTTTGGAAGAGGATGCTGCACTTGCCGCGTTGCCTGTTCCATTGCTTGACCGTGCTTAACGAAATGACGTGCAGCGATGGCCCCTCACCTGCGATTTGGACTGGCTGAGAGGAGGATTTATGAAGAAGCTAAAAGTCAATGCCGAACGGTGTACGGGCTGTGAGAGCTGTGTTCTCAGCTGCTCTTTCGCGCACTGGGACAGCTTTAGCCTTACCCTTTCGCGGGTGCTGGTTGATCGGCAGACGGAGCACGCCCGGTTTATTCCTCGGGTGTGCATTCAATGCGAAGAACGGTTGTGTGTCCAAGCCTGTCCTGTGGGTGCGCTATCAGTAAACCTGGAGACGGGCGCGATAGCGGTAGCGAAAGACCTTTGCATGGGTTGCCGCATGTGCGAGAGAGCGTGTCCCTACAAAGGGATCCACTTTGTCAGGGAGATGATGACCCCGCTCGTCTGCGATTTATGCGGGGGCGACCCTGAATGTGTCCAAGTCTGTCAAAAGCCCAAGGCATTGGAGTTCGTGGAGTACTAAAGAACGAAAGAAGGAGGATAACATGAGCGCTGAATATAGGTGGCTTCAACAGAGGTGTTTGGAGGTCGACCTCTCGACAAGGCAAATTCGGGAGAGGGAGATTTCTGAAAAAGAACTCCGCCTTTTCCTTGGAGGTCGTGGGATCGGCGCTTACCTCTTGTGGAACAGGCTTCCCAAGGCGGTAGATCCTTTCGACCCTGATAACCCGCTCATCTTCTCCACGGGGACGCTAACAGGCACCAACGTACCCATGTCTGGCCGGGCAGGCATCACTTTCGTGAGCCCTGCAACGGGGCTCTACTTCAAGGGGAATGTAGGTGGACACTTTGGGGTCTACTTAAAACTCAACGGAGTCGATTATATTGTAGTTCACGGCGTTGCTAGCAGCCCCGTCTACCTGTTGCTCGATGACGAGGAGGTCGAGATTAGGGACGCCGGTGATTTGTGGGGCAGGACCGTTCGGGAAACAAACCGGGCTCTGGCGGAGCTCCACGGCGATGACATCGAGGTGGCGTGTATTGGTCCGGCAGGTGAGAACAGGGTCAGGTTTGCCTCGGTTATGGTTTCGGTCTACAACGCCCTAGCCCGGGGCGGTATTGGTGCAGTCATGGGGAGCAAGTTTCTCAAGGCTGTAGCGGTGAAAAGGCCGCACGGGACAGTGCGCCCGCGGGATGTAGTTGCCTTCCGTCGGACGGTCAGAGAGCTACGCCAGGCCCTTCTGGCTGACACGATGGCAGATAGCTACTACAAGTATGGGACAGCGGCGTCTATTGGCTTCATGAATGAAATCGGCACGTTGCCCTCGTACAACTTCCAGCGCGGAAGCGTCGAATCAGTCGAACAGTTGACAAGTGAGTATTGGAATGAAAGGGGCCTCTTAAAAGGACGTATTGGGTGTGCTTCCTGTGTGTACTCCTGTCATCGCTTCATCAAGATTGACGAAGGGCGCTACGCAGGTACCTATTCTGGGGGGCCGGAGTACGAGACCGTGAGTGCCCTAGGCAGTGGCCCTGGGGTCACTTCCATCGGGGCATTGCAGAAAGCGAATGCGCTGTGCAATGATCTTGGCCTAGACACCATTTCTACGGGAGGGGTCATCCAGTGGGCAATGGAGACCTACGAGCGTGGTCTTCTTCCCAATGCTCTGACTGAAGGCTTGGACCTTCACTTTGGCAGCGAGGAAGCCGTAACTGAGTTGCCCCGCCTTATCGCCTATCGAAAGGGGATTGGTGATCTGCTGGCTGAAGGGGTCAAGCGAGCTGCTGAGAAAGTCGGTGGTGAAAGTTGGAAGTGGGCAGTCCACACCCGTGGCCTGGAGCAGAGCCGCGTGGAGACGCGAGGAGCCATGGGTTATGCGCTGGCTTTCGCAGTCAATCCTCGAGGGCCAGACCACCTGCACACGGAATGTCTCGCCGAGTTTGGTATGACCCCGGAGATGCGGGCGTTGATCCGAGAGATCACCGGGAGCGAGGAATACGCCAGGCCTGACATCGTGGAGAAGCGGGCGGAGATCGTGCGATGGCATGAGGATATATACGCCGTCTCCGACGCCCTCGGCCTGTGCGCGTTTACCTCTACGGCAGCCTATGGCGCTACTCCGGAGCGCTGCGCGCGGCTGTTTGCCGCTCTCACGGGGATTTCGATGGACAAGGACAGGGTCATGGAAGCTGGACGTCGAATCATCACGTTGGAGCGCATGATCAACCTAAGACTCGGCTGGAAGGAAGACCCTTCGTCTTATGCTCCTTGGCGGTTGATGAACGAGCGCGTGGAGTCCTTACACACCGATGACCCTATCTTGAGCATTGACAAGATGCGGTTCATGGTGCGCCAGTACTATCGCCTGCATGGGTGGGATGAGAAGACCGGTGTACCTTCCCGCAGTGTTCTGGAGAGACTTGGTCTGCTCGAACTCGCGAATGATAAAGTAGGGAAAGAGAGTTAAGTTATATCTGTGAAATATATGCAACTTAGACCTATACGTGTAGGTAAAGTCTTTAAGGAGGTTACATGCATGGCACAACTGTGTTGAGATCGGTTATCATGAAAAAGAGCGTCATTGGAATCATTCGTGCCAACCAGTCTGGTGAACTCTTTAACGTTGCCCAGGCCCTACACGAAGGCGGGCTCTCCTGTATTGAGATCACGATGACCACACCAGGGGCCCTGCGGGCGATCGAGGAGGCGGTGGGCAAGATCGATGGCGTCATCATGGGTGCTGGAACCGTCCTCGATGCTCCCACCGCCCGCCAGGCCATCCTCGCCGGGGCCCAGTTCCTCGTCACCCCCACGGTGAAGCTCGACGTCCTGGAGATGGCTCACCGGTACGGGGTTCCCGCCATCATCGGGGCCATGACCCCCACCGAGATCCTCACCGCGTGGGAAGCAGGTGCGGACATGGTCAAGGTGTTCCCAGCCTCCACGCTCGGCCCCAAGTACCTGCAAGAGGTGCACGGTCCGCTCCCCCAAATCCCCCTCGTGCCCACCGGAGGGATCACCGCCGACAACGCGGGCGAGTTCATCCGCGCCGGGGCAGCCGCCGTCTGCGCCGGCTCCTGGCTTGTCGACAAGCAAGCCGTGGCCGAAGGCCACTACGAGGTCCTCACCGAGCGGGCCCGGCGGCTGGTGGAAGCCGTACGCAAGGCGCGTAATCCGTGATCCGTGATAGGTGATCGGTGAGGCGTTAGAGATACCAAGAGAAGGGGTCCTCACAAACCCTAAAGCTAGGTACAATGGCTTGGGAAGACATGAGGGAACGGGGCGGATTCGAGACATGCAGGCCCTAATTGAAGTGTTTAGGCGATATCCGCAGGTTCGGGCGGTGTACGTGTTCGGCTCGCAGGCTTCGGGAAAGGCTGGCCGCGGAAGCGATTTAGACTTGGCCATTGTCCTCGCAGATCCTTTCCTAAAGGAGAAGAAGCTCGACATCCTCACCGAACTTGCCCGAATGGGCTACTGCGATGTTGATCTCGTTTTCTTGGACGAGGACGACCTGGTCCTTGCCTACGAGGCGGTCCGGCAGAACCGGCTCATCTACGCAGGGCCCGGCTTCGATCGGGGAGCTACCTATTCCCGGATCGTCCGCAAGTACTTGGATTTCGAACCCTACCTGCGAGTCCAGCGCGAAGCGTACAAGAGGAGGATCATCGGTGCTCAGGCCTGAGGTGATCCGCCGGGGGATATACAGTGTTATGCTGGGCTTATAGGTGAGGTCGAGGAGGTGGGAGAGGATGGCCGTTGAGACGAAGTATCCACACGTGGTCCTCGATGAACATGGTGTCCCCATGGTAGAGGGCACTACCCTCAAGGTCGTGGAGCTGGTAGCTGAGAAGCTGGCTTACGGCTGGAGTCCCGAGGAGGTTCACTTCCAGCATCCGGATTTGACGCTCGGGCAGATCCACGCCGCGTTGGCATATTACTGGGACCACGCCGAAGAGCTGAATCGAGACATCGCCGAGAGGATGCGGAGGGTGGAAGAACTTCGCCGCGCTGCTCAACGCGAGCTATCGCCTCTGCTTTCCAAGCTCAAGGCCCAGAGACTTCTTTAGCCGGTGATCGCTTTCTACCTGGATGCCCATGTTCCCCGGGCGATTGCCCTGGGGCTGCGCATGCGAAGGATAGACGTGTTAACCGCGCAAGAGGACGGAGCGGCTATGTTCTCTGATGTAGAGCTTTTGGATCGCGCGACCCATCTGGGCCGAGTCCTCTTCACCTTCGACGACGACCTCCTAGCGGAGGCGGCGAAGAGACAGCGTTTGGGGCAGCACTTTAGCGGTGTCGTTTACGCTCACCCTTTGCGGGGCACCATTGGGCAATGTGTTCACGATCTTGAGCTCGTGGCAAAAGCCGGTGAGCCTGAGGATTTGAGAAACCAAGTTTTGTTCCTACCCCTTTGACCAGCGCTGGGAGCAGGTTAGGGAAAATTGGTGAAAGAGAGGAGGGCCTGAAAATGCGGTACGACCTGGTGACGTTTGGGGAAACGATGATTCGGCTTTCGCCGCCCAGCTTCCGGCGGCTGGAGCAGACGGACATCCTTGAGGTGAACGTGGGGGGCGCTGAGCTCAATGTGGCCGTGACCGCCCAACGGCTCGGGCTCAAGACCGCCTACATCACCCGCCTCACGCAAAATGCGCTTGGGCGGATGATCGCGAATAAGGCCCGCGAGCACGGGGTGGACACGTCCCACATCGTGTGGACCGACGCGGACCGGGTGGGCCTCTATTTCGTGGAGTTCGGGGCCAGCCCCCGCGCCAGTTCCGTCCTCTACGATCGACGCGACTCAGCGATGGCCCGCATTCGCCCCGGGGAAGTGGACTGGGACAGGGTGTTCCAAGATGCGCGGGCGTTCCACACGTCCGGGATCACCCCCGCCCTCTCCCCCACCGCCGCCGAGGCCACGCAGGAAGCGGTGCGGAAGGCCAAGGAAGCCGGCCTCCTCGTGTCGGTCGACCTCAACTACCGGGCCCGCCTGTGGCGGGAGGAGGAGGCGCGGCGGGTGATGACGGACCTCGTCCGTCAGGCGGACATCCTCATCACCACCGAGGAGGACACGGAACGGGTATTCGGGATCAAAGAGCCCTCCTACGATAAGGTGGCGGAGCGCCTGAGCCGGGAGTTCGACCTCGCCGCGGTGGCGATCACCGTACGGGAGACGCCGTCGGTGTGGCGGAACACGTGGACGGCCATCGCCTATGCCAAAGGGAAGCTCATCCGGGGGCCCGTCTACGACATCGAGATCGTAGACCGCGTGGGGGCAGGGGATGCGTTCGCCGGTGGGTTCCTGTTCGGGTACCTCACCGACGGCCCGGAGGCCGGGGTGCGGTACGGGGTGGCGGCGTCCACCCTCAAGCAGACGAACCCTGGGGACCTCCTGTGGGCGAGCCAGGAGGAAGTCGAACGGCTTCTTAAGGGCGGCGGTCTGCGCATCGTGCGCTAGCTCCGCGAACGTCCCCGCGGTCGACGGGTATCATCTCCTTCTCATGGAAGGGACCGTTGGGGTGGATATTGGAGGTACGCGGACCCGGGTGGGGGCGGTGGCCAGGGGGAGGATCCTCGCCCGCCGGGCGTTCCCCACCCAGGGAATTGCCGAGGTCAAGGACGCGATCCGCGCGGTGATGGCGGAAGTAGGGTGGGCCCGGCCGGGGGCGATTGGGGTGGGAGCCCCTGCCCCGATGGACATGCGGGGCGGCAAGATCCTGGGGTGCCCGAACCTCCCTCACTGGAACGGGGTGGAGGTGACGCGGGAGCTCGGGGATGCGTTTGCCTGCCCCGTCTACCTCGCTAACGACGCCACCTCCGCCGCCATCGGCGAGCTCGTGTTCGGCCACCGTGCCCACGATTTCGTGTACATCACATGGTCCACCGGGATCGGCGGTGGGGTCGTGTCGGGAGGGCGGGTGGCCTGGGGGGCCACCGGACAGGCTGGCGAGGTAGGGCATATGGTGCTCGATCCCGACGGCCCCCCGTGCCGGTGCGGAAAGCGTGGGTGCCTGGAGGCGATCGCCGCGGGGGTGGGGATCGCCCGGGCCGCTCGGGAGAGGCTCGGGGAGAGGCTCTCCGCTCGGGAGGTGGTGGACCGGGCCCGTCGCGGGGATGCGGGGGCCTTGGCCATCGTGGATGAGGCCTGCCGGGCGATGAGCCAGGGGATCGCCATCCTGTGGGAGGTGCTGGAACCCGAGTTGATCGTGCTCGGTGGGGGCCTCACCGGGTCGTGGGACTTCCTCGGCCCCAAGGTCCTCGCCGCGGCCCACGGGCTCGCCCGGACCCCCGTCCGGGTGGAGCTGACCCCGCTTGGGGACGACGTGGGCCTCCTCGGCGCCGCCGCCCTCCCCGATCACTTCCCCGAGGAGTGGCGTTCCGGTTAGCAGCCTGTACGGCTATCGCCACCCATGGGGGCCCCAGGCTTTTCCCTGGACGTTACTCCCCCAGCACCAGCTTGACCTCCACCGTGGTCTTTTCCCAGCCCGCTTGGGAGAAGGTCGCGGTGACCGAGGCTCGCCAATCCCCCGCGCTGGCAGCAACGCTGACGCTCCCCGACCACTTCCCCAGGGCGCGCACCGTCAGCCGGCCCTGAATGCGCAGGGATTCCTCGCCCATGCCCACGGCGATCGACTGCAACGCAACAGGGAATAGGGAGAGGTAGCTCATGGCGGACAGGATCCCATCCTCGCAGCCCAGCTCCAAGCTCGCTGCGGTGGAGGAAATGGCCACGGTGGCCCAGCTCGTGCCACTCAGGCCGAACTGGAGCTCGCCCCGAGGGAGGTCACCCGGCCAAGTGGTACTGAGGTTCGCCTCGAACCAGAAAGGAACGCGATCGATTCGGGCGGAGGCCCAGGCGGCGGCGGTGGGAAACCGCACGCCGAGCACATCGATCCAGGCCATCTTCGTCCCGGCCACGCTGGAGAGTGTTCCGAACTCGGCATCGGTCGCTCCCTTCCAGCCGGCGGTGACCGCCAGGTCCAACCGGCCGGTGGGGAGGAGGATCGTCTCCGCGTTCAGGGACCATCCGTCCCATGTGGAGCCAGCACCGAGCGCAATCCGACGAGGGCGCAACGGGAGGAGGCCCATCTCCGCTCGTCCGGACAGGGTCAACCCCCCAACCTCGCTGGACAGGGAGAGCCATCCGATCCCGGTGGACACGCTTTCGCCGGTTTCGAATCGGGTCCCGATCTCTCCGGCTAACGCCAGCCCGGCTCCGACGGCAAGCGCTACCAGGAGCCATTTCCCGTTCATCTCCCCTCCAACGCGGCGGCCACCGCGGCCACCGACCGCTTCACCGCCGGGGTGCGGAACGGGACCGTGGCCCCGTCCAGCTTCACCATCGCCCCGGCTTGATCCGGCACCACCGCGAGGAAGTAGTGCTGCTGGAAGTCATCATCGGTGGCGAACGCCCGAAGGAGCGCGATTTTCCCGTCCGGGGCGAAGAACGCCTCCTTGACCGCAAACGCCCCTCCCGGCCAGGCCTCCCTGAGGCCCACCGCCCGCGCCACCGTTTCCGGCGTAACCGGTACCGCGATCCGCACGTGGGGCATCGTTCCCTCCGCGATCCGCTGTATAGCTCCCTTGACCTTTCGTTCGGCCACCACCTGCCAGATGGCCCGGCCCTGGCCGCGCCACTTGCGTTCATACCGCGTCCCCGGGCCCTCTTCCACCAAGGGTTGAGGGCCCGTCACCCGAAATGGGTTTGCCTCGGCCAAGCACGCCGCGGCGTCCTCGGCATACCATAGCACGTCGGTGGTGAGGGTGAACAGCCCATCCGGGGCGAGGACCGCGGCCAGGGTCTGCCCGAATCCAGGTCCCACCAGCCGTCGTTCGGCATGGCGGGCCTTGGGCCAGGGACAGGGGAAGTGCACGTAAACACGGGCCACGCTTTCGTCGGGGAAAAGCTCCCGCAGGGCGAACTGGCCGTCCACCAGCGCCAGGCGGACATTCCCTGCGCCCCAGTGGGCCAACTTCCGTCCCGCCTTGGTGATGCAGGTGAGGCTCGTTTCGAACCCGACCCAGTTCCAACCAGGGTGCTCCCGGGCGGCCCAGGAGAGGAACTCCCCGCTGCCGAACCCGATCTCGACCGCAAGCGGGGCCGAGCGGCCGAACACGGCGTCCCAGTCCGCGGGGAGCGCCTCCCACCGTTCCGGACGGACGAGGTACCTGTTGAGCTCGGAGCCCATACCCCGAGCTTACCCGAGTCCGGTTGCGTGGAGGGCAAGCGGGCTCCCGTGGCCGGGTAAAATGGGGGTGTTCCGGTGAGGCAGCGCTCAAGGCGGCCCGGAGCGCACAGGTTGGGTTGCCGTACCGAAAGCAGGGGGGATCATGGCCAAGGAGTGGGTCAAGGATCTGTTCATCGAGCACGCGGAGCTATTCCAGGTGTTCCTGGAGGAACGGTTCGCCAAGGCTGAGGAGGAGGTGCGGGGGCTCGCCCACCTGTTTGCAGCGCATGGGGTCGAGCCCGGGGCTACGGTGCTCGACCTTAACTGTGGGATCGGTCGCCACAGCATCCATCTCGCGAAAGTCGGGTACAGGGTGGTTGGGGTGGACCTCTCCCCCCGCTACGTCGCCCGCGCCGTGGAGCTCGCCTCGGAGCACGGCGTTCAGGACCGGACGGAGTTCCTCGTCCTCGACGCTCGGGAGGTGGGGCGGGGGTTGAGCGAACGGCGGTTCGACGCGGTGATCAACATGTTCACCTCGTTCGGCTACTACGACGAGGCCACCGACGAGGCGATCCTCCGGCAGTGCCTCGGGCTGGCCAATCCCGGCGGTTTGTTCGTGCTGGAGACAAGTTTTCGCGACTGGGTGGTGCGCCACTTCCAGCCATCGGGCGTGGCTCGGGTTCGCGACCTCCTGGTGATCGAGGAGCGCAAGCTCAACCTCGAGAATTCGCGGATGGAGAACGTGTGGACGTTCTTTGAGCGGCGGGGGAACAAATACGCGTTCAAGGCAGAATTTTCGCTCAACCTCCGCATGTACTGCTTGCACGAGCTGATCGAGCTCTTTGCCCGGGCCGGGTGGAGGTACCGCACGGCGTACGGAAACTGGGAGCTCAAGGAGCCCGCGATCGACGCGTCGCGTCTCATCTTCGTGGCCCAGAACGCTGGCCAGGAGCGTGTGTGATGATCAGGCTATGCCCAGCCTCTCCTGTCACACCGGAGAGGGTGCGGGTGAGGGGGATCGTGATGGGAAGGAGGCCCCGCTATGCTCAAGGAGGAGCCGTTGGGTGATGCCAGCCCGAGCTTCTACTTCCGGTGCCGAGGCGAGGCCAACACGGAGAAGGTCCTGGAGCTGGCGCGGGAGCGGGCGCTTGCCCTGGGGATCGAGAAGATGGTCGTGGCCTCGGAGACCGGCCGCAGCGCCCTTGCGGCCCTGGCGGCGGTGAAGGACATCGGCATCAAGCTGATCGTGGTCACCCACTGGCCGGCTACCACCTGGGGCCCCAAAGGGGACATCCCCATCGGCCTTGGTCGACCCGAATACGCCCGTGTGAAACGGTTCCTGGAGGAGCACGGGGCGGCGGTGGTGCAAGGCACGCGGCCGCTTGCCGGGATCGACCGGGCCCTGGGGTGGGCGGCCCCGGTCCCGACCACCTGGGTGGATAAGACGCTCGAGCTGTTCGGCCCGGGGACGAAGATCGCGGTCGAGGCGGCGGTGATGGCTACCGATGCCGGGGCCGTGGCTGCGGGGGAAGAGGTGGTGTCCCTGGGCGGCACGTTCAAGGGGCTGGACACCGCGTTGGTGGTACGGACGAGCCACAGCGGAGACCTGTTTGCGCGGTTTGCGGTGCTCGAGCTTGTGGCCAAGCCGCGTGATCCGGGAAGGCACCTTCCGGAGTACGAGGACGCGGGGTGGAAGGGCGACCTCGACCCGTACTACCATCCGCCCAAGCTTGAAGGGTAAGGGCATGGCCTACCCAAGATTTGTTTCCTTCGGCCGAGGTCCCGAAAATGGCGAATCTCATTCATGTTTAGGGGGCAAGCGATGCGGACGGGGGTGCGCGTTGTGCTGGCGGTGGGGGTTGTGCTTTCCACGGGTGCGCTGAGCGGTTGTTTCCTCAATGTGTTTCAGACGGCCCAGATCCTCCGGCATGGGGATGTGGCGTTCACGGTGGGGATGGCCGTGCTGGACCTGGCGCCAGCGGTTCTCACCCCCCAGGGGAGGTTGGCGGTGGGCCTGTCCGATGGGGTGGAGTTCGGGGTCCAGGCCGGGGGGATGGTCAACCCCGGCACCGGAGGGGTGGGGTTCCTCGGGGCAATAGCCGAGCTGAAGCTGTCGCTGGTGGACCAGCCGGATGCGCTGGCCCTGGCCGTGGGGGTTGGGGGTGGGTGGAGCGTGATCATGGGCGGATGGGGGCTTCAGGCCTCCCTCTACCTTGACAGCAACCTGTGGTTCCTCCCCCTGTACGTGGCGTACCGGCCGATCCTCCCCTTGGGGGCCGAGGAGTTTGCGCCCTTTCACCAGTTGGCAGGAGGCCTGTGCCTGGACATTTCCGACAAGGCCCGGCTTCTCCTCGAGGCCGACTTCCTCGGGGGGCTTTGGAGCCCCGGGCTCGCCCTGGAAGTCCAGTTTTAACCCGTCCTACTGCGCAAGGCCGAGAGGACCCGCTCCGGGGTGAACGGGGCCCGGGTGAGGCGGATCCCCACCGCGTCGTAGATGGCGTTGGAGATGGCCGGCAAGGGCCCGTTGATCCCGACCTCGGCGATCGACTTCGCCCCAAACGGCCCGGTGGGCTCCTCGCTCGGGACCAGGATCGCCTCCACCTCGGGCACGTCCAGGGCCGAGGGGATCTTGTAGTCGAAGAAGCTTGGGTTTACGCACCGGCCGCGCCCGGAGAACAGCATCTCCTCGTAGAGGGCATGGCCGATCCCCTGGACGACAGCCCCCTCGAGCTGCCCCTCGGCCTGCTTGGGGTGGATGGCGACCCCGCAGTCGGCCACGGCCACGAACCGCTCCACCCGCACGAGCCCGGTCTCCGTGTCCACCGCCACCTCACAGAAGAACGCGGCGAACGGGGGCGGGGACTCAGGCGCGACGCAGGATGCGGTGGCCGCGATCTGGTGCTGGTCCACCACGTACGTCGCGCGGTGCCCCACGTCGGCCAGGGTCACCGCCCGCCCACTGCGCACGCTGCGCACGGCCCCTTGGGAGAGCTCCAGGTCCTCCGGAGCTTCCTCCAGCGCCGCTGCGGCCACGTCCAGGATCTGGCGCCGCACATCCTCCGCCGCCTTGAGGACCGCGAGCCCCGACACGTAGGTCGTGCTGGAGGCGTACGCCCCCACGTCGAACGGGGTGAAATCGGTGTCCGAGGAGTAGACAAGTACCTTGTCCACCGACACGCCCAGCGCCTCGGCGGCGATCTGGGCGAGCACGGTGTCGGAGCCGGTGCCGAGGTCGGTGGCCCCCACGAGGAGGCGGAACGAGCCGTCCTCGTTCATCACAATCGTCGCCGCGCCCATGTCGATCCCGGTGATCCCCGACCCCTGCATCGCGCACGCCATCCCCACCCCGTACGCCCACGGACCCTCGCGGCGTCGGCGGCCGCGGTTCCTCTTCCACCCGATGCGCTCGGCCCCGATCCGCAGGCACTCGGGAAGGGCACACGACCGTACGATCTGGGCCTTCCCTTCCCTCCCCTCCCCGATCTTCTCGAAGATGGGGGAGGTCTCCCCGACCCGGATGTGGTTCCGCTGGCGCAGCTCCAGGGGGTCCAGACCGAGCTTCTCGGCCAGGATGTCCATCGCCACCTCGAGGGCGAAGTAGCCTTGGGTGGCCCCGTACCCGCGGTACGCCCCGGCCACAGGGAGGTTGGTGTACACCGCCTTCCCATGGAACCGGAGGTGGCGGGCCTTGTTGTAGAGGGGCAGGGTCTTGGAGCCGACGTTTGAGAGCACGGTCAGGGAATGGGTCCCGTAGGCGCCGGTGTTGGACAGGGCTTCCATGTCGATGGCGCGAAGGGTCCCGTCCCGGCCAGCCCCCAGCTTCACCGTGACCCGCATCGGGTGCCGGGTGCGGGAGGCGACGAATTCCTCCTCCCGGGTGTAGGCGATCCGCACCGGCCGCCCGGTGCGCAGGGCAAGGGCCCCGGCCACCGGCTCGAGGATGATCTCCTGCTTGGCCCCGAACCCCCCGCCGATCCGGGGTTTCACCACCCGGATCCTGGACATCGGGAGCGCGAGCACCCGGGCCACGATCCGCCGCACATGGAACGGAACTTGGGTCGAGGTACGGATGACGAGCCGGCCGTCCTCGTCGAAGTAGGCGATCACGCAGTGGGGTTCGATCGGGGTGTGCTGGAGGTAGGGGATCTCGCAGGTCGCTTCCGCCGTCACCGGGGACTCGGCCAGGGCCCGGTCCACGTCCCCGACCGGGATGTCCACCGCGGCGGCGATGTTGCGCTGGGCGTCGTAGATCCCCTCGGCATCGGGCTCGTCGTGGATGACCGGGGCCCCGGGGGCGAGGGCTTCGTCCACCGATAGGACCGCCGGCAGGACCTTGTACTCGACCCTGATCTTCCGCAGGGCCTCGTCGGCCGCCTCCTCGGAGGTCGCCGCCACCGCCGCCACCCGGTCCCCCACGTACCGGACCTTCCGATCGAACAGGACCGTGTCGTACGGGGAGGGCTCCGGCCACCCCTGGCCGGCGGTGGTGTGGGGGATCCGCGGAACGTTCCCGAAGTGGAGGATGCACGCCACCCCGGGGATAGCCTCTGCCGCGGAGGTGTCGATGGCCTCGATCATGGCGTGGGCGTGGGGGGAATGGAGGATCTTCCCCACCAAAGCCCCCGGCACGTCCATGTCCAGCGTGAACAGGGGCTTCCCACACACCAGGGCTGGCCCGTCCACCTTGTGCACATTCTGGCCCACCACGTCCCTGGCCTTCGCCGCCACGCTCACCGCCATCGCCCCTCCCGTTTCCACTCCGCCGCGAGCATCACCGCGTCCACGATCTTCCGGTACCCGGTGCACCGACACAGGTTCCCCACGATCGCCGTCCGGACTTCCTCCGGGGTGGGATCCGGGTGGCGGGAGAGGAGCTCGTAGGCGACGAGGATCATCCCCGGGGTACAGAACCCGCATTGGACCGCCCCGGCATCGAGGAACGCCTCCTGAAGGGGATGAGGATCGTTCACCGTGCCTAAGCCCTCCAGGGTGATGATCCGCTTCCCCTGGGCCCGGGCGGCGAAGGCGATGCACGACCGCACCGCCCGTCCGTCCACGAGCACCGTGCACGCCCCGCAATCTCCGGTGCCGCACCCCTCCTTCACCGACTTCATCCCCAGCCGGCGGAGGAGCTGGAGCAGGGACTCCCCCGGCTCGACCTCCGGGTACTGGGGAACCCCGTTCAACTCAAAGTAGATCTTCATCGCGCGGCCCTCTCTGCGGCCCGGGCCACGGCGCGACGCACGACGACCCCCGCCACGCTCCGGCGCCAGGCGGCGCTCGCGCGGCGGTCGTCCCCCACCTTGGCCCGGCGCTCCACCTCCTCCTGGACCTGGCGCCAAAGGGTGTCGGAGGGGGCCTCCCCCTGGAGGGCCTCCTCGAGCCAGGTGAGGCGCTCGGCCCGGGCCGGGGTTGCCCCCACCGCCACCCGTGCCCACGCGATCTTTCCGTCCTGAATCCCTACCCCGCACGCGGCGTTGAGGAGGGCGATGTCCCCGGCGGAGCGGGAAAGCTTCTCGAACGCAAACGCCCCATTCCAGGGCGGAAGGGCGATCTCGGTCAACACCGCCCGGCGGAACACGGCCCGGAACGGCTGGCGGTAGAGCTCCTCTACCAGGGCGTGCTCCTCCCGCTCACCCTCCCAGCGCGCCTCGGCCCCCAGGGCGACGAGGGCGGTGGGGATGTCCGCCCACGGATGGGCGGAAACCACGGCCCCGCCCAAGGTGGCCATGTTCCGCAGCGGGGGAACCGCCACCCGACACAGCACCTCGACCAGGGCACCGTGCAGGTACCGCCGCGCCGCTGGGTGTTCCAGGATCTCGGTGAGGGTGGTCGTGGTCCCGATGCGCAGCCGCCCGTCCTCCTCCCGGACGTAGGAAAGGCCGATCCCCATGATGTCGATCAGCCCCTCGAGGTCGGTACGGGCGGAGCGGCCGAGATCCACCCCCCCGGCGAGGAGCGCTCCCCGGCCGTGGTAGGCGTCGAGGAGGGACAGCGCTTCCTCTACGTCCCGGGCCCAATGGAAACGACGGACCCCCGTCAGGCGCACGTCGGTCACCTGATGGAGTATAGCGCCCGGGCCACCTGTAAGGCAACTTGACCGTTGTGGTGGCTCAACGGTATACTGGCCGGGCCATGGGTGGGTGTGCTGGAGTGGGTGTCCCAGGGCAAGGCCGTTCACCGCCCGTACCTACCGTTCTGCTCCAGGACATCACCAAGGCTTTCCCCGGGGTGCTGGCCAACGACCGGGTGACGTTGGAGCTCCGCGCGGGCGAGGTCCATGCCCTCCTCGGGGAGAACGGGGCCGGCAAGACTACGCTCATGAACATCCTCTACGGCCTCTACCGGCCGGACTCGGGCGAGATCCTCATCCGCGGCGTTCCCACTCAGATCCATTCTCCCCGCGATGCCATCGCCCACGGGATCGGCATGGTCCACCAGCACTTCAAGCTCGTCTTCCCCCACACCGTGGCCGAGAACGTCGCCCTCGGCCTCAAGAGGACCCCGTTCTGGGCCCCGATCCGGGTCGTGGAGCGAAAACTGCGGGAACTGTCCGAACGCTATGGGCTCCCCGTGGACCCCGGAAGCCGGGTGTGGGAGCTCTCGGCCGGGGAGCAGCAGCGGGTGGAGATCCTCAAGGCCCTGTATCGGGGGGCAGAGATCCTCATCCTGGACGAGCCGACGAGCGTCCTCACCCCGCAGGAGGCGACCGAGCTGTTCAAGGTCCTCCTGCGGATGAAGGCCGAAGGGCACGTGGTGGTGTTCATCACGCACAAGCTCGGGGAGGTCATGGAGGTGGCGGACCGGGTGACGGTGATGCGCCGGGGGCGGGCGGTGGGGACGGTGGCGGTGGCGGGCACCGACAAGGCCGAGCTGGCGCGGATGATGGTCGGCCGCGAGGTCGTGTTCCGGCTTTCCAAGGGGAAGTGCATGCCCGGGGAGGAGGCGCTCCTCGTCCAGGACCTGTGGGCGAGGAACGACCGGGGGCTCCACGCGGTGCGGGGCGTGTCGCTCCGGGTGTGCCGGGGGGAGATCTTGGGGATCGCCGGCGTGGCCGGGAACGGCCAACGAGAGCTGGTGGAGACGATCACCGGCCTTCGGCGGGCGGAGCGGGGTCGGGTGGTGGTCCTGGGCCGGGACCTCACCAACCGTTCGGCGCGGGCGGTGGCCGACGTCGGGGTGGCCCACATCCCCGAGGAGCGATTGCGGATGGGGATCGTCCCGGGGATGGCGGTGGAGGATAACCTGATCCTCAAGCGGCATCACCGGCCGCCGTTCTCATGGGGGCCGTTCCTCCGGTTGCGCGAGGTGCGGCGGTTCGCCCAAGAGTCCATCGTGGGGTACGACATTATGACCCCCGCGGCGCGCGCCCCGGCCAAGCTCCTCTCGGGGGGGAACATCCAGAAGCTGATCCTGGCCCGGGAGCTCTCCGGAGAGCCTGGGCTGATCGTGGCCGCCCACCCCACCTACGGCCTCGACGTGGGGGCCACGGAACAGGTGCGGCGCTACCTCCTCGGGGGGCGGGAGAAGGGGGTGGGGGTGCTCCTCGTCTCGGAGGACCTGGAGGAGATCATGGAGCTTTCGGACCGGATCGCGGTCATGTTCCGGGGGGAGATCATGGGCGTGGTTCCGGCGGCGGAGGCGAATCTCGAGGAGATCGGGCTGATGATGGCCGGCGAGCGCCGGCTGGCACCGCAGCCATGAGGCGCGTCGGGCCCTTGCTCGTGGAACGCCGGATCACCCCGCCCCGCTCGGCGGTGATCGGGGTGTCGGCATTGGCGGTGGTGATCGCCCTCCTGGTGGCGGCGATCATCTTCTGGGGGTACGGGGTCAGCCCGTGGCAGGCCTACGCTGCCATCGCCCGGGGCACGGTGGGTAGCCGGGACGGGATCAACGAGATCCTGCGCCGGTCGCTTCCCCTCATCCTGTGCGGGGTCGGGTTGACCCTGGCGTTCCGCGCCCAGTTCTGGAACATCGGCGCCGAGGGGCAGCTCCTCGCCGGGGCGGTGGCGGCGACCGGGGTTGCCCTGTTCGCCCCGCTCCCTGGGCCGTGGTTATTGCTGGCGATGTTCGCGGCCGGGTTCCTTGCCGGGGGGGCCTGGGGGATCGTGCCCGCCCTTCTGCGGGCCAAGCTCCACGTCAACGAAGTGATCTCCACCCTGATGATGAACTACATCATGATCTACATCGTGGAGTGGCTGATCCACGGGCCGTGGAAAGGGGCCACCATGCGGGGATTTGCGTACTCCGACTTCTTTCCCGCCGCCGCGCGCCTCCCGTGGATCCCGGGGAGCCGCGTCCACTGGCCAACGCTGGTGATCGGCGTGGCCGCAGCAGTGGCGGTGGCGCTGATCCTGGCGCGGACGCGCCTCGGATACGAGATCCGGGTGGTGGGCCAGAGCACCGACGCCGCCCGATATGCGGGCATCGACTTCCTGCGGGTGATCGCGTGGGCGATGTTCCTGTCCGGGGGCCTGGCGGCGCTGGCTGGGGTCGGGGAGGTGGCCGGGGTCCACTTCCGCCTGCGCAGCCCGACCCACATTTCCATGGGCTACGGGTACACCGCGATCATCGTCGCGTGGCTGGCTCGGGGGAGCCCGCTCGCCGCGGTGTTCACCGCGCTCCTCTTTGGCCTCATCTTCGCGGCCGGGGACGTGATCAAGGTGGCCCTCAGGATGCCGTTCCAGATCACGGGCGTGTTCAACGGGCTCATCCTGTTTTTCTTGATCGGAAGCGAAATGCTGATGTACTGGCGGGTGCGGCTTGCCCCGAAGGGGGAACGGTGGACTGGCAGAGCTGGCTCATCGGAACGGTAAGCCGGGCGCTGGCGTTTGGGACGCCCCTCCTGTGGGGAACGCTTGGGGAGATCTACACCGAGCGGGCCGGGGTGGTGAACCTCGGCGTGGAGGGGATGATGATCCTCGGGGCATTCTCCGCGTTCGCTGTTGCCCAGACCACCGGCCATCCTGGGCTAGGGGTGCTGATCGCGGCGGTGGTGGGCGGTGCGGCGGCTGTCCTCCACGCGTTCCTCACCGTGACCCTGCGCGCCAACCAGTACGTGTCCGGGCTGGCCCTGAGCCTGTTCGGCCTTGGGCTGGCCGGCCTCCTCGGTCGGGGGTGGGAGGGGATCCCGCTTCGCCAGCCCCTCCCCAACGTGACCATCCCCGGGCTTTCCAGGATCCCCGTGCTCGGGCCGATGCTGTTCCAGGGGCAGAGCGTGCTCACCTATGCCGGGCTCTTCTTGGCCGTGGTGTTGTGGGTTCTCCTCTACCGCACCCGGTGGGGGATCAGCGTCCGGTCGGTGGGGGAGTCGCCGTCCACTGCAGACGCACTGGGGGTCAACGTGTTCCTGGTGCGCTACCTGTGTGTAGGCTTCGGCGGGCTCCTCGCCGGGGTGGCGGGGGGGTTTCTCTCGGTGGCGTACCGGCCGGCGTGGACGGAGGGGATGACCGCAGGCATGGGCTGGATCGTGATCGCCCTCACCATCTTCGCCGCCTGGGATCCCCTTCAGGCAGTGTGGGGGGCGTTCTTGTTCGGGGGCCTCTACCACCTCTCGTTCCGGCTGCAGGAGTTCGTGGCCCCCGAGCTCCTCAAGCTCATGCCCTACGCGTTCGCTATACTGGTGTTGGCCCTTACTGGGCTTGGTAAGGCCCGCCGGCGGTGGGGTGCCCCCGGCGCGTTGGGGTTGCCCTACACCCGCGGCGAGCGGTGACGGGAGGTGAGAGCAGGCGGTAGATGGCTCGGGGTGCGATCGATGATCCATTCTCGCAAGGAGGTGTGCGCATGAGGCTAGTGCGGTTGGTGGCGGCGGTGATGGTGGCGACGGCGGTCCTGGGCGCGGTGGGCTTTGCCCAGGCGAAGCTCAAGGTGGGGTTCATCTACGTGGGCCCGATCGGCGACTACGGGTGGAGCCACGCCCACAACCTGGGGCGCCTGATCGTGGAGCGGGACCTCGGGGTGGAGACAGTGTACGTGGAGTCCGTGCCCGAAGGGGAGGTGGAGACGTACATCGATCAGCTGGTCCGTCAGGGGTGTAACGTCATTTTCACCACCAGCTTCGGGTTCATGGACGGGACGCTGGCTGCTGCTCAGCGCTACCCGAACGTGATCTTCGCCCACTGCTCCGGGTTCAAGCGGGCCCCGAACCTGGCCACGTACATGGCCGACTTCTACCAGGTGTACTACCTGAACGGGCTCATGGCCGGGGCCCTCACCAAGACCGGCAAGGTCGGGTACGTGGGGGCGTTCCCGATCCCTGAGGTGAAGCGGCACATCAGCGCGTTTACGATCGGGGTGCGCGAGGTGAACCCTAACGCCACGGTGCACGTGCGCTGGATCTACGAGTGGTTCAACCCGGCCGCGGCCAAGGAGGCCACCGAGGCCCTGATCGCCGAGGGGTGCGATGTGTTCGCGTTCACTGAGGACTCCCCGACCGTGGTCCAGGTGGCGGCGGAGAAGGGGTTCCCGTCCTTCGGCCACTATTCCCCGATGTACGACTTCGCCCCGAACCACGTGGTGTCCGGGCAGATCGTGCACTGGGAGGAGATCTACGTCGACTTCCTCGGCAAGGTGAAGGCCGGGGAGTACACGGCGAAGAACCTGGCCAACGTGGACTACTGGTGGCTCCTCTCCCAGAAGGCGGTGGAGCTCGGGGCTAAGTCCGGCATGCCCGTCAACCCTGTGTTCGAGGGCGCGCTTAAGGCCTACATCGTCGACCACCCGGTCTTCGGGAGGATCTCCGTTTACGATCTTGTGTTCGTTCGCTTGGCGCAGATGGGCAATCCGGGGATCACGTTCGATCCGTTTGAGGGACCTGTGTACGACCGGAAGGGTGGCCTCCAGGTCCCCGCAGGCCACTGGATGTCGTACGACGCCCTGATCACCATGGAGTGGGCGGTGGAGGGCGTGGTCGGCCCGTGGCCAGGTGAGCCGTAGGCCCCCACGGCAAGGGGGAGGGGCCGCCATCGCGCGGCCCCTCCTCTCCCTCCAAGAAGCGCGGTCACTTCTTGGGGGCCCCGGACTAAACCCGTAAACTACGGGCATGGCGTTGATCATCGAGCGGGCGAGGATCGCGGACTTCTTCGGGACCTTCCACGAGTCGGGGTACGTGCTGATCGACGGCGGGCGGATCGAGGTGGTGGGCCCAGACCCGGCCCCGGCCGCTCCCGGGGCCCAGCGGATCGACGCCGGCGGTCGCCTCCTCACCCCCGGGCTCGTCAACGCCCACGCTCACCTGTACTCGTCCCTTGCCCGGGGGATGCCCCTCCCCGGGTTTGCCCCGAAGGGCTTCCGCCAAATCCTCGAGCAGCTCTGGTGGCGGGTGGATCGGGCCCTCGACCTGGACGGGGTGTACCACTCCGCCCTCGTCGGGGCGCTCCAGCAGCTCAAGGCCGGGGTCACGGCGTTCTTCGACCATCACGCTTCCCCGACGGCGATCGCTGGGTCGCTGTCCCAGATCCGGCGGGCGGTGGCGGAGGTGGGCCTGCGCGCGGACCTCTGCTACGAGGTCACCGACCGCGGGGGGCCGGCGGAGCGGGACGCCGGGATCGCCGAGAACGTGCGGTTCGCCCAAGAAGAAGCCGGGGGCGGCCGGTTTGCCGCCCACATGGGCCTTCACGCCTCGTTTACCCTGTCCGACGAGACCCTCGCCAAGGTGGTTTCTGCTGCCGAGCCGCAGAAGCTCCCGTTCCACCTCCACCTCGCCGAGGGGAAAGAGGACCCGGTGGACGCCCTCCAGAAGTACGGGATGCGCACCGCGGAGCGGCTGGACCAATTCGGGATCTTCACCCCGGGGACCCTCCTCGCCCACGGGATCCAGCTCGCCCAGGCCGAGCTCGACCTCCTCGCTGGGCGGTCGGCGAGCGTAATCCACAACCCCCGGTCGAACATGAACAACGCCGTGGGCGTGGCCCAGGTGGCGGCGATGCTCGCCCGCGGGATCAATGTGGGGATCGGTACGGACGGGTTCGGATGCGACATGGTCGGCGAGCTCCTCACCGCCCGCCTCCTCGCCCACCACACAAGCGGCGATCCCACCGTGCTCGGGGATCCGGCCCTGCTCTCCTTGATCCGTCACAACTATGCCCTTGCGGAAGCGTCGTTTGGCGTGCCCATGGGGCGGCTCGCCGCCGGGTGTGCGGCCGACCTCGTGGTGTGGAACTACGAGCCGCCAACCCCGCTTGTGCCGGAGAACCTCCTTGCGCACCTCCTGTTCGCCTCCGTCTCCGAGGGGCTCCGGCCCCGGGTGGTGATCGTGGCCGGGGAGGTCCGGTTCGCGGACGGCAAGGTTCAGGGCGTGGACGAACGGGCGGCCCTCGCTCGGGCCCGCGAGGTCGCCCAGAAGCTGTGGGCCAGGTTGTAGGGCCGGACATTGGACAACGAGGCCCGACCGAGATCGGGGACAAGCCCCGACCCCAACGTCGGGGACAAGCCCCGACCCCAACGTCGGGGACAAGCCCCGACGCTACAGTGGGTGGAATGAAGGGGATTGGGGTGGTGATCCCAACGGATACGTGTAGCGTCGCACTTCATCTGCGACGTTACGCGTTGGAGCGTGCCTGCGACGCTATGGGAGATAGGCGATGTCGGACAAGATGAGGGTGCAGCCGTTCGACGTCCTCCTCGATTGGATGCTCGGGGAGCTTGAGCACAGCGGCTCCATCTTCGGCATCCACCGGTCTCTTTTCTATGCGCCCCGGAAGGATGCCCCGTACGCGAGCGAGGTGTTCGGCCACCGCCTCGGGACCCCCATCGGCCCCGCGGCCGGGCCTCATACTCAGCTCGCCCAGAACATCGTCTCGGCCTGGCTCTGCGGGGCGCGGTTCATCGAGCTCAAGACGGTCCAAGTTCTGGACGAGCTTGCGATTCCCCGGCCGTGCATCGACATGGAGGACGAGGGGTACAACGTGGAGTGGTCCCAGGAGCTCAAGCTCGAGGAGTCCGCCCGCGAGTACATCCACGCCTGGGCCCTGATCCACGTCCTGCGCTCACGCCTCGGGTTCGATGACGTGCCGCTCGGCACAATCTTCAACATGAGCGTCGGCTACAACCTCGCGGGGATCCAGAGCCCGCCCATGACCCGCTTTCTGGATCGGCTGCAGGACGCGTCCGCGGAAGTGGCGGAGATCCGGGACACCTTGCGTCGGCGGTTCCCCCAGTTCGCCGACGTCGAGATCCCCTGCCGGATCACGGACAACGTCACCCTGTCCACCATGCACGGGTGTCCCTCGGACGAGATCGAGCGGATCGCGCGCTTCCTCCTCGAAGAGCGTGGGTTGCACACGTTCATCAAGCTCAACCCGACCTTGCTTGGCAAGGACGAGGTGATGCGCATCCTCCACGACCGCCTCGGCTACCGCGAGATCGACATCCCCGACCGGGTGTTCGCGCACGACCTGGAGTACCCCCGGGCGGTGGCGTTGATCAGGACCCTTCAGAAGGTCGCTTCCGAGCGTGGCCTCTCGTTCGGCGTGAAGCTCAGCAACACCCTGGCCATGGCCAACCACAAACGGGTTCTCCCCGGCGACGAGGTGTACATGTCCGGCCGCGCCCTCTATCCCATCACCATGAACCTGTTCCGGAAGCTGGCCCAGGACTTCGACGGGGATCTCGCCGTGTCCTACTCCGCCGGCGCCGACGCCCACAACCTCACGACGATCCTCGCCTGCGGTGCCCGGCCCGTCACCGCCGCCACCGACCTCCTCAAGCCCGGCGGCTACGCCCGGTTCCTGCAGTGGCTCGAGGTCCTCGAAGCGGAGATGCGCGCCCGGGGCGTGGCCAGCCTGGACGAACTTGCCCAAGATAGGCTTGCCAACCTGGACCGGGCCGCCGCCGATGCGCTTGCGAACCCGCGCTACAAGAAGGGCTACTTCCCGTATGGGCTCCCCAAGGTGGAATCGGGGCTGGATCTGTTCGACTGCATCGCCGCCCCATGTGTGGAGAAGTGCCCCGTCCGCCAGGACGTGCCCGAGTACGCGTGGTGGGTTGCCCACGGGGAGTACGGCCGGGCCCTCGCGGTGATCCTCGGTCGGAATCCCTTGCCCGCCGTGACCGGGCACGTGTGCACGGCAGCTTGCCGGACCCGCTGCACCCGCAATGGCTACGAGGAGCCGGTGGCGATCCGCGCCCTGAAGCGGTTCGCCGTGGAGAAAGGACAGTCACAGCTCACAACGCATAAGCCGCCCCAGACGAAGGGAAGGGTGGCGATCGTGGGGAGTGGGCCGTCCGGCCTCGCCGCCGCCTACTTCCTGGCGCTAGCTGGGGTCCAGGTCACGATCTTCGAGGCGCAGGACGTCCCGGGAGGGATGCTCGCCCTCGCCCCCCAGTTTCGGCTCCCGCGGGAGGCGGTGGCGGCGGACATCGCGCGGATCAAAGGACTGGGGGTGGAGATCCGGCTCTCCACCCCCATCACCCGCCCCCCGGAGGCGCTCCTTGCGGACGGCTTCGCCGCGGTCTACGTGGCGTGCGGGTTCCAGCGGGACGCGCGCCTCGGGATTGAGGGCGAGGACGGCGGGGGCGTGTTCGGCGCCCTCGACTTCCTGCGCCGGCTGAGCCGGGGAGAACGACCGGACCTGGGGTCGAGGGTGCTCGTCATCGGCGGTGGCAACACCGCGATGGACGCGGCCCGGGCCGCCCGGCGCCTCACCGGGCGGCCGGCCACGGTGGTCTACCGGCGGACCCGGGCCGAGATGCCGGCCGAAGCGGAGGAGATCGAGGAGCTCCTCGCCGAAGGCAACGTCCTCCTGGAGCTCGTCAGCCCGGAGCGGATCGTCCTCAAGGACGGACGGGTGGCGGCACTCCAGTGCGTGCGCAACGCGCTGGGCGAGCCGGGGCCCGATGGGCGCCGGCGGCCGGTGCCCATCGCGGGAAGCGCGTTCCAGATCGAGGCCGATGCCATCATCGTCGCCGTCGGCCAGCGCCCGGACCTCGCCTTCCTCGCCGGGAGCGGGATCTCCCTGCGTGGGGACGGGAGGATCGCCGTCGACTCCGACACCGGGCGGGCGGCGGAGCACGTGTACGCCGGTGGGGATGCGGTCCGGGGACCGGCGACCATCGTCGAGGCCTGCGCCGACGGGCGCCGGGCGGCAGAGGCGATCTCGCGGGAGCTCGGCATCGCGTTCCGGACGTGGCCGGCTCGGCCGGTGGCCCTTTCGGAGGCGGACATCCTGGAGGTCAAACGGGCCCGCGCCCGTAAGGAGCCCCAGCATCGGCCGGCGCTGCTCCCGGTGGAGGAACGCGAGGGCTTCGCTCTCGTGGAGCAGACGCTGGTCGAGGACGAGGCCCGTCGGGAGGCGGTCCGGTGCCTCCAGTGCTCGACCTTGTGCGACAAGTGCGTCGAGGTTTGCCCGAACCGGGCCAACCATGTCTACACCGTGGACCCCGTGAGCTGGGCCGTGCCCCGCTTGAGCTGCCAGAAGGGCAAGCTGGTCGTGGCCGGGACGGAGCCGTTCCGCATCGAACAGTCCCGGCAGATCGTCCACGTGGACGACTTCTGCAACGCGTGCGGCAACTGTGCCACGTTCTGCGTGCACCACGGGAAGCCTTACCTCGATAAGCCACGGCTGTTCCTCTCGGAGCGCGACTTCGAGCAAGAATCGGACAACGCCTTCCACATCGAGGGGAACACGATCCGGCGGCGGGAAGGGGGCGAGGAAGCGCGCCTGGAGGTCAAGGACGGCGCGCTGATCTTTGCGGACGCGCACGTCCGGGTGCGGTTCGCCCCCGATTTCAGGATCGAGGGGATGACGTTGAAGGCAGGGTTTCCCGGGATGCGTTCCCTGAGGCCGGCGGCGGAGATGGCGGTCCTGCTCCGGAGCGTTCGGAATTCGCTCCCGTTCCTGCTCGGCACCGGCAAGCGTGGCTGACCCACCCGGCGAACACAGCCTGACCGGAAGCCTGAGGGTGTCATGGTTATCCCCATCGGTACCTCTGTGTACGGATGTGTGTTTCCTCGCTATACTCCAGGTGTGAGCCCGACCCATCGCTTCGCGTTGAGCACGGTGGGGGCGGCGTGGGTCGCCGCCGTGAAGGGACGCCATGGGTGAGCCGATCGCGTTCCGCTGTGTCTCCTGTGGCCGAGAGTACGACCCGTGGTCGGTGGACTACGCCTGCCCCCGGTGCGGGCCCTTGAGCGGGACGCTGGAGGTGCTCTACGACTACCGGGCCCTGGCCAGGCGCCTTGTCCCCGGGAGCTTCGCCGAGACGCGGCGGAACTCGCTGTGGCGGTACGAGGAACTCCTCCCGGTGGGGGTGGAGTACGCGGTGCCCCTGCGGCCGGGGTGGACCCCGCTCTACGAGAGCCCGACTTTGGCCGCCGAGCTCGGCCTTGGGGCGCTGTGGATCAAGGACGACACCCTCAACCCCACTGCCTCCTGCAAGGATCGGGGCACGGCGGTGGCGGTGGCCGCGGCGAGGAAGCTTGGTCGGGATGCATGCGCCTGCGCCTCCACCGGGAATGCGGCCACGTCCCTCGCCGGGTTCTGCGCTGCGGCCGGGATCCCCTGCTACATCTTCGTTCCCAAGAACGCCCCCCGTCCCAAGGTCGCTCAGCTCCTCGCGTTCGGGGCGATGGTGTTCGTCGTGGATGGCACCTACGACGAGGCCTATGAGCTCGCGATCCAAGCTGCAGACCGGTTTGGGTGGTACAACCGCTCCGATGGGTGGAACCCGATGGTGGTGGAGGGGAACAAGACCGGGGCCCTCGAGGTGTGGGAGCAGATCGGCGAGGCCTCCCTGGACTTCGCCCTGGTGGCCGCAGGGGATGGGTCGGTGGTGTCCGGGGTCTGCAAGGGGTTCCAGGAGCTGGTGAAGGTGGGGCTGGCCGACCGGGTGCCCCGGGTGTACGGGGTGCAGGCGGCCGGGGCAGCGGCCATCGCCCATGCCTTTGAGCGCCACGAACAGGGCCGGCCGATCCTCCCCGCGGAGGAGGGGGCGGACACGGTGGCCGACTCGATCCGGGTGGGGAAGCCACGCGACGTGGTGAAGGCGGTGCGCTACGTGGCCGCCACCGGCGGTGGGTTTGTCACCGTGACCGACGACGAGATCGTGTCCGGGGCCCAGGAGCTGGCCCGCCGGGCCGGGGTGTTCGCCGAGCCAGCCGGGGCCGCCCCCTGGGCCGGGCTCGTCCGGCTCCTGCGCGAAGGGGCCGTGCCGGAAGGGGCGAAGGTGGTCTTGTTCATCACCGGGTCTGGGCTTAAGGACCCGGAGGGGGCGCTGAGAGGGCTTCCCGAGCCCACCCTGATCCCGCCGCGGATCGAGGCGGTGGCGGAGGCGGTGGGCGGATGAGGATCCAGTTTCGACTGAACGGGCGTCCGGTGGCGGTGGACGTGCCGCCGGGGCGCCGCCTCCTCGACCTCCTGCGCGAGGACCTGGGCCTGATCGGGACCAAGGAGGGATGCGGGGAGGGGGAATGCGGGGCGTGCACGGTGGTGGTGGACGGGAAGCCCCGCCTGGCCTGCCTCACCGCCGCCGTCCAGGTGGAGGGGAAGGACGTCCTGACCATTGAGGGCTTGAGCGAGGCCGGCCAGCTGGATCCTCTGCAGGAGGCGTTCATCGAGACGGCAGGCGTGCAATGCGGGTTCTGCACGCCGGGTCTCGTCATGGCCGCGTACGCCCTCCTCCGGGAGAACCCACGCCCGACGCGGGATGAGGTGCGGGCGTATCTTTCCGGCAACCTATGTCGGTGCACCGGGTACGCGCAGGTGGTGGAGGCGGTGCTGCGGGCGGCGGAGAAGGCCTGCCCCCGGTGACCGGGGTCGTGCTCGCCGCCGGGGCCGGCCGCCGGATGACCTCCCCCGGGCCCAAACTCCTTTTGCCCCTGAACGGATGGCCAATCCTGGCCTGGGTTTTGGAGCTAGTGGAGCGCTTGCCCCTCGCGGAGCGGGTGCTCGTCCTCGGGGCCGATGCCCAAGCGATCCGTCAAGCGTTGTTTCCCCCTCACCCCGGCCCTCTCCCGCAAGGGGGAGAGGGCGGAGGGAGGTGGCGGATCGTGATCAACGAGGATTGGCACGAGGGGATCGGGGCCTCGCTCAGGCGAGCGGCGGAGGAGGTGGAGGGAGGGATGCTCCTGTTCCTTGGGGACATGCCGTGGGTGCCGGAGGCCGGGGCACGGGCCGTGCTCGCGCGGGTCGGGGACCGGCCGGTGGCGCTCTCCTACCGTGGGCAGCGGGGGTTCCCGGTGTACCTTCCCCCTTCGCTCAGGCCGGGGCTTCTCGCGCTGGCGGGCGATGTGGGCGCCCGGTGGCTCCTCTCCGACTGTGAGCTGATCCCGTGGGACGACCCCGGGGTGATCCGGGACGTGGACGTGGCCGACGACCTGGGGCAACCTCGACCAACGGCGGGCATAAAGCCCGACGCTACGGAAGGATCGTAGCGTCGCAGCTTGTCTGCGACGGCGTTTTTCCCTTGGACCGGCGTCGGGGGCAAGTCCCGCCGCTACGAAACCGCGGGGGTCGTCGGACCTTGGGTCTGACGTCAAGCCGTTGCGAGGTGATGTGGGGTGCACACAACCGGACTTGCGGAGATCGTGAGGCCGCGGGACCTCGCGGAGGCGGTGCGCCTGGCCGCCGAGGGGGGGGAACCCCTCGCCGGGGGCACGGACCTGTTCGTGCGGCTGCGGAAGGGGGTCGAGCGCCCGCCGTTCTTGGTGTACATCGGGGACCTCCCCGAGCTGCGCCGGATCTCGGTGGGCGAAAGCAAGGTCGAAATCGGGGCCGCGGCCACCCACGCCGAGATCCTCGCCTCCCCGGCCGCAGCGCGGCTCCCCATCCTCAGGCTGGCCCTGGAGGCCATCGCCTCCCCGGCCATTCGGGCCATGGGGACCCTGGGCGGGAACCTGGCCAACGCCTCCCCGGCCGGGGATGGCCTTATCCCCCTGTACCTCCTTGGGGCGCGGGTGAACTTGGTGGGACCGGACGGGGAGCGGGCGCTTGCGGTGGAGGAGTTCGTCCTCGGCCCTGGGAAGACGGCCCTGCGGCCGGGGGAGGTCATCCGTTCCCTGGACCTGCCGTTCCCCGAGGGGGCACCTCGGGCCTACTTCCGCAAGGTGGGACGCCGCCGGGCCCTGATCATCGCCATCGCTTCCCTGGGGGCCCTTCTCTGGCTGCGGGATGGGACGATCGAGCGGGCGCGCCTTGCTCTGGGATCGGTCGCCCCCACCGTGGTCCGACCGCGGGAGGTGGAGCAGGCCCTCGTCGGGCGGCCTCTGGCCCCGGATGCCCTTGCCGACCTGGTGGAGGCGCTGTCCGCGGCCACCCGGCCCATCTCCGACCTCCGGGCCTCGGCCGGCTACCGGAGGACGGTCGCCGGACGCCTCCTCCTGGACCTGGCGTGCACCATTTCTCCGGGCGGTTAGGAGGTGGAGGTGAACGAGATCACGCTATCGGCGATCAAGGCCGATGTGGGAAGCGTCGGCGGGCATCTGGCCCCGTCCCGGGAGATGGTGGCCCGGGTCAAGGAGTTCCTGTCGCGCGAGGGAGGCGGTATCCTGGTCGATCACCACGTGACCCACCTCGGGGACGACATCTGCCTCCTCCTTTCCCATCGCGAGGGGGTGGGGAGCCACGAGGTGCACAAGCTCGCGTGGGAGGCGTTCAAGATGGGGGCGCGGATCGCTCGGGAGGAGGGGCTATACGGCGCCGGCCAGGATCTCCTCCGGGACGCGTTCTCCGGCAACGTGCGCGGGCTGGGGCCGGGGGTGGCCGAGCTTTCGTTCCGCGAACGCCCTGGCGAGGCGTTCCTCCTGCTCCTCGCTGACAAGACCTCCCCGGGGGCGCTGAACCTCCCCCTGTACCTGGCGTTCGCCGACCCGATGCACTGTTCCGGCCTGATCCTGTCTCCGTCCTTGGGGCAGGGGTTCCGGTTCACGGTGATGGACGTGGCCCATACCAAGGCCGACCGGGTGATCGAACTCGATGCTCCGCAAGACCTGTACGATCTGGCCGCCCTCCTTCGTGATAACGACCGGTTCGTGGTCGAGAAGGTCCACGCCCGAGCAACCGGGGACCAGGCGGTGGCCTGTTCTACCACGCGCCTCACCGCCATCGCCGGCCGCTACGTGGGCAAGGACGACCCGGTAGCCATCGTGCGGGTACAGAAGGACTTCCCCGCCACCGGCGAAGTGCTGGCTCCCTTTGCCCTCGCCCATTACGTGCCCGGGTTCATGCGCGGGAGCCACATCGGGCCCTTGATGCCGGTGCGCGCAGGCACCCCGGTGTCCTACTTCGACGGCCCACCTCAGGTCATGGCCCTCGCCTTCTCCTGTCACGGGGGGCGCCTCTCCGATCCGGTGGACGCGTTCGACCATCCGTTTTGGGACCGGATCAGGGACCGAGCGGCGGACAAGTCCCTGGAGATCCGACGTCAAGGGTTCTTCGGCCCGGCCATGCTCGGAATGGCCGAACTCGAGTACACCGGGATCGCGGACCGGCTGAAGGCGCTCGAGGCGCGGTTTACCGTACGTGAGTGAGCCGCCCGGCCTGCGACTGGCATGGGTCAGGGGATCGGGGTATCCTGAGGTATCTTCCCCCAAGATGTTGTCCTGGTGAGGGCGTTTTTGGGGGCCAGCCGTTCGAGGCAGAGAATGCTGAACACGATCGAGCGGATGATCATTTCGGTCGACGAGATCGGCCAGCGGGTGCGGGAGCTCGGGGCCCAGATCTCCGCGGACTACCGCGCCGGGGCCGGGCGCGATCCCCACCGGCGGCCGCTCTTGGTGGTGGGCCTCCTCAAGGGGGCGATGCCGTTCATGGCCGACCTCATCCGGGCCATGGACATCCCCCTCGAGTACGATTTCATGGCCGTGTCCAGTTACCGCAACGGCACCAGCCCCGGGGAGGTACGGATCCTCAAAGACCTCGACTGCGCCATTGGCCGCCGCGATCTCCTCATCGTCGAGGACATCGTGGACACCGGCCGGACCCTCCACCGCATCCTGAAGGGCCTCTCCGCCCGGGAGCCGGCCACGCTCCGGGTGTGCACGCTCCTGGACAAGCCGCATCGGCGGGAGGTGGAGGTGCCGGTGGACTACGTGGGGTTCGTGCTGCCGGAGAACCTGTTCGTGGTGGGGTATGGGCTCGACTACGCCGAGCTCTACCGGAACCTGCCGTTCATCGGCGTGCTCAAAAGGCGTGAGGCGTGAGGCGTGAGGAGTAACGGCTCACGGATTACGGATCACGGATAGGGGATAGGGGATGATCGTCCTCGGCATCGAGACCTCCTGCGACGAGACGGCGGTGGCGGTGGTGCGCGACGGGGGAGAGGTGCTGGTGAACCTCGTCTACTCCCAGGCCGACCTTCACGCCCGCTACGGGGGTGTGGTGCCGGAGGCCGCGTCCCGCGATCACCTGCGCAAGCTCCCCTGCCTTGCCCAGGAAGCGCTCGCCGCGGCCGGGCTGGGCTGGGACGGGATCGACCTCGTGGGGGTGACCTACGGGCCCGGGCTCATCGGCCCCCTATTGGTGGGGGTGACCTACGCCGCCGGCGTGGTCCTCGCCCGGGGGGTGCCGTTGGTGGGGGTGAACCACCTCGCCGCGCACCTGTTCGCTCATCGGTTGGGCTGGCCCGAGGTGCCCCCGCCGTTCCTGGGGGTGATCGCCTCCGGCGGCCATACCCTGCTCGTGGCCGTGCCCCGGTGGGGGGAGTACCGGGTGGTGGGGGGAACCCGGGACGACGCGGCCGGGGAGGCGCTGGACAAGTTCGGGAGGCTCCTTGGTCTGGGTTACCCCGCCGGGCCGAGGATCGATGCCCTGGCGGAAGAGGGGGATCCGGGAGCGGTGCCGTTCCCCCGCCCGATGCTGGAGTCGGGATTGGACATGAGCTTCGCCGGGCTTAAGACGGCGGCGGTGTACTGGCTGCGGGACCATCCGCACACCCCGGCTCCCGACCTCTGTGCCGCTTACCTGGAGGCCGTTGTCGATCTGCTTACGGAGAAGGCGATCCGGGCGGCGCGCCGGTTTTCCCTGCCGCGCATTGTGGTGGTGGGCGGGGTGGCCGCCAACCGGCGCCTGCGCCAGGTCCTTCCGGGCCGGGTGAGGGAACGGGGGTTCGAGGTCCACTTCCCGCCACCGGAGCTGTGCACGGACAACGCCGTCATCGTCGCCGCGTGCGCCCACCACCGGTTCGTCGAGCTCGGCCACGCCGATCCGCTGTCGCTTTCCCCGGATCCCAACCTGTCCCTCGACGGCTGGGCATAACACCGCTCGTCACACATAAGATGCGACTGCCGTCGCATCCACTCCTGGTGTCGGGGTTCATCCCCGACGTTAGGGCGGGCCTTGGGCCTGACGGTGGTCTGGGTTCGTGTTCGGTGGCGGCGGGGACCCGTGTCCGGCGCGAGGGCGAACCATCCGCCGGGCGAGGAGGAGCACAAACCCCACCGCGAGCACCACGTCGCCGATGCTGAACGCGGAGCTCAACGGCACGGCGGCGGGGAGATAGAGGAAGTCCCCAAGAAAGTTGAGCCTCGTTTTCGGCCCCATGAGCACTATATTTCCCTGACGGGTCCCCTGTTCCAGGGCCGCGGCCACCCCCGCCAGCCCGGCCTGGCGGAGGGCCTCGGCCGAGGCCGGCATGTACCCCCCGTTGGCGGCGATGGCGATCAGGTTGAGCAGGAGTCCGGCCCCCATGACGAGGATCTCCGGGTACCGCCGGTTCAGGCCGGTGAATACCAGCAGGAACAGGTAAGAGGTCAGATGGAGCCAGGTCGTGCCCACCGTCACCAGTGGTCCGGCGCTGCCCAACGGGAAGATGAGGACTTGGATCACCAGTGCCATCACGATCAGCCACAGGCCCCGCAGCCGGAGCTGGGCAAGGTGGGCCAAGCTCCCTCGGCGCAGAAAGCCGACCAAGACCCCGATGACGACCGCCCAGAGGAGGACCATCTACGGAACGAGGTTGAGGAACTCATCCACCAACTGGGGATCGAGCTCCTTCCCTTTCATCTCCTGGAGGATCCGGCGGGCTTCCTGTTTGGAGTAGGCCTTCCGGTAGGGGCGGTTGGAGGTGAGGGCGCTCCACACATCGGCCACGGCGAGGATCCGCGCCCCGAGCGGGATCTTGTTGCCGGCCAGGCCATCCGGGTACCCAGTTCCGTCCCAGTGTTCGTGCTCGTGCTTGACGATGTCCAGGACCCCCTCGTAGATCTCCAACCCCCGAAGGAGCTCGGCGCTGGTCACCGGATGCCGCGTCATGATCGCCCATTCCTCGGGGGAGAGCTTGGCCGGTTTGAGAAGGATGCGGTCAGGGACAGCGATCTTGCCCAGGTCATGGACCCGCGCCGCGGCGGCGATCTGTTCCACTTCCTCCTCCGGGAGGCGCAGGGCCCGGGCGAGTTGCTCGGCGAGCTTGGCCACCTTGGTGGAGTGCTCTCCGGTGTAGGGGTCGCGCTCCCCGACGACACGGGCGATGCGCTCAAACGCCTGTTGGGCCTGTTGGCGCAACCGGGTATAGCCACGGATGGACGCCTGCACCACCGTGAGCGGGCTGAGCATGAGCAGGATGTACCATGGAGAAAGGGTGTACAGAACCGCAATAAGGATTCCGAGGGTTCCGATGGATAATAATTGAGTGAGCAAATGACGCAAGTAGAACTTGAGCTGATAGACAAAAGAGATCTTTTCAGTAAGGTAGACAATGAGGGCCACCGCCGACTTATTTACAATTGTGTACGTAATGAAAGCGAAGGATAGAGGGACAAAGTGCCAAATCGTTGTGTATGGTGGGGGAGTTCCGCCGATGGCTTTAAACACAAGGGCCGTCGTGGTAACCGAGACCACGAGCTGGCCCACGTTGAACCCGATATAGGCTGTGAAGAGGAACTTGTTCTTGCTCAGGACTTTCCAGCGAAGGAGGAGCTCGGCCGGCAAGGTGGCGAGAAGCACGGTGAGGATCCCAAGCGGGGCGCCTCCGATGTAGACCGCGGCGATGCATACCGCCATTGCCGCGGAGGTGCTCCTCTTGGCGATGACCTCCACCTCGAAGATCTCGCACAGAAAATCGATGCCGGCAAGGAGAAGCCAGGCGAGGATGAACTGAGAGCTGAACTCGGCCTGGGGTACGAACAGGACGATACAAGCGAGTGCAGCCACCGCCACCGCGGCGATGTAAACCCGAGCCCTCGTAGGTAAGCGCATTGTCAGTAAGCTTAGCGAAAGCTAAAGGGGGGCACCGCCCCCCTTGATCACCTTTGCCGGTGATAAACGACCTAGAGCTTCAGGGCTTCCACTTGTCGTTGGCCCCGCTGAGGAGCATGAACGCCGCCAGGGCCAGCAGCACATAGAGGCCGCGCACGCCCAGCGCCTTGACGATGAACCGCTCCACCCGATCCGCAACCTTGCTCGAAGTCCCCCACTTCATCGTTGCCCTCCTTTTACACGAATTTACCTTCTTTGTTCATCTTTTCCTAGCCATTTGTCCCGTTAACCGAGGAAATCCATCTTAAACCAACCATCACCCCCAGTTTGTGATCTATATTGCTTTCAACCGCATCATACAGGAATCCTCCTAGGTATGTCAAGTAACAAGGGGGACGGCCGTCTTGCTCCTGTTCCCGTGCCTGTCCCACGCTTCCCTCAATGGCCGAGGAGCGCGTCACGCGCCCGCGATCAACGGACCCACGACGAGCACCGTGAGCGCGATGTCCACCCCCACGAACAGGGCCCACGCCGGGAGCAACCCTGGCTCCTGGGACCGCCGCCAGTACAGGGCCAACACCCCACCGTCCACCAGCAGAAGCCCGAACGGCAGCGACAAGGCCAGGGACCGGGCGAGCCCGGACGAGAACCAGGCAGCAAAAGGCATCGTGGGCACCAACCCCGCGGTGAACAGGATCTTGAGCAGCACATACGGCGAAAGCCCCAGCACCAAGAGGATGCGGGCGGTCCAGGTGTGCAGGTCTCCCTCTCCCCCGAACACGTAGTGCCCCACCACCAGGAGCAATCCGGGGACGGCGGCCATCAGGAACAACGGGATCATGGTCAGGCCGCTCACGAACCCGGATAGCACCGTGAGGAACATGTGCAGCACGTCGGCCATCTCCACCCGGTTCAGCACGGCCCGTTCGGCAGGGGCCGTGGTCGCATAGTAGATGCGGTAAGCGCCATAGCCGTGCATGTCCGACCACACCGCGTGCCAGCCGTCGGGGGATGGACGCAGTTGGGGCGAGATGGACCACCCGGTGGTGTTGGCGAGGGGACACCAACCCACGATCGCCCCGTCTTTCAACGCCACCACCGCAGGTTGAACCTCGGCCCTCCGGCCATCGCTGACCTTGACCCCTACCGCTACCAGGGCGTGGTCCCGCTGTCCAGGAAACGCCACCGGGGTATGGGTATCGGTGCCGAGGCGTGCTCCCTGCGGCGGCAACGGGGCAAGGGGGAGGCCTTCCCGAGGGCAGGTGTACTCTTCGGGGAATTCCCCGGGAAGGCTCAACAGGAACGGTTCAGCCTGGTCCGGGTCAGCCAAGGGAGCGGCCACCACGTGCGTCTCGGCCGTCCCCTGCTTGAGCCCGCTGCGGTACTCCACCGAGACCAGGGCGTAGAGCCATCGCGTGTCCAACGCCACCGTCGGGGTGGAGAACACCGCCCCCAGGCTCACGTTGACCCCCCACAGGAGACAGGGTGGCGTCGCCAGGGCGGCGTCGGCGGATAGCTTGGCGTACATGAGCTCCCGTCGCTCGTAGCCGGGTATATCCAGCCAGATTACGTGTGTCCAGCCGTCTCCGTCGACGGCCAGTGCCGGCGCTCCGCCTCGCTCTGCGAGGTGCAGCGGGGGGCCTAGAGGGATGCCCTCCTCGCCCAACGCCTGGGCCCAGACCCCTGCGTCCCCAGCGTTCCACACGACCACGAAGCCGGTGGGGATGGTCCCCACGTCGTACGCGTCCACACTTTGCTCGGCGGGGGAAACGAGGAGGGCACCCCCGGTTGGGGCGCCGTGGGCGTCGAGGGGTTGCACGAAGATCCGGTACCGACCAGGAGCGGTGCGGGCCAGGAAGAACAGAGAGAAGCCGTCTGGGGCAGCGAACAGCTGCGGGGCATGGGGGTAATCGAGGGCCAGTGGGATCGAAGTCGGTGGGGTGGCATGCCCCATCGGGTCGAACCGGCTCAAGAACAAGGTGGTATTGCCGCCAGCCTGACCGGTCCACACCAGCCACCGGCCGGTGGGGGCGACGGCTAGGGATGGGGCCTCCCCGATCTCGGTCTCCGCCACCGGGAGTCCCCGGCTCCACCCGGAGCGGATGGGGTCGCTCTTTCGCTGGGCACACCCGCTCAAGGCCGCGAGAGCACAAGCAAGAAAGAGGAAAACCATCCCCTGAGCCCATCGCCTGCTGAAGCACCTGTTCATGCTTTCCATCATACCAAGGGAGGGGAGATCTGCCATGTGGACTGGCACCGAGCAAAAAGGCCTCCCCGGTTTCCCGGGGAGGCCCTGTTGTTCCCTGAGCAACCGTTAGGCTACCCGGTGGCTTTCTTCTTGGCGGCGGCGTCGAGGATCCACGTGTCCCAGTGCGGCGTGTCGTGCCAGCGGCGCTGGAGCCACGGCTTGTTGAGCACGACCTGGGTGTAGTAGTAGATCGGGGCGATGGCCACGATCTCGTCGACGAGGAGCCGCTCCGCCTCGAAGTACAGCTGTTTGCGCACCTCGGGGTCGGATTCGCGGCCAGCGCGGCGGGTCAGCTCGTCGAACTTGGCGACGGCCGCACCCACCTCTGGATCATCGGCGCTCATCCGCGTCTTGTTCTCGCCCACGGTGGGGTTGAACACCTCGTGCACCCAGTTGTTCTCGTCCGGGTAGTCCTGACACCACCCAAGCCGGTACACGTGGGGCACGTTCTCCACCGGGGTCGTCTTCACCAGGGTCTGCAGGTAAACCTTCCACTCCTGGGTCTCGATGATGAACTTGGCCTTGGGGAACGCCTTTGCCCACATGGCCTGGATGGCCTGGGCGATGCGGGCGTGACCCTCGGACACGTTGTGCATGAGCACGATCTCCAGGCCCGCACCGTCAGGATAGCCGGCCTGGGCCATGAGCTGTTGCGCTTCCGTCACCGCCCGATCGTAGCCCCACCCGCCGAGCTCCTCGGGGAGGGCCCATGGGGCGATCCTAGGATCGAGGGCGGCGTTACCGAAGATCATCCCCGGGGCGAACGTGTTCGCCGGAAGCTGCCCGCCCTTCGTCACCTGGTCGATCAAGGTCTTCCGGTCGATGGTCATGGACAGGGCCTTTCGAACCGCGACCTTGTCCATGGGCGGCTTCGTGACGATGAACCCGTAGTAGTAGGTGCAGGGGTAGGGGCGAATGACGAGCTCCTTGGACAGGACCGGATCGGTCTTCACCCGGTCCATCTCCGGGAGCGGCACGCCGCTGGTGTCGAGCTCGTTGTTGAGGTACATCGCGAACTCGGTGGACGCCTCCACCACCATCACCGCGTACACCTCGTCGATGTTGCCGCCACCCCATAGCTCGGCCGGGATGTACGGGTTCTTCACGAACACCATGTGGTCGTTGTGGACCCACGTCTTCATCGCGTACGGGCCGTTGGTCACGATGTTCTCGGGCTCGATCCACGCATCGCCATAGGCGTCGATCGCCCACTTCGGCTGCGGGCGGGCCACCCACATCGACGCGATCTGGCCGAAGTAGCCCGCCGGGGCCTCGAGGGTGAACTGGACCGTGTACGCGTCAAGGGCCTTCACGCCCACGCCATCGATGAGCTCCTGGAAGTTCGGCGCCCCCGGATCGGCGGTGTTCAGGGCCTCACCGCCCTTGATGATGTACAGCACGTACGCGTAGTTGGAACCCGTATTGGGGTCGAGGGTCCGCTTCACCCCGTACTCCACGTCGTACGCCGTGACCGGGCGGGGCTTGCCGTCCGCGTCCAGGTCATAGACCACCTCGCCCTTCTTCGGGTCGTACTTCACCCAGAACACGTCGTTGCGCATGTGGAACGTCCAGGTGAGCCCATCGGGCGAGACATCCCAGCTGGTGGCCAGCTCGGGGATGGGATGCATGTCGACTTCGTCCATGTCGACCAGGGCAAGGAACATGTTCTCGATAATCTCTACGGACGTCGTGTCCTCAGCCAGGGCGGGGTCAGCCGTGGGGGGTTCCGTGCCCAGGTTCCGGTTCAGCACCACCTTCGCCGCCAGCGCCGGCCATACCATCAGGGAGAGCCCGACAATCGCCAGAACCGCAATCTTGCTCCACTTCACCGCTTACCTCCTTCCTCCCATTTCTGAGGATCTCCAACGCTCAAGCCTGGGACCCAGGAAGCTTCTTCCTCTGGCCATCACCCCCTTTTCCCCAAACCGAACAGGGATAAAGACAATGCCTACTTAGTATACGTACCTCGTAAACGGGGGTCAAACGCATCCCGCAGGCCATCGCCGAGGAAGTTGAACGCAAGCGTGGTTGTGGCCAGAGCCGCTCCCGGGACCAGCGTCTCCCACGGGTAGGTGCGCAACCCCTGGTACGTCTCCGAGATCATCAGGCCCCAGCTCGGGGTCGGGGGGGTAACCCCGAGGCCGATGAAGCTCAGGAACGCCTCGGTGAGGATGTACCCGGGGATGGCGAGCGTCTCGGCCACGATGCACGGCCCGATGATGTTGGGCAGCACGTGGCGGAACACGATGCGCAGGTTGCTCGCCCCCACTGCCCGCGCGGCCTCGATGTATTCTTTCTGCTTCACGGAGAGCGTTTGTCCCCGCGCCAACCTGGCCATGCCGATCCAGTTGAGGATCCCGAGGGCGACGAACAAGAAGAACATCCCTCCTAGGGCCTTGTCGATGTTCACCATCACCCCGATGAACCCGGTGGCCCCCTGGCGGCTCACCGCCTTGAAATAGGCCTGGAGCAAGATGATGAAGATGAGGAGTGGGAAGCCATACAGGAAGTCCACGAACCGCATCATGACGTTGTCGACACCGGTCGGGGAAAATCCGGAGATCACCCCATAGGTGAGGCCGATCACCAGGCTGACCGTGGCCGCTACCACCGCCACCGAGAGGGACACCCGTGTTCCGTAGAGCGTGCGGCTCAGGATGTCCCGCCCCAGGTAGTCCGACCCCAGCGGGTACCCTGGGGTTCCCGGGGGCAGGTCCCGCTCGAAGAAACTCACCTCGGCGTAGTGCTTGGGGGCGATGAGGGGCCGCGGCTCGCGGCCGATGATCTTGGCGAAGATCGTGGTGTCCACGAACAGGGCCACCAGGATGAGGAGGATCACGTAGATCCCCCCGATCACCGCTGCCCGGTGCTTGAACAGGCGGTGGAACGCTTCCCGTAGCGGGCTTCGCCCGACGTCCCCCCTCTCCTGTTTGAACCGTGCTTTGCGCAGCCTCATCCTCAGTCGTACCGAATGCGGGGATCGAGCCAAGCATAGCTGATGTCCACGAGCAGGTTCGCGAACACCAAAAGCAGGGAGTACATCAGAGTGGCTCCCATCACCAGCGGATAATCCCGGTTGGTCACCGAGGTCACGAAGTACTTGCCCATCCCGGGGATGCCGAAGATCTGCTCCACCACCATGCTCCCGGTGACCACCGCTGCGAACATCGGCCCGAGCACGGTCGCCACCGGGATGAGGCTGTTTCGGAGGCCGTGGAGGATGATCACCCGCCGCGAATGGAGCCCCTTGGCGTAGGCCGTGCGTATGTAGTCCTCCCGGATCACCTGGAGGAGGCTCGCCCGGGTCAGGCGGGCGATGGACGCAGAATAGGCGGTGCCGAGGGTGAACGCAGGCAGGATGGCATGGAGCCAGAATTTAGCCGATGTGATCGGGGGGAAGAACCCCAAGTGGAGCTGCGTGTAGTCCGTCCCCCACCGGGCGGCAGGGAACCACCCAAGCTTAAGGGCAAAAATCCAGATCAACAGTGGGCCAAGCACCATGTTCGGGATGGATACCCCGAGGATGGCCACGAACGTTGCCCCGTAGTCCACAACCGTGTTCTGTTTGACGGCGGCGATGGTCCCCATGGGGATGCCGATGCACAGCGCGAGGAGCAGGGCCAGGAGGCCGAGCTGGAAGGAGATGGGGAACGTCCGCTTCAGGATGTCGTTCACCGTTTGGGCGCGGGTGGTGTAGGACGGGCCGAGGTCCAACCGGAGCGCGTCCCAGATCCACTTCCCGAGCTGTACATACACCGGCTTGTCGAGCTGGTACTTCCGCTCCAGATTCTTGCGGATGCTTTCCGGGAGCTGCTTTTCGCCGCGGAAGTCGAACGGCCCTCCCGGGATGGCATGGGCCAGAATGAAGGTCGCGGTCATGATGGCCAAAAGGACGGGGATCGTCCACAGCAGCCGCCGCACGATGTACTGAACCATACCGCAACGCGGTTTATACCTCCGCTGGGCTGGCCTGTCAACCCACCGTATGCAATCGGGCTCCACCCTGCTTGCCACGGCCCTCCCCCGTTCCTATCCTATGCCATCCACCGTGAAATGAGGTGAGACGAGTGGCGATCTTGATCGACGCGGACACCCACGTGCTGGTCCAGGGGATCACCGGGAGCGAGGGGGCGTTCCACACCCGCCACATGGTGGCCTACGGCACGAAGGTCGTGGCTGGGGTCACCCCGGGCAAGGGCGGGCAAACGCTGGATGGGATCCCAGTTTATGATTCCGTGGCCGAAGCGGTGGAGCGGCATCGGGTGGATGCCTCAGTCCTGTTCGTCCCTGCCGCGTCCGCCCCCGATGCAATGCTCGAGGCGGCCGACGCCGGAATCCCCCTCCTCGTGTGCATCACCGAGGGGATCCCCCTCCACGCGATGCTCCGTACCTACCACCTCCTCAAGGGCTATCGGGTACGGCTGATCGGTCCCAATTGCCCCGGGATCATCTCCCCGGGCAAGGCGAAGGTTGGGGTCATCCCCAGCGCCGTGTTCCGGCCCGGTCCGGTGGGGATCGTGTCCCGCTCCGGCACCCTGACCTATGAGATCGCCCACCACCTCAGCTCAAGCGGGTTTGGCCAGTCCACGGTGGTAGGGATCGGCGGCGACCCCATCGTCGGGAGCTCCTTTACCGACCTCCTCCCCCTGTTCGAGGAGGATCCCCAGACGGAGCTCGTCGTGCTGGTGGGGGAAATCGGGGGAAATGCTGAGGAGGAGGCAGCGGAGTACGTGGCCGAGCACATGGAAAAACCGGTGGTCGCGTACATGGCGGGGTTTTCCGCCCCGCCGGGGAAGCGGATGGGGCATGCCGGGGCGATCATCACCGGGAGCGAGGGCACGGCCCAGGCCAAGGCGGAGCGGCTGGAGAAGAAGGGCATCCCCGTGGCCCGTACCCCGGCCCAAGTGGCAACCTTGGTGAAGGAGGCTCTCCGGTGAGCCGGAGCTTCGGGCTGGTGGGCCTGCCCAACGCCGGCAAGTCCACGATCTTCAACGCCCTGACCGCGGCCGGGGCGAAGGTCGAGGCCTATCCGTTCTGCACCATTGACCCCAACCACGGGGTGGCCGCGGTGCCCGACGAGCGCCTGGACCGACTCCACGCCCTGTTCCCGGTGAAGAGGAAGGTCCCCACCACGATCGAGGTGGTGGACATCGCCGGGCTCGTGCAGGGGGCGGCCCATGGCGAGGGCCTGGGGAACCAGTTCCTGGCGGAGATCCGCGGGGTGGATGCGATCCTCCACGTGGTGCGGTGCTTCGAGGACCCGGAGGTGGCGCACCCCACCGGAACCGTGGACGTCCGCCGCGACATCGAGATCGTGGAGGCCGAGCTTCTCCTCAAGGACCTGGAGACCCTGGACCGCCGGCGGGAGCGGCTGAGCAAGGTGGCGAGGATCGGGGACAAGACGGCCCGGGCCGAGCTTGCGCACCTGGAGCGGCTGATCACCGCGGTGGGGGCCGGGACCCCGATCCGCAACCTCGACCTCTCCACGGACGAGCTTGCCCTGGTGAGGGACCTCGCCCCCCTCACGGCGAAACCGGTCCTGTACGTGGCCAATGTCGGCGACGCCGGCGAAAACGCGCACTCCCGGGAGGTGGCCGCGGTCGCCCGGGAGACGGGGGCGGGATGGGTGGCCGTCCGCGGCCGCCTCGAGGCCGAGGTGGCCGAGGCGTGTGCGGACGAGGAGGAGCGGCGGGCGTTCCTCGCCGAGTACGGCCTGACCGAATCGGCCCTGGTGCGCCTGGTGCGGGCTGCGTACACGCTCCTTTCCGTGATCACGTTCTACACCGTGGAGGGGCCGGAGGTGCGGGCGTGGACGGTCCCCCAGGGGGCGAAGGCCCCGGACGCCGGTGCCGCCATCCACACCGACTTCCGTGACCGGTTTGTGCTCGCCGAGGTGATGCGGCTTGACGACCTTCTCGCCCTCGGATCGGAACGTGCCCTTAGGGAGATGGGGAAGGTCCAGCGGGCGGGGCGGGACTACATCGTCCAGGATGGGGACGTGATACACTTCATCTGCGCCTGATGGCCACCCTCGTCCTTCTCCTCGCCACCGTGGTCTGGGGGTGGACGTTCGCCCTGGTCAAGGATGCCCTCCGCGAGGTCGGTCCGTTTTGGTTTCTCGCACTGCGCTTCCTGTTCGCCACCTTGCTCGCCGCGCCCTTGCTTCGGCGCGAGGGGGCGTGGTCGCGGCGGAACTGGACCGGGGGTGGAGTGCTCGGGATGGCGCTGTTCGCCGGGTACTTCTTTCAGACGTGGGGGCTCACGTACACCACGGCCCAGAAGTCGGGGCTCATCTCGGGGATGGCGGTGGTGCTCGTGCCAGCGGTGGCGTGGCTGTTCGGGAGTCGGCCCACCGCCCGGACCTGGCTCGGGGTGGGGTTGGCCGGGGCCGGGGTCGCCCTCCTCACCCTGGGCGGGGGAGATCCCCTCGGGGCCACCGGGTTCGGGGATTTCTTGACTTTCCTGTGTGCGGTGTCGTTCGCAGTGTACATGGTGCTCCTGGAGCGGTATGTCCGGGCCGGGGATTGGCAGGCCCTCCTCCCTCCCCAGCTCGGGGTGGTGGCGTTGCTCTCGCTCGTCGGGGCCTGGACGTGGCGCGAGCCGACGTTCGCGTTCTCCCGCGGTGTGTGGGGCGCGCTCGCCATCACCGGGGCCCTGGCCACCACCGGGGCCTACTACGCCCTCGCGTGGGCGGAACGGCGGATCCCAGCGGCGCGGGCGGCGATCGTGCTGGCGATGGAGCCGGTGTTCGCCGGTATCTTCGGGTGGTGGCTCCTCGGGGAGGTGCTCGCGCCGGGGCAGCTCGTGGGGGCGGGCCTTGTCCTCTCGGGCATCTTCTCCCAACGGTCCTCACGGTGACTGGCGCACAGCGGCACCGCGGACACCGCCGCGGACGCAGAGCTCGTTTTGGAAAGGGCGATCACGGGGAGGAATCAGACGCTGTCAAAACCGGGGCCTTTCGTTGACGGTCCTTCGTAGGCGGACGATAATCGCGAGGGAGGGATGTCCGAATGGTAAGGAGCCGGTCTCGAAAACCGGTACGGCCTCACGGCCTTCGGGGTTCGAATCCCCGTCCCTCCGCCAGCATACAGTCGGAAGTTGCAGGTTCCAAGTCGCAATGAGAAGTTGGACTTTCGGCTTGTGGACTCTAGACTTGTGATGGTGTTGATGCGCCCGTAGCTCAGAGGATAGAGCGCTGGCCTGCGGAGCCAGAGGTCGCAGGTTCAAATCCTGCCGGGCGTATTTTCTTTCACGGAACCGAAGTTTCGCTTCGTTGGGCACGGCTCTCCTTGGGGAGCAACACCGTACCCGGTTAACGGTCCGGGCGGGAGGACTTCTTCACCT
>JACIWI010000113.1 GCA_014361055.1 Candidatus Bipolaricaulota bacterium
CCGGGCCCGCCCCAACCGCGTTCAGGAGTGCGCAGCAGATAGACTATGCTATCACCAACCTTTTTCCCACGCCTCTTTTAGGAGCTCGTCAATGATAACCTTTGCCTCGCTGACAGCCGTCTCAACGTCCATTCCGAGGATGATTCGCTGAATGCAGACGTTGACCTCGCGGGCGATCTGCGGGCCCGTCGGGAGCAGGAGGATGCTCGAGATGGCGTGCTCCATCTGCTTATTTGCGACCTCAATGACATCAGAACGGTACCGGCGAAGGAACGCCGGCTCGCTCCATGAGTGACGGTTTGCTGGCGTGGAGTGCGCGTACCAAGCGTTGATCTCCGGCCGTGCTACAGTGAACCTGATCACGTTGTAGCAGTCCTCCTTGACCTTTGTATGCTTGGAGACCATCCAGCCCATGTGAATCAGCCCGAACGGACCAGGCACTCCTGGGGTGTTCGAAGGAATAGGGGCCACTCCGTAGTTAAGGTCCGGATAAAGGCGGTCGTAGCTCGAAAGTGCCCAGGGCCCCACCATGGCCATTGCTGTCAGTTTTGCCCCAAAGGCCCGCCAGTCGTCATCATCGGAATAGCTGATGACTTCAGGAGACACCACCTTGTGCTTTGTGACGAGATCGGTATAGAAGCGGATGGCCTCAATCGCTTCGGGGGTGTCGATCGTGCATTCCTTCATGTCCGAGGACAGGATGTCTGCCCCGTAAGAGCGCAGCACCGCGCGGAGGTACTCCGGAGCGACCGTGCAGAAGCGCGCCACCGGATAGTCAAAACCCCACTGGTCGATGATGCCATCCCCATTCGTGTCGCGCGTCAGCTTCTTAGCATACTCGAGGAGCTCCGCCCAGGTCTCCGGAGGTCGGTTCGGATCAAGCCCAGCTGCCTGGAACATATCCTTGTTATAGACCAAAACGCGGGTGCTGTTTCGATAGGGGATCGAGTAGTAGCGCCCCTTGTAGAGGTGACCTTCAAGTACGCCGGGGAAAAAGGTTTCTTCGCCGATCTCCATCATGAGATCTGTTAGATCCATGAAATGCCCGTAGGAAGCGAAGAGCTGCGTCCATCCGAGGAAGCTTTCCGAAACGAGGAGATCAGGAAGATTCCCAGTCTGCGCCGCGAGGAGGAACTTCTCGAGCATTCCTTCCCATGGTACTGGAACTATCTTCAGATCCACATCCGGATACTCAGCCTCAAATGCCTCCTCCATCCGCCAGGCCAGATCATCTCCAGGGACGTTCTGGCAGATCCACGCACCCAACCACAGGACAACCTCCCTCCTGGCAGAGAGAGCCGGAAGGCCCACTAAGAGAAGAGCCACAGCCATAAAAATGGCTACCGTACCAAAGTGCCTACGCATGTCAAGCTCCCTCCTTTCTTTTGTTAGTCTCTTAACCCTTAGACCACACTACTTGCGGATCTTCTTCCACCCCCTTTCCTGCTTTGCCCGACCTAGCCCGACAAAATCGCACAGGATGTCGGAGCCAGGATCAGCCAATCGAACAGTATCCACGAAAACACCCTTCCGGCGGTGAAGGCTTGAGGGTTGGAGAGGAAACAACACCTTCCCAAGAAACCATAGAGGATTCGAAGTGAAGCTCCTAGTTCTAATAAAGGAAAGAGTGAAGTAGTATTAGAGCTGGGTTTTGTGCCAAGCAAAATCTTTCACCTCCTTTGTAAACATTATAGTGTGGTCAGCCGGGGAAGTCAAGCGAGTGCCCTTGGTGCGCCAGGACATCGTTACCAGGCAGGAAGGTTGGTGGGGAAGTGGTTGAAGAAGGCCGGTGCTCCTCCTAAGAACGCCTGGAGAAGAGGAAAGGAGGAACACCGGCAGTGGATTTTGCCTACAGGGAAGCGTATGCCATGAACCGGGAGGCAGCAAGGATGAAGCTGGTGGAGACGTACCTCGAGACGGGGAGCATCGCCGAGACCGCCCGGAGGTGGCACACCTCACGGAACGTCGTCCGCAGGTGGGTCCAGCGTTACCAGGAGAGCGGGGCAGGCGGACTTGCCGATCGGTCTCGTCGTCCCCGCCGCTGTCCCACCCAGACCTCAACGGAGATCGAGGACGCCGTGCTGGAGGCCAAGCAGGCGACGGGCTACGGCCGCAACAGGCTCGCCTGGTACCTGTGGCGGGAGAAGGGCCTCGCCCTGTCCCCGCACACGATCCGCCACATCCTCCGCCGCAACGGGTTTGCGGGACGCAAGACGAAGCGGAAGACGTTCTACCCCGCCCACTGGGCGTGGGAGGAGCAGCAGCCGTTCGCCCTCGCCCAGGTAGATGTGAAGGACGTCCTCAACAAGGGGACGCTGGGAACCAAGCTCTGGGATCACCTGGCGAAGCGGAAGCTTCCCCGGTACCAGTGGACGTTCCTCGAGGGGCGGACGAGGCTCCGGTTCCTGGCCTGGAGCCACGAGATCAGCCTCACGAACGGGCTGTGCTTCATGGCGCTGGTGATGCTGTGGCTGC
>JACIWI010000114.1 GCA_014361055.1 Candidatus Bipolaricaulota bacterium
CCCGGAGCGTTTTGCTCCGGGCTCCCTTCTCTCAAGGGCGAGGCCTGCCGCCCCCGGCATGCTCATCGGGGCACTGCGCCGCCAGAGGCACTGCCGGAAGCCGGCGCGGGCGAGACACCCAGGTAAGCCCAGGGCTTGGCAAAGGCGAGCTTCATGTAGGCGTGCTGGCAGGCCAGCTCAAAGGCCCCGGCTTGGGCATCGGCCAGCTCCTTCTCGGCCGCCGCCACATCGGCCGCGGTAGCCATCCCGACCTCCAGCTTGAGCCTCGCCACCCGGAGGTTCTCCTCTGCGACCCGAACAGCCTCCTTGGCCCCCGCGTAAGCTTCTTCCAGGCTCTTCACGCTGTAATACAGCGACCGGGTAGCCTGCTCGAACATCTCCCTGGTGCTCTGCGCATCCAGCTCGGCCTGCTCCACCTCTATTTTTCGCGCCTGGTAGGGACGGTACTCACCGGTATAAAACATCATGTCCTCCAGGTATTTTTGCAGGGTGACCCGTTCCTGGGCCAGCCAGACCACGGGAGCGCTCTCCAGCACCTTGGTCACCTCGTAGTCCAGGTCAGCCACCTCCAGCGGCTCGAACTCCACCGTATCGGTGAGCACCGGGCGGTCCTCGGGCCAGAGCCCGACAGCCTGGTTCAGGGCTACGTAGGCCTTATCGAGGTCGTTTCGCGCCCCGGCCAGGGCCGCCTCCGCTCCCCGGTACTGCACTTCAGCACCGATGAGCCCGGCCAGGGTAAGCACGCCTACCCGGTAACTCACCCGGGCATTCCGTAAAGCGCGCTCCGCGCTCTTCAAAGCAGCCTCTGCGGCCCTGAGCTTCTCCTGGGCCTGCAGAACGTCCCAATACTTCTTGCAGGTATCCAGGGCCACCCGGTCCTGCTCGGCAGTAAACGTTTTCTTGCTCATCCGCCACTCGAGGTCGGCCATGAGCAGCTGGGACCAGGGAACCTCCACCGCCGCCGTGCCGGGCGGGGACGTGGGCACGTAGCTCAGCTGCTCACCCCGGTAATTGCGCCACTCCTCCGTGCGCTCGATCTCCTTTTCCGCCTTCTTCACGCTCTCGCTGTGCGCCAGGGCCAGACTGATGGCTTGAAGTAAAGAAAGCTCCGGCGTGGCCGGCTCCTTGGCCCCGGCCGCGGGGACAAGCACAGCCCCGCTGAATAGAACCGCCAGAACAACCGCCGCGACCCGGCTCCGGGCTTTTCCCAACAGCACACTCCAAGACAAGATAACCAGCTCCTCTCCCGGCGAAGCCAAACCGTTTTTTTCAACCAACTTCCCGCAGGTATATTGTAACACATGTTCCCACGCGATTTCATTTTTTCAGTCCAGCCGGCAACCCCCGGCCAGATAGTGAAAGAGCCCGGACCGAAACGATCCGGGCTCTTCGACTCTCAAGGTATGAACGCTAGAAGTTGATGGTCACTTCCTGAGTTTCAGGGTTCCACTGGATGTCGGCGCCGAGAGCCTGGGCCACGAACCGGATGGGAAGCATCGTCCGACCGGACACCGTCTCCGGAGCCACATCCATGGTTACGGACACGCCGTTCACCATGAGGACCTTGCTGCCGATGGTCATCTGGACAACGCGGTCGCCCTTGAAGATGGTCACCTTCTGGGTCGCGCCGTCCCACAGGATGTTGGCGTCAGAGACTCCGACAGCGTTCGCCACGAACCTGACCGGCAGGAAGGTCCGGCCGTCCTTGGTGTACGCAGCCACGTCCATGGTCTTCTCCTCGCCGTTCACGGTGTACTTGGTCTCACCGATCTTGAACACAGCGGTGCCTTTGGTCTCGGGGGGAGCCGGCGTCACGCAGTTGGCAAGCACGAACTTAGCGGCATAGTCGGTAGTGAACATGGTTTCATCAGTTAGGCTATAATTTTCAACTACAGCAAGACCTTTTACCTTAGCCGTCAACGCGCCTTCCGGCACTGTGCGGTCAAGGGTGAGCTTGATTCCAGAGATCTTTATGGTGCTTGCCTTCAAACTCTCAGACTTTACGGGAATAATCAGCGTGCCGGCGTCAGCGC
>JACIWI010000115.1 GCA_014361055.1 Candidatus Bipolaricaulota bacterium
GCCTCCGCCGGGGCCCAGGCGGCGGTGATGGCCCCCACCGAGATCCTGGCCGAGCAGCACTACCTCGTGCTGCAGGAGCTATTCCAGGATCTCCCGGTGCGGGTGGGTCTTTTGGTGGGGGATCTGGGGCGGAAAGGACGGCGGCAGACGCTCGCCGCCGTAGCTGCTGGGGAGGTGGACGTGGTGGTGGGGACCCATGCCCTGATCCAGGAGGACGTGGCGTTCCACGATCTGGCCCTGGCGGTGGTGGACGAGCAGCACCGGTTCGGGGTCATCCAGCGGGCAGCGCTTGAGGCCAAGGGGGCGGGCACGAACATCCTCGTCATGTCCGCTACTCCCATCCCCCGCACCGTGATCCTCACCCTGTACGGGGAGTTCGCGGTGTCCGTGCTCGAGGAGATGCCGGCCCCGCGGGGAAGCGTGCGCACGGTTTGGGTCTCGGAGTCCCGCCGGGAGGAGGTGTACCGGGAGGTGGCCGACCAACTCGCGCGGGGGGAGAAGGGGTACGTGGTGTTCCCGCTGGTGGAGGAGTCGGCGGAGCTGGACCTGCGGGCGGCTCAGTCGGCCTACGCGGAGCTGCGGCAGCGGTTTCCCAGCCATGGGGTGGGCCTGCTCCACGGGCGCATGTCCCCTCAGGAGAAACGGGCGGCCTTGAGCGCGTTTCGGGAGGGAGAGATCCAGCTCCTGGTGGCGACCACCGTGGTCGAGGTGGGTTTGGACGTGCCGGACGCCTCGTTCCTCGTGATCGAGCATGCCGACCGGTTCGGCCTTGCCCAGCTCCACCAGCTTAGGGGACGGATCGGCCGCAAGGGCCAGCCCGCGATCTGCTTCGCTATCGCCGACCCCACCACCGACGACGCCCGAGAACGCCTCTCCGCCTTTCGCGAGCTCTCCGATGGGTTTAAGATCGCCGAGGCAGACCTGCGCATCCGCGGGCCCGGCGACCTCCTCGGGACGCAGCAGCATGGGTTCGTGTCCCAGCTCCGGGCGGCGGACCTGGTGCGGGACCTCCGGCTCCTTGAACGGGCGCGGGCCGAGGCGCTGCGGGCCGTGGAGGCGGGGGTGCCAGAGGCGCTGGCCCGGGAGGTGGATCGCCGGTTCGGGGAGGCGCTGACCCTGTTGGGGGTGTGAACGTGATCGATGAGCGGACCATGGAGCGCGTGGAGGCCCTTTCCGGGCTGAGCTTGTCCCCAGAGGAGCGGCGGCATCTGCAGGCCGACCTCTCCCGGATCCTCGACTACTTCCAAAAGCTCCAGGAGCTCCCCACCGAGGACGTGCCTCCGTTCACCCCGCTGCCGGGCCAGGTCAACGCGTGGCGGGAAGACGAGCCCCGGGCCTCGGTGTCCCCGGAGGAGGCCACAGGGAACGCGCCGGAGGCCCGCGACGGGTACTTCTTCGTCCCCCCGGTGTTCGAGGGCTGACGGCGATGGAGAACCCGGTCCGAACGGGATCGCGGTGGATCATGCGCCGGGCCCGCTGGGTGCGCCTTGATCCGAACGCGCTCGATACCCTGGCGGGGCGGCTGGCCGATCTCCCCCTCTCCACCTGGGAGGGCCGCTACCACTTCCGCGGGGCAGAGGAGCTCTCCCTGCGCTACCTCCTCGTCCTGGACGCATTGAACTTCTGTTTCTGGCCGAACAAGGCGTGGTCCGTGGCCGGACCTTCCGGGGAACGGCTCACCGGGTACTTCGCCTTGGCCTATGCCCTGCGTCGGGCTGCGGAAGGGAGCCCGGAGTTCTTGGAGCCCGAGAACATGGCCGCGCTCGATGCGGACGGGCTGCGCCGCATCCTGGGGGACATCGCCCTCCTTCCCCTGCGGGCGCGGATCGTGCGGGAGGTCGGGGAGGCGCTGCTCCGGTTTGGTTCCGCGCGGGCGTTCTTCGCCGCCGCCCGGGGCTCCTGCCGGCGCCTGGTGGAGCTCCTCACCGCCCACCTCCCCTCGTTCCGCGACGCCGCCGTGTACCGCGGCCGCGCAGTGTTCTTCCACAAGCGGGCCCAGATCCTGTGCGCGGACCTCGCCGGGGCGTTCGCCGGGGAGGGCCCAGGGGCGCTTACGGACCTCGATTGGCTCACGGCGTTCGCCGACTACAAGCTCCCCCAGGTCCTCCGCGCGGAGGGGGCTCTCCTCCTCCACCCGGCGCTCGCCCACCGGATCGATGGGGGGGCGTTCATCCCGGCCGGGTCTGAACCGGAGGTGGAGCTGCGGGCGGCGACGGTGGTCGCGGTGGAGGAGCTCACTGCGGTCCTGAAACGCCACGGCCGGCCGCTCAGGGCGTTCGAGGTGGACTGGCTCCTGTGGCACCTTGCTCAAGCGAAGCTCCCCGTTCCCCACCACCGCACCCTCACCGTGTTCTACTAGCCGATGTCCACGTTCCGGATCCTGGCCGAGGTCCCAGGGACGGAGGCCCGCCTGGGCGAGCTCGTCACCCCCCACGGCGTGGTCCGGACCCCGGCATTCGTGGCCGTGGCCACCCGGGGCACGGTGAAGGCCCTCGCGGTCGAGGACCTGGAGGCGGTCGGGGTGGAGGTGCTGATCGCCAACACCTACCACCTGGCCCTGCGTCCGGGCGCGGAGGCGATCGGGGCCCTTGGGGGGCTGCACGGGTTCACCGGCTGGCAAGGCCCCTGGTTCACGGACTCCGGGGGGTTCCAGGTGTTCAGCCTCGGGGCAGGTAAGGTCCACGGGGTGGGGAAGATCGCGCCCATCTTCCCCGGCGCGGCGCCCATCCGGCCGATGGGGGAATCCCTCGTCCGGCTCACCGAGGATGGAGTCCGGTTTCGGTCGGTGATCGACGGGTCGTGGATTTTCTTCAGCCCGGAGGAGGTGATCCGGCTCGAACGGCTCCTCGGGGCGGACGTGATCCTCCCGTTGGACGAGTGCACCTCACCGTTCCACGATGAGGGGTATACCCGAGAGGCCATGGAGCGCACCCATCGCTGGGCGGAACGGGCCCTCCGGGCGTTCGAGGAGACGCGGGGGATGGGGCCCAACCCCGACCAGGCCCTATGGGGGATCGTCCAGGGCGGGGCGTACGAGGACCTGCGCCGGGCGTCGGCGCAGGCCATCGCCAGCATGGGGTTCCCCGGGTTCGCGATCGGCGGGTCGTTGGGCCGGTCCAAGGAGGACATGCACCGGGTGCTCGAGTGGACGGTGGCCGAGCTCCCCCGAGACCGCCCCCGCCACCTCCTTGGGATCGGGGCGGTGGAGGATATCCTGGTCGCGGTGAGCTTGGGGGTGGACACGTTCGACTGCGCCGCCCCCACCCGGCTGGCCCGGAACGGTGCCCTTCTCGCCTTCTCCGAGGAAGGCTTCCGCCTCAACATCAAAGGCGCCCGGTTCCGCCGGGACGACCGCCCGGTGGAGGAGGGCTGTGGCTGCCCCGCCTGCCGCTCCTATTCCCGGGCGTTCCTCCATCACCTGTTCCGGTCCGGGGAGCTCTCGTACTACCGTCTGGCCACGGTCCACAACCTGCGGTTCATGGTCCGCCTGATGGCCCGCGTGCGCGCGGCGTTGGCCGGGGGAACCGTGCCCAGCCCCGACAGGCTCCTCACTTCCTTGTCCTAGAGGACGGCGAACCCAACCGCAACCGCGGCCAGGAGGGCGATTCCGCTCGGGGGGAGGAGCCGCCGCCAAGTGGCCCCGAGGGTGGTGCCGGCGTACTCCGCGGACACAGTAAGGCAGGGGTGAAGCGGGGAAAGGAGGTACCCGAGATAGGCTGCCTGGTAGACCACGGAAAACGCCCAAGGACTCAGGCTCCCCTGGGCAGCGAGGTAAACGGGGATGACCACGGAGATCGCGGCCTGTTGGCGCCCCGTGGCCAGTCCCATGAGGACCCCAACCCCGAGAACCAGCCCGAGGGGTGGAAGGGCAAGGGCCGCGAGCTGCCCGGGAAGTCCGGAGGCCTGAAACGCCGCAAGGTACAGGAACATCCCGACCACAATTAGGGAAAATCGCCAGGGCTTGGCCGTCCCGATGAGGGCGGGCAGCTCCCGAACGGGAAATCCCCCGCGCAGGGCAAGAAAAAAGCTTCCGGTCACGGCGATGAGGGTGGCCACCTCCGGGGCGGGAAGGCTCACGGTCCGCTTGAGGAGGAGGTCCAGGGCCGGCGCGACCAGGAGCACGGCCAACGGGAAGAGGAAGCTCCAGTGGGGGCCGGGGTCGAGGTTCTCCACCGGGCCGGAGAAGGGGCGGAGGAGCCAGGCCCAGCCCAAGAGGCCGGCCAGCACAGCCCAGGGGAGCTGGTAGGGGAGGACCCGCCACACCTCGGTCCCAGCGAGCTTGGCCGCGGCGATCAGGGCCGAGGAGACCGGGTAGACGAAGAGGAAGACATGGCGGAACCACACGTTGGCCGCAGCCCGGTCCTCCGGCCTCCCCCCGCCCACCCGTTCCAGGAACGGCGCGGAGAGGAGGGCCCCGCCGGGAATGGGGAGGAGACCGAAGATCGCCGGAGCAGCGGCGAAGATCGCCTTCCTGCGGGGCACCCGGGCCAGGAGGGACTCCATCCGACCGGTCCTCTCCAGCACCGCCCCCACCAACGGGATGAGGCCCACCGTCACGGCCAGGGCCACGACCCCCGGGTCGGCCAGGGTCCGACCGAAGCTGGTCAGAAGCGGCCCCGCCGGGGTGGTGAGGAAACCGAGGACCCCGGCCCCGAGGACCATCGCCGCCCACAGGTTCCACCGGGCCAGGCCCAACAGGACCGCCAGGGAGAGGCCAAACGCCATCCAGACCATAAAAATGGACCCCGGACGGCTCCCATCCGGGACCCGTCCCGCCCCAAACTTACCCCAAGAGGTTCAGATTGGGGAGGTTCTCGGGCACGAAGTAAAGGTCAGGGATGTCCGCGCCAGACCTCTCGGGAATGGCCACCTCCGCCCACGATCCCTCTACGGGGTTCTCCACCCTAAGCCGGGCCGGCCTCGTCCCAAGCTCGTCGGTCACGAGCTCGGGAACGGTGAGGACCCGGGTGAGCTTGCCCGCGGCATCGTAGAACTCCGCCCGAACCACCAGGTAAAGCTCATGGTGCACCCAAAGCCGGATCCGCGACCACTCCGCCCCGGAGGCCTTGGGGAAGAGATCGAGCTTCCAGGTGGGGTAGGCCCCCAGGGCCTCCTCCCCGAGGAGCTCGCCCCGGTACTCCTCCCGGTAGCTGAACCCCCGGGCGAGATCGTCGTAGGTGATCCCGCTTCCGGCGATGAACTCGCCCTTCCGCTCCGTCTCGCCCACGAGCTCCTTGAGGAGCGCGAGCTCCGGGAGCCACAGCCACATTCGGGTCGAGCCCTCCTCAGGGATGTGGGCGAGGAACAGGGTCCCGGTCACGTCCTCCGGGGCGGCGTAGAGGAGGAGGGTCTTCACCGTCCCGTCCGGGTACTCCTTGGCCCACACCCGGAAGGCGTAGTCCAGGGAAGGCTGGCCCTTCTCCTGGATCTCCACGACGAAGGAGGCGTAGAGGGAGCCACGGCCGGTCCCGAAGAACCCCTGGTCCTCCACCTTCTTCAGGATCTCGTCAGGGGTAAGGGACTGGGCCAGACCAAGACTGGCCAAGCCGAAGAGGAAAACCGCGAGCCCACTGGCGACGCGCTTCATCTCGTCCCTCCTTTTTTCTTGGGATCGGCCCCAGCCAACCCCAGCCGGGACCGAACCCGCTCCCAGCGCAACGCCGGCTGATAGGCCCGAGTGGGGACCCAGGCCAGGACCGCCGGGAGGATGAACAACGCCCCGACCATGCTCGTGACCATGGTCAGGGAGATGAGCCACCCGAAGGTCACGAGGGCCCCGAACCGGGAAAGGAGCATCACCAAAAAGCCGAAGGTGAGGGTGAGGGCGTTGATCACGATGGCCCGGCCGGCGGTGCCCAGGGTTTCGGCCAAGGCCTGGGCGTGGTCCGCGCCCTTGGCTCGCTCCCGCCGGTACCGGGTGAGGAAGTGCACGGCGTAGTCCACGCCGATCCCCACCGTCAAGCTCGCGATCATCACCGTGGCCATGTCCAGATACGCCCCGGCGAACCCCATCACCCCGAAGTTCCCGGCCACGGCTACTACGAGGGGGATCAGGGCGAGGAGCCCAGCCCCCAGGGAGACCATGAGCACGGCCACGATCAACCCCACCGCCCCAAAGCTCGTGCCGAGGCTCATGATTTGGGAGGCAATCAGTTTTTTGGAAAGCTGGATGTAGAGGGAGGGTGAGCCGGTCACGTACCAGTCCACCACGCCCGCTGGCTTCTCCTGAGCCACGAAGGCCTGGACCTCCCGGGTCAGGGCGTCGTAGCCGGCGAGGCCCACCGAGCGGACCCGGGCGGTGATCCGGCCCCGAGCAAAATCCCGGGTGCTCAAGGAGCCGGTGGCCTCGCCCCCGCCCATCTCGTAGAGGAGGAGGACCTGGGCCACGGCCCGGGAGGTCTCGGGGATGGCGTAGTAGGCGGGATCGTCGCCCCGGAGGGTGAAGTAGGATTCCTTGACGAGGTCGGCGAGGGCGGAAGTGGCTCCCACCTCCGGCCGGGCCTCCAAGAACGCCTGGAGCCGGTCCATGAACCGCAGGACCTCCGGGTCCTTGAGGCCATCCCGCCGGCCGGTGTCCACCACCACCGAGAGCTCTTGGCTCCCTCCGAACGCGGCCTCCACGAACTTGAGCCCCTCCACCACCGGGGAGTCCTGGCGGAAGTAACGGGTGACATCGGATTCCACCCGGAGGAGGGGCACTCCCCCAAGGAACGCGGCCAGGACCAGGACCGCCCCAACCACGGTCAGGACCGGACGACGGCTCAGGAACGCGGCCAACGCTCGCCCCGCCCGAAGCTCGCCCTCCGTCCTCCTCCGAGGAAGGGGAAAGAGGGCGAGGAGGGCGGGGATCATGGTCATGGCGAGGACGAAGGCGACCACCACCCCGAACGCGGCGAAGGCCCCGAACTCCCGGCTGGGGACGAGGAACGAGGAAAGGAGGGTCAGGAAGCCGGCGGCGGTGGTGAGGGCCGCCCCGAGGACCGGGGTGAACATCTCCTCCACCGTGGCCCGCACGAGCTCCCTCTTCTCCCCGGCCCCAGCCCGCTGGGCGAAGTCGTTCACCACGTGGATCCCATAGGCCGAGCCCACCGCCACCAGCACCACGGGAAGGAAGGTGGAGATCATGGTGAGCTTGGTCCCGGTGAGCCCAAGGAGGCCCATCGTCCAGATCAGGGCCACCAGGACCACCCCGAGGGGAAGGAGCACTCCCCGAACGGTCCGGAAGCTCAGGAACAGGACCACGACCACCACGGCGATCACGATGGGAAGGAGCCAGGCCAGGTCCTGGCGCATGTAGCGGTTCACGTACACGAGGAACGCGGCGTTTCCGGAGATGTAAAAGCGCTCGGGGCCAGAGTAGCGGGCTTGGATCCCTTCCAGGCGGGAGAGGATTTGGGCCATCAGGTCCTCCCGCTCCTCCACCTCCGGCCGCAGGCGCAGCACGATCACCGCCGCCGAGCCGTCGGCCCGCACCAGGGCATCCCGTACCATCCGCTCGCTCAAGGCCTTCTCCCGGAACCGGGCCACGTCCTCCTCGGTCGCGGGCGGGCCGGGGAGGATGGGCCGGACGAGGAGGGCCGTGGCCGTCCCCTCCACGACCTTCACGTTGGCCGGGGAGACCACCTCGGAGACGAGGTTCTCCTCCTTCAGGGCCTCAAGCTCGGCGGTGATGGCGTAGAGCTTCTGGAGGGAGGGGAGGTCGAACAGGGTGCCGCCGTCCTC
>JACIWI010000116.1 GCA_014361055.1 Candidatus Bipolaricaulota bacterium
ACGATCCAGCACGGAAACTTGGCGCTCGGGGCCTTCGGCCCCTACAATGTCCTTGTGAGAAGATGGTTGTTCATCACGGTTTTCCTCGCCGGTTCCCTCGGGGTCGCCCAGGGCACGCCTGAGGTTTGGCTCCTTCGGGTCGAGGGCGAGATCGGGCGGGGCACGGTGTCCTACGTGCGGGCCGGACTCGCCCAGGCCGCGGCGGCGGGGGCGGCGGCGGCGATCCTGGAGTTCTCCACCCCTGGTGGGTATCTCGATGCCGCCTCCGCCGCCCGTGACGTGATCCTGGACGCCCCCCTTCCCACCATCGCCTACGTCCACCGAGAGGCGTTCTCCGCCGGGGCCCTCCTCGCCATCGCCTGTAGGCGGATCTACTTCGACCCGGCCGGGGTGATGGGCGCGGCAACCCCGGTGTACTTCGAGGACGGCCAGATGCGGGAGGCCCCGGAGAAGACCGTGTCCGCGGTGCGCAAGCTGTTCCGGGCCACGGCCGAGGCCAGGGGGCGCCCGCCCGAGGTGGCGGAAGCGATGGTAGACCGGGACGTGGCGATCCCGAACCTCGTGGAGCGGGGAAAGCTCCTCACCCTGACCGCAAATGAAGCCGCTCAATGGGGGTACTCCGACGGCGAGGTGGCCGACCTCGGTGGGCTCCTTGCGGCGGCGGGCCTTCCCGGGGCGGCGGTGGTCCGGTTTTCCCCGCGTTGGGTGGACTCCATGGCGGCCACCCTGACCTCGCCGTGGGTGGCGGCGATCCTCATCACCGTTGGGGTGTTGGGCCTGATCGTGGAGGCGTTGACCCCCGGGTTCGGCGTTCCCGGAACGGTGGGCATCGGCTGCCTCGGGCTCTTCTTCTGGGCCCACTACTTCGTCGGCCTCGCCGGCTGGGAGTCGCTGGTGTTCTTCGTCGGTGGCGCGGTGGCGATGCTCCTCGAGGTATTCGTGTTTACCGCGACCGACTTCGGCCTGGCCGGGCTCCTGGGTCTCGTGCTGATCGGCCTTGGGTTCTACACGGCCATGGTCGGGCCGTTCACCCGGCCCGACGAGGCGCTGGGGGCGGTGGGAGCGGTATCAGGGGGCCTGGTGGCGGCGGTGGTGGGAGTGGCCGTCCTCCTCACCCGGCTTCCCAAGAGCCGCCTCCGGCTGGGCGGGGTAATCCTGTCCTCGGCGATCACCGGCCGGGCCACGGACCGGACAGCCGCCCCGGCCCCAGCCAGCCCATGGGTCGGCCGGCGCGGCGTAGCGGCGAGCGACCTCCACCCGGTGGGGATCGGGGAGTTCGCCGGGGATCGGGTGGACGTGACGTGCGAGGAGGGGTTCCTCCCCAAGGGGACCGCCATCGTGGTGGTCAGGGATGAGGGCTACCGCAAGGTGGTCCGGAAGGTCGAAGGAGGTGCGTGAACGATGGTGCTCCTGATCGTGATCCCGGTACTGGCGATCCTGTTCCTGTGGCTGTTCTTCTACTTCGTTCCGGTGGGATTGTGGATCTCGGCCCTCGCCGCCGGGGTCCCGGTGGGGCCGATGACGTTCATCGGGATGCGCCTCAGGAAGGTGAGCCCCCACCGGGTGATCGTGCCCATCGTCGCGGCGTGGAAGGCGGGGATCAAACTCTCCACATCGGACCTGGAGGCCCATTACCTGGCCGGGGGGAACGTGGAGCGGGTGGTGCGGGCCCTGATCTCGGCGGACAAGGCCGGGATCCCCCTCGGGTTCCAGCGGGCGGCGGCGATCGACCTTGCTGGCCGCGACGTGTACGACGCGGTGGCGATGAGCGTGAACCCGCGGGTCATCGAGACCCCGAAGGTGGCGGCGGTGGCCAAGGACGGGATCGAGCTTTTGGCGATCGCCAAGATCACGGTGCGGGCGAACATCGAGCGGCTGGTGGGAGGGGCCACCGAGGAGACGGTGATCGCCCGGGTGGGGGAGGGGATCGTGTCCGCCATCGGGTCGGCGAACTCCCATAAGCAGGTTTTGGAGAACCCGGACTCCATCTCCAAGCTCGTCCTCTCGAAAGGGCTCGACGCCGGGACCGCGTTTGAGATCCTGTCCATCGACATCGCCGACGTGGACGTGGGCCGGAACATCGGGGCCGAGCTTCAGACCGCCCAGGCCGAGGCCGACCTCAAGGTGGCGCGGGCCAAGGCCGAAGAAAGACGGGCGATGGCGATCGCCCGGGAACAGGAGATGAAGGCCCTGACCCAGGAGCGACAGGCGGCGGTGGTCGAGGCCGAGGCGGAGATCCCGCGGGCGATCGCCGAGGCGTTCAGGAAAGGGCAGCTCGGGATCATGGACTACTACCGGCTCAGGAACATCCAGGCCGACACCTCGATGCGGGAGCGGCTGGCCAAGGAAGAGGCGCCGCGGGCTCCGGAGGAAGGCCTGCCGCCGGAGAAGCGCCCGAGGGGGTGAGGGATGGGGGCGACTTCAGTGGAAGGAAAGCTGCGGGAGCTTTTGCGGGAGGATCCCCGCCTGGCCATTCTGCTTGGGGAGATCCTTGGCCCTCCTCTGGGCTCGGGGGAGGGCCCCCTGCGCCCCTGGGAGAGCTAGGCGTTCCGCGCCGCCTCGGTGGGGCAGGGGACTTCCGGCTCGTGCCCTTTGCCTTCTTCCGGTAAGGACGTCGGCTGTGGTAGGCTTTCATCCTGGAGGCTGGCGGTAGGCCCCAGCCGCAATGGCAATGTTACCGCGCCCCTTCCCCCGTCGTGGGCAATGGCATTAACTTAAGGGAGAGCATCGAGTTGCACGAAGCCCGACAACGTCGGGGATAAACCCCGACCTCAACGTCGGGGATAAACCCCGACGCTACAACTACAACTCGGGGTGTAGCGTCGCCCTTTATGGGCGACGTTGAATTCTTTCACTATTAAGAGGGTGGATCATAACAGCCTTCTAGCCTGGATAATCGCCCAAGTCAAGGTCTATGAGGGGCCTACCATCGGATTTCAGCCAAAAGCAATTCCGGCTCAGTGGCGCCGGCTCCGGCGCCGCGCGAGCCATTTCCGCCCCTCCACCCCCCAAAACACCACCGTGCTCAACGCTAGGCTCACCCCAAGCTCGGCCGGAGGGAGGCTCGCGGTCCTGAAGATCCTCTGTAGGAAGGGAACGTAGATCACGGCCATCTGCAGGACAAAGGTGAGGAGCACCGCGCCGAGGAGCGGCCTGTTGGAGAGCAGGCCCAGGCGCCAGAGCGAGTCCCGCCCCGAGCGGATGGCCAGGGCGTTGCCCATTTGAGAAAGGGTCAGGGTTGTAAAGACCATCGTCTGCCAGGTCTCGCGGCCAAGGCTCCACGCCCAATAGCCCATGAGGAGCGAGACCAGCCCCATGAGGAGGCCCACCCACAAGATGTCCCATCCCATGCCGCGCCCAAAGACGTTTTCCGTGGGGTGATACGGCGGGCGGCGCATCGTATCCCGCTCGGCGGGTTCTACCCCCAGGGCCAGCCCTGGCAGGCCGTCCGTGACCAGGTTCACCCACAGGATCTGCAGCGGAAAAAGCGGCAGCGGCATCCCCAAAAACGGCGCGAGCAGCATCGTCCAGATCTCGCCGGCATTGGAAGTCAGCGTGTACTTGATGAACTTGCGGATGTTGTCGTAGATGACGCGTCCCTCTCTTACCGCGGCTACGATGGTGGCGAAGTTGTCGTCCAGAAGGACCATGTCCGAGGCCTCTTTCGCTACATCGGTGCCGATGACGCCCATCGCCACGCCGATGTCGGCCTTTTTCAGGGCTGGAGCATCGTTGACGCCGTCCCCGGTCATGGCGACGATGTGGCCTCTGGCTTGCAGGGCCTGGACGATCTTGAGCTTGTGCTCCGGGGAGACACGGGCATAGACCGAAGCGTCCTCCACCGCCCCTTCCAGGTCGGCCACGGCCATTTCCGCTAGCTCCTGCCCGGTCAAGATGGTGCCATCATCGGCGATGCCCAGTTCGCGGGCAATGTACTGGGCAGTGAGGGGGTGATCGCCGGTGATCATCACCGGGCGGATGCCGGCGGTCCTGCAGGTCTGCACGGCTTCTTTGACCTCCGGGCGCGGCGGGTCGATCATCCCCACCAGCCCCACGAAGACGAGCTCGCGTTCCAAGGTCGCCTCGCTGACCGGCTCGGGGAGGACCGCAAGTGGCCGGAATGCCACCCCCAGCACGCGGTGCCCATCCTGGGCCAGGCGCGCGTTGGCCGCCAAGATCCGCTGGCGTAGCCCGTCATCCAAGGGCACAGCCCGCTCCCCTGCCCACACCTGGGCCGCGACGTCGAGCATCACGTCGACGGCCCCTTTGCAGAACACCACATATGGTGCCCCTCCCCAGGGGGCGCCAGGCGAGGCATCCACGCGGTGGACAGTGCTCATACGCTTGCGCTCAGAGGTGAACGGCGCTTCGGCCACTCGCGGAAAGCTTCGCTCGAGCTCGGGTTTCATGAGCCCAAGCTGCGCGGCGGCGATCACGAGCGCCCCTTCCGTCGGGTCACCGAGGGCCTTGTACCCACTGTCCGTCCTTTGCAGCGCGGCATCGTTGCACAGCGCCGCAGCTTGGACGAGCAAAGCCAAGCTGAGTTTCTCCGGCTCTGGCGGGGCCGTCGGCGCGGCATCCAGCACCGGCATACCCTTGCGCAGCAGGGCCTCGAAGTGGAGCGTCTGGCCGAGCACGTCCAGCACGGTGACGGTCATCCGGTTCTCCGTCAGCGTGCCGGTCTTGTCCGAGCAGATAACCGTGACCGAGCCGAGGGTTTCTACGGCCGGGAGCTTGCGGATGAGAGCGCGGCGCTTGAGCATGCGCTGCGCGCCCAGCGCCAGGGCGATCGTCACCACAGCGGGCAGGCCCTCCGGGACCGCGGCCACGGCCATGCCGATCGCGGTGAGGAACAAGAGCTTCCGGTCCTCGCCCCGCAGCACGCCCAGGAGGAACACCAGGGCCACGATGGCCAGGACGACCACGACTAGCCCCCGCCCCAGCTGCTCCAGGCGGCGTTGCAGCGGGGTCGGCTCGTGGGCCACAGTTTGAATCGCCTCGGCGATGCGGCCCAGCTCCGTGCGCATTCCGGTCTCCGTGACGACGGCCACCCCCCGGCCGTAGGTGACCGCCGTGCCCATGTAGACCATGTTGTGCCGGTCGCCCACGGGAAGCTTCTCGTCTGGGAGTGGCTCGGTGCGCTTCTCCACCGGCTCTGACTCGCCGGTGAGGGCGGCCTCCTGGACCCGCAGGTTCACGCTCTCCACGAGGCGGCCGTCCGCAGGGACGATCGTGCCGGCTTCCAGCAGGACGAGGTCGCCGGGCACGAGCTCGCGGGCGGAGATCTCCAAAACCTTCCCATCGCGGCGCACCTTGACGGTGGGCACGGCCATCTTCTTCAGGGCGGCCATGGCCTTCTCGGCGCGGTATTCCTGGGTCACGCCGAGGATGGTGTTGAGGACCACGATGGCCAGGATGGCCCCGGCGTCCTTGTAGTCGCCCAACGCCGCCGAGATGGCCGCGGCGATGATCAAGATCACCACCATTACCGCCGTCAGTTGCTCCCAGACGATGCGCCAAAAGGTCCTTCGGCCGCGCTCAATAAGCTCGTTGGGGCCATGCTCGGACAGCCGGCGGTGGGCTTCGGCCTGGCTTAGACCTTGCTCGACGTTTGTCCCCAACCGGGCCAAGACCTCACTGATTTCCCGACAGTGCCAATTGGCCACGGCTCGACCTCCTTAACCCAAGAAAAAACCACCACGCCCACGTGGTGGTCTTGCCAACGCGTTTTAAGCGCACGGGTTGCCGAGAGCATCGCTCTGTCCTGACGACAACCCATCCTGCTAGGTGGCTACTCCCCGCCGCGGACAATCTACTTCGCCCCCTGGCAGGTGTCAAGACGCTCGACGGGGTCAGATCTTGTCTTTTGACTTCCGGGTTGCCCCTTCAGCGCGTGGCGGAATCCGGCCGACCGGGGAGTCGTGAACGATGGGCGAGGCCCGCCTGCCTCCCCTCGTTCCCCAAAGCGTTCAGGTCACGGCCCCACATCTCTGCCCCTACCTGCGGAAACGGCGGGGAATCCCCAACGCCGACCCGTCAACGTAGCCTAGATTACCTTCCCACGGGACATAGGCCCTGGAGGGCCATCCTAGACCTGGGTACGCTGAGGATCAGGTGATGCACCATGCGTAGGTTTGGGCTTTTGGTCACACTGGCGGTGGTCGTGGGAACAGCCGCCCTGGCCGAGCGGGTCCCCCGCGGACCGATCGTCATCCGCTCCGACCTCGACTTCACCCCGGAGAACGGGGTGGTGGGGGGATTGGGGCTCGCCACTGACCCTTACGTGATCGCGGGGTTCAGGATCGACGCCGCCGGAACCGACTACGGGATCCTGATCTCCGGCACCACCGCCCCGTTCGTCATCCGGGACGTGGAGATCCAAGGGGCTCAGGTGGCGGGGATCAAGATCCAAAGCGCCAAGAACGGCGCCATCGCCGGCGCTTGGGTGCGGGGATGCCTGACCGGGGTGAGCCTGTTCCAAAGCCAGAACATCCGGGTCCGAGAAACGAGGATCGACGAGTGCCCGGATGCAGTCCGGGCCTTCTTTTCATTGGATGTGGTCCTCTCCGGCCTCACCATCGCCCGGGCCCAGGTCGGGGTGTGGTTCGGGGGCACCACCGCCTCCCGCCTCGTGGACAGCGTGATCATCGGGTGCGACCTCGGCGCCCTGTTCGAGCTCGGAAGCGAGGGCAACATGGCCGCCGGCAACGCGTTCTTCGCCTGTCGGATCCCGGCCAAGTCCGAGGGCGGCAACCGCTGGGACGACGGGGCACGGGGGAACTTCTGGCAGGGGTTCAGCGCGCCGGATGAGAACAGGGACGGGATTCTCGACCGTCCCTACCGGGTGGGGCTGGACGAAGACCGGTTCCCGCTGGCCTCGCCTCCGGAAGGGGCGTAGAGCCGCCGCGCGCTTCGGATCAGGGCCGCCACCCCTACCCAGGCGGCGACCATCAGCCCGGCCAGCCCCCAAAACGGGATCGGGAGCCGTAGCCACGCGAACGCCACGCCCAGCGCCACCCCGGCGGCGGCCGCCGCGGAGCTGCGGGGGAGCGCCGTGCGCATCAGACGCCGCCGGGCCTCGGCGTCCGCCCGCCGAAGCTGAACAGCGAGGATTCCCAGGTCCCAGCTCCAAAGGGCAATCGCCATCGCCCCCAGCGCCGGGAGGAGCTCCCCCTCCACCGCTGCCCCCACGGCCAGGGCGGCCAGGAGGTAGAGCCCGAACGCAAGCAGGCCCACCTTCCGCGCCCTAAGCCCCACGAGCCACGCCGTCGGGGCGGCCAGGGAGACCATCCCCCACGGCCAGATTTCCCACCCCAATCCGCTCCAGGCGCAGGCGAACGCGGCGAGGTACCCGACGACGGCCAGGATCACCGCGCCCTCCTCCAGTGGGCCTTGGCCTGGGGGGCCAAGGGACAGCGGACGTCCCACACCAACGGCCGGATCCCGGCCGAGACGAGCTTTTGCCACATGACCCACCGCTCCAGGGCCAGGATGCGGCCGGCCAGCTCCGTTTCCGGCCCCTCCCCCACCTGGGCCTGCTCGAACGCAAGCGGGTCGGGGACGAGGGCCATCACCCGGTAGCCCCGTGCCTGGAGCCGACCGAGGTCGTCCTCGTCCCCGGGGACGAGCGGGGACACCAGCACCACCTGCGATCCGACCCGCAGGAGCCGGGTCGGGAGATGCCCGAGCTCGGAGAACACCTCGGTGGTGCCCAACTCGGCCCGGGCTAGTTCCCGGAGGAGCCGCTCCCCATGGCGTCGGCCGTAGCCGGGGAACACCCAGTCCAGGTACCGGCCGTAGAGGAGCAATCCCACCCGGTGCCCTTGAGAGAGGAAGAACTGGCACAGGGCCCCGGCCGCCCGCACCGCGTGGTCGAGGAGGTCGACGGCGTTGGGCACCGGGTACGCGTCCGCCCGCACGTCCAGGACCACGGCCACATCGGCCGCCCGCTCCTCCTCGAACTGGTTGATCACGACCTCCCCCAAGCGGGCGTACGCCTTCCAGTTGATGCGGCGCACGTCGTCGCCAGGCAGGTACTCTCGGGCCCCGAAGAACTCGGTGCCCGTGCCGCCTCGGCGGGCGCGGGCCGTGCCGGCGGCGACGAGGGTCCGCCGGGGGGCGATGGCAACCCCGGTGAGCCGTTCGCACCGCGGCAGGACGGCCACCGGGGCCGGGCAGGCCACACCCCCTTCCCAGAGCACGTACCCGAGGAGGTCGCGAACCTGGACCCGGATCGAGGACAGGGGATAGAGGCCGCGCCGGGGCCGGGCGGTGTACCCCAGGGCGAGGCGCCCCCCGGCCGGGAGCGGGCCGATTGCCGTCTCCGCTCCATCCAACACCTCCCACCCCGGATAGGGGCCGTCCTCGACGGTCACCGCCTCCAGCGCCAGGCCCATGTTCTCCAGCACCACCTCGATCCGGAGGGGATCCCCCTCCAGGAGCCGGTCGGCGGACACCGTGCGGGCGGCGCGGAGGCGAGGGTGCCTCTCCGCGTAGGAGAGGAACAGGCCAAACGTGAGGTGGACCGCGACCGGCACCGCCAGCAGCACCACGCCCGGATGGCGCAGCCCGAGCCCCAAAACCAGGAGCAAGAACAGCAGGGACAGCTCGGCCGTGGTCTTGCGTCCGCCCATCACCCCACCTTGGGCACCGGAACCTGGGCGAGGAGCTCGGCCACGATGTCCTCGCCCCGCACGTCCCGCGCCCAGAGGTCGGGCGATAGGATGAGGCGGTGGGCGAGGGCGGGGACGGCCACGGCCTTCACGTCGTCGGGGATGACGAAGTCCCGCCCGGCGAGGGCCGCCCGCGCCCGGCTCATCCGCAACAGGGCCAGCGTCCCCCGCGGGCTCGCCCCCACCGCCACCGACCCGTGGCGGCGGGTCCCGTGGACGAGCTCGGCCATGTACTGAAGGAGGTCGGGGTCCACGTACACCGCCTCCAGCGCCGCGCGCATCGCCAGGATCTCCGCAGCGTCGGTCACCGGGGCCAGGGCTACCTCCTCCGCCCGCCGCTCGATGCGGCGGCGCAGGATCTCCACCTCCTGGTCGAGATCCGGGTAGCCAAACCGGAGGCGCACCAGGAACCGATCCAGCTGCGCCTCCGGGAGCGGGAACGTCCCCTCGTACTCGATCGGGTTCTGGGTGGCGATGACCACAAACGGCTGCGGCAGCGGGTGCGTCGCCCCCTCCACCGTGACCTGCCCCTCCTGCATCGCCTCGAGGAGCGCGGACTGGGTCTTGGGCGTGGCGCGGTTGATCTCGTCGGCCAAAATGAGCTGGGCGAAGACCGGCCCCGGGCGGAACAAGAACTCCTCGTTTTCGCGGTGGAAGAGGTAGGCCCCCAGGATATCCGCCGGGAGGAGGTCGGGCGTGAACTGGATGCGCTTGAACGTGAGGTTCAGGGCCTGGGAGAAACAGCGGGCGGCCAGGGTCTTGGCGAGGCCCGGATAGTCCTCGATCAGCACATGGCCCCCGGCAAGGATGGATGCCAACATGAGCGCAAGCGGCTCGTGCTTGCCCACGATCACCTGCTCGATCTGGGAGAGGATCGCCTCCCCCCGTGTTGCCACGTCGTCAACGGTCAACGTCCCCTCCTTTCGCGTACCACCACAAGGCATCCACCGCCCGAGCGAGGATGTGCCGCCAGCCGCGGCGGGGGAACCAGGTCCGCCAGGCATCCTCGGGATGGAGGGCGGCCCTCAGCTCCGGCCGGGCCGGCCACCGGTCCGCCCGGATCTCTTGCCACGCCTGCCTCGGCGGGACGCCCTCCCGCCGCGCCCGCAGGGCCACTGCGGTCCGGCTCAACCGGGCCGCCAATCGCCGCCGGGCCCAGGGAGAGGCGTCGGCCCGCCGGATGAGTTGGGCGAGCTCAGCGAGCTGCGATGGACGCGAAGACGGGGCGGGCGCGCGCCCCGGCGGCCGCCTCCCGGCCACGGGCATCAGCATGCGCGCCACCAGCACCGCCACGCCTCCCACCAAAACCAGCCACACCAGCCCCTGGGGCACCGCGTCCACCAGCCACCCCAGGCGGATGAGGGGGGCCACCACCAGGCCGGCGATCAGGCCCCGGAAGGGGAACGCGAACAGGGCGCCCAAGGCCAGCGCCGCCGTTCCCACCACCGCCCACCCCCACCACGGCCACCGCTTACCCGTAGGCGCGCTCGATGGCGGAGAGGGCGGCGATGGCCTCCTCGCGCCGGGGCTCGCTCGCCTTGCGTCCGTACCGCACCTCCTCAAAGAGCTCCGTCAGCTTGCGGATCGCGTCCTCCTGAAACCCCAGCCGCGCGAGGGCCGCCGCGAACTCCCGCGGGGTGAGGCCAGGGGCGTCCTCGGCCTTGGCCTTCCTGGACAAGATCTCCACCATCTGCACCCAGCACCGCACGACCACGTCCGCCACCGGGAGGCCTCGCTTGAGGTCGGCGGCCGCCTCTTCCGCCACCTCCTGGATCTCCGCGGCCAGCCGCGGACGCCGGGAGAAGGGGAGCCGCCGGGCCAGCCAGAACGCGACTGCCCCGCCGAGGGCGACGGCCACGAGGTAGATGGCCCAGATGGGGACGGCCGGTGGGCCGGGGACCGCCCCTCCCCCCAGCGGGTTCCCCAGATCCCCGGGCGCGGTCGGCTGGACCGGGACATCGGCCCGTTCCAGGGCCATGCGGTCCAAGATCTCAAGCAGGAGGAACAAGCTCAGCCCAGCGCTGATGGCCAAGGTGAGGAGCCGCCGGCGCAGCCCAGGCGCCACCACGAACGCCGCCACGGCCAGGACCAGGGTCGCCAAAACCAAGAAGAACAACAGCTGGGAGAGCCACTCCAGCCGCGCTCCGGGGAACAGCGCCGGCCACGCGAACCCGCCCCTATCCCCATCCTCTCCCCATGACAGGGGCTTCCCTTCCCGGAACCGCACGTTCCAGAGCCCAGCGGCGAGCGCCCCCAGGAGCAGGGTCACGAGAAGCCCTGTCAGCACGAGGCGCCACCCGGTCATCCCTCCACCCGGATGTGGAGGTCCCGGAGCTGGGCCTCGTCCACCTCGGCCGGGGCCCCGGTGAGGGGACAACTGCCGGTGGCCGTCTTGGGGAACGCGATCACCTCCCGCAGCGATCGCTCCCCGGCGAGCATCATCACCCACCGGTCGAGGCCGAACGCGATCCCCCCATGGGGCGGTGCCCCGTACTCCAGGGCCCGCAGGAAGAACCCGAACCGCCGTTCCGCCTCCTCCGGACCGATCCCGAGGACGCGGAAGATCCGCTCCTGTAGGTCACGGCGATGGATGCGGATCGAACCGGAGGCGAGCTCGACCCCGTTCAGCACGAGGTCGTAGCACTTGGCCCGCACCCGCAGCGGTTCCACCTCCAACAGGGGCAGATCCTCGTCGTTGGGGGACGTGAACGGGTGGTGCTCGGACTCGATCGAGCCCGCCTCGGACAGCTTGAACAGGGGGAAGTCCACGACCCACGCCGGGGTCCACGCCCCCGCGGGGATGAGCCCTCCCTCCCGGGCCAGGCGCAGCCGGAGCTCCCCGAGCGCCAGGGCGACCTTGGCCGCTGGCCCGGCGGCGAGGAGGACGAGGTCCCCGGCCTTGGCCTCCGCCCGAGCCACTACGGCCTGGAGCGCCGCCTCCGGCACGTGCTTGGCGATGGACGAAGACAGGCCATCCGCGACCTTGATCCAGGACAGCCCGGCTAGACCGAGGCCCTTGGCCGCCTCCTCGAGCTTCCCCAGCTCCCCCCGGGACCTGCCAGCCCCGTCGGGCACGGGCAGGGCCCGTACCGCCCCGCCGCCCGCGACGGCCTCGGCGAACGCTCGGAACGCCCCCCCGGCGAACAGGTCCGAGACGTCCGCGATCTCCATGCCGAACCGCAGGTCCGGCTTGTCCGACCCGTAACGGGCCATCGCCGTGTCGTACGGGATGCGTGGGAACGGCGTGGGAAGCTCCACCCCGATCGTCTCCCGGAACACGTGGACCATGAGGCCCTCAAGAAGCCCGAACAGGTCCTCCGGGTCTTCGAGAAACGCCATCTCTAGGTCGAGCTGGGTGAACTCGGGCTGGCGGTCGGCCCGCAAGTCCTCGTCGCGGAAGCAGCGCACGATCTGGAAGTACCGCTCCACCCCGGACGTCACCAGGATTTGCTTGAACAGCTGCGGGGACTGGGGGAGGGCGTAGAACTTGCCCGGGTCCAGGCGCGACGGGACGAGGAAGTCCCGTGCCCCCTCCGGGGTAGACCGGGTGAGCATCGGCGTTTCCACCTCGATGAACCCCTGGGCGTCCAGGTACTGGCGGATGGCAGAACAGATCCGGTGGCGCAGGCGCAGGTTGCGCTGCAACCGCGGGCGGCGGAGGTCGAGATACCGGTAGCGGAGCCGGGTCTCCTCGCTGGCGTGGGCTTCCTCCTCGTCCACCGGGAACGGGAGCGGCTTGGCATGGGACAGAATCTCGAGCCGCTCGACCACGACCTCCACCTCGCCGGTGGGGAGGGCCGGGTTGGGGGCCTCCCGCAACGCTACTGTGCCTTCGACCCGGATCACGTCCTCCCGGGAGAGGCCGTGGGCGTCGGGGAGATCACGGACCACGAGCTGGACGATCCCCGATCCATCGCGCAGGTCGACGAACAGGAGTCCGCCCAGATCGCGCAGGCGGTGCACCCAACCGGCGAGCTCTACCCGCCGGCCCACCGTGGTTCGCCCCAAACGGCCACAGCCTTCCCTGGTCATGATCGCGCTCCTTTTGGCCGAATTGTAGTCCCGTCAGGACACGCCTTACAGGGGCAGCGCCGCCGGGCAGATGGTGCGGTACGCGCAGGGGGCGCACACGGCGAACGACGGCTTGGCCGTGAACTCCTGGGCGCGGATCCCGACCGCCGCCTCCTGGATCGCCCCGCGCGCCCGCTCGACCATGCGCTCGCTGGGCGTGGCCCGGCCCACGACCACCTCCGGGGTCAGGAACCGGAACTGCACCTCCCGCGGCGGCTCCCCGAACATCCGCACGTAGGCCAGGGTGTAGATCGCCAGTTGCAGCGAGTCCTGGACCCGCCGATCCGCCCCCTCCGCGGCCACCTCGGACGTCTTGTAGTCGATGATCACCGCCCCATCCTCCCCCTGGTCCACCCGGTCCCAGTAGCCGATGACCTTCACCCCGCCCTCGGGGAACGCGAAGAACTGCTCCACGAGCGCGGGTCGTGCCCCCTCCTGCTCCTCGAACGCGTGGAACGCGCGCAGCGCCTCCTCCCCGTGGGCGAGCAGCGCCTCCTCGTGGGCGGCCGAGAGGAACCCCTCCGACCGCCACGCGTTACGGTATACGGAGAGGAGTTCGGGCACGGGCAGGGTGCGGCCCTGGACCTTGGCGAGGTGGTAGGCCTGGATCGCCTGGTGGACGGCGTGGCCGAGGATGACCGTGGGGTGGAGTCGGATCGGCACGCGCAGGACGTGGATGTACCGGTACTTGAGGGGGCAGGTCAGCCAGTCGTCGACCTGGCGGTAGGACAGGACAAGGGGGGCGTCGGCGTCCACCGGCGGCTCCGTGGGCGTGGGCTCCCGCCCGACGCGCACGATGCGCAGGAGGGCCGGGGACCCTCGCTCCAGCGGGCCCACCCCCTCCGGGCCCAGGGCCTCGAGCACGAACCGGGACACCTTGGCCGCCCGTTTCCGGGGCGCCTCCCCCGGGGATCGGTAGTCGTCGGCGGAGAGGAGGAACAGGTGGCGCTTGGCCCGCGTCATCCCCACGTAGAACAGGCGGCGTTGCTCCTCGAGGTGGGCCACGTCCGGGGGGAGGTTGTCCGCCAGGAGCTCCGCGGGCAACGCGAGCGGGGGGCGGGTGGGACGGCCGGGGAAGAAATCCTCGACAAGACCGGTGAGGAACACGGCCTCGAACTCCATGCCCTTGGCCTGGTGGAACGTCATCACCTGGACCGCGTCCGCCCCGGGCTCGGCTTCCCCGACCATCGGGTTCCATCCGAGCTCCCGCAGCTCGTCCACGTACCGCACGAACCACGGCACCCGGTCGTGGCGGGAGATCTCCTCGAACCGGTGAACCACGTGCTCGAAGAAGTCAGCGATGCACTCCACAGCCCGGCCGGCGCGGGGGTCATCGGCGTGGGCGAGGGCCTGGAGGTAGCCGGTGCGCTCCATGAGGAACGCGTACAGCACGCGGCCGGTGGGGTTGCCCCGGGCCAGCTCCTCACACGCCGCAAGGTCGGCCAGGGCCCGCGCCCCGGCCATCCGGCCCTGTTCGCTCAGACCGTCGCCAGGGAGCGCCTCTTCGAGCACCGTGCGCAGGGAGCGGTGCTCCCGCTGCGCGCGGGCGGTGAGCAGGGCCAGGTCGTCCCCGGGCATGCGGTAGATGGGCGAGCCGAGCAAGTGGTACAGGGCCTGGTCGTCTCGTGGGTCGGCCACCGCGCGGAGGAAGGACATCACGAGCTTGATCTCCTCCTGATCGAACAGACCGGCTCGGAAACGGCCCTCCAGCACCCATGGGACGCCGGCCTCGGCGAGGGCCCTGAGGTACGGATCCGGCCGGTACCGGTTGCGGTAGAGCACGGCCATCTCCCGGTACGGGATGCCCTGGGCGGCCAGCTCCCGCACCTTCTCCGCCACGAACTCCGCCTCCTCGCCCACGCTGGGGAAGTGCCGGTGCACGGGGACCACCCCCGGGCCGAACGGGGAGGTCAAGTCCTTCCTGATCGCGTGCGGGATCTCCCCCCGGGCGGACACCGCCTCAAGCCGGTACGCGTTACAGCAGATGAGACGCCTGGCCGCATCAAGGATCCCCTGCGTGGAGCGAAAGTTCCGCGTGAGCACCACCACCTGCGTCCCGGGGAACGCCCGCAGGAAGGCGAGCAGGTTGTCCCATGGGACCCCGCGGAACCCGTAGATGGCCTGATCGTCGTCGCCGACCACGGTCACGTTCCCGTGGCCGGCGAGGAGCTCCACCAGCCGGAGCTCGGCCCGGCTCGTGTCCTGGAACTCGTCGGCGAGCACGTACGGGAACCGCCGGTGGTATTCGGCGAGGAGTCCAGGGCGCCCCTCGAGCAGGCGCACCGTGCGCAGGATGAGGTCACCGAAGTCCACCGCCCCTTCCCGCTCGAGGAGGTCCTGGTAGGCGGTGTAAGCGTCGACGAGCTCCCGATGGAGGACGGCCTCGTCCTCGGTCAGGTTGCCGTGAGCCTTCTCCAGCCATCCCCGGTACCCCTCCGGGGACACTCCCCCGTCCTTGGCCCGATGGATGAAGCCAAGGAGCGGCACCAGGAACCGGAGCGGCTGCCGCATCGCCCGGACCCGGAGGGTCCGAAGCGGGAGGTCCGTGAGGTGATCGAGGAGGAATATGCGCTGGTCCCACTCGTCGAGGATGCGGAAGTCCGGGGGAAGGCCGGCCAGAGGCGCGTTCTCCCGCAGGATCCGCTCGCACACGGAGTGGTAGGTGGCCACCCAGGCGTCCAAAGCGGCGTAGCGCACCCAATCGAACGCCCGATCGAGCATCTCCTCCGCCGCCTGGTGGGAGAAGGTGAACACGAGGAGCTGGCTCGGACGCGCCACGATCCCCTCGGCGATGAGGTAGGCGATGCGGCGGGTGATGACGGTGGTCTTGCCCGTGCCCACCCCGGCCAGGACGAGGAGGGGCCCCTGGCGGTGGGTCACCGCCGCGAGCTGTTCGTCGGTCAGCCCGGCCAAAATGTCCGGCATCGCCTGACAAGTGTACGCCCCGCCGGCCGCGCCCACATGGCGCGGTACCCATGTCTTGGCAACGCGCCCGCCCCGGGGTAACCTGCACTAAGGGTGATGTCATGAGTCCATTCAACTTGTTCTTGGTGCTGGCGATCGTGGGGGCAGTGCTGTCCATGGCGAACGTGGCCATCACGGACTGCGGCCAGGGGGGGGCGCTCGTTCTCGACGGCACGGTGGTGGGGAAGACGATCGTGGTGCAGGAGAAGGACCGGGTGGTGACCACCGGATGTCCGACATGTCCTGGAGCGTCCCCTACGAAGTCGGTGGTGGTGATCACGGAAGAGGTGTACTTCGTGGTCGTGGAGGCCACCGAGGGCGGGGAGACCTCGCAGTACAAGGTGGAGGTGGACGCCCGGTTCTACCGGGAGGCCCAGCCCGGGGCGCCGGTGGAGCTACGCCTGGTACGGGGCAAGCGCACCGGTCTTTTGTGCGGCCGCCCGGAGATCATTGTCAAGGAACCGTCCCCGTAGCCCGAGCAGGCCCTGCAGGAGCTGGCCCAGGAGTTCGGGGTCAGCAGGACTCCGTGAGGCGTTCATTCGGCTGGAGGCAGAGGGGTTGGGTCCGCGGCCGCGGGGCCTACGTCACCGAGGTCAGCCTGCAGAGCGTCAAGGATGCGTTCGAGATCCAGTCGTACCTGGCCGGGCTCGTCGGGCGGCTCGCCCCGGAGCGGGCGACCCAGGAGGAGCTCGCGGCGATGGTGCGGGCCATCGAACGGAAGGACGCCGACCAGTGCGCCCAGGTCCTGCGGAGCCATCTCGCCCGGTTCATCGACGAGATCCTGTCGTTTGCCCGGTCAGAGGACGAAGGCTCAGGAAAGGAGAACCGTGCCGGAGCAAAAGCGGGGTGAGCCAATGCGGGACAGGACCATCGCCGAGCCGTACAAGATCAAGGTCGTCGAGCCGCTCCGGATGACGACCCGCGAGTACCGCGAGGGCAAGATCCGCGAGGCCGGGTACAACACGTTCCTCCTCCGGAGCGAGGACGTCTATATCGACCTCCTCACCGACTCCGGGACCGCGGCGATGAGCGACAACCAGTGGGCAGGGATGATGCTTGGCGACGAGGCCTACGCCGGATCGCGCAACTTCTACCACCTTGAGGACGCGGTGCGCGAGATCTACGGATTCCGGTACGTGGTCCCCACCCATCAAGGGCGGGCCGCCGAGCACATCACCTCCCAACTGCGGATCAAGCCCGGCCAGTACGTGCCGATGAACATGTACTTCACCACCACCCGGGAACACGTGGAGCGGGCCGGGGGGATCTTCTACGACTGCATCATCGACGAGGCCCACGACCCCCAAAGCAGGCATCCGTTCAAGGGGAACGTGGACCTAGGCAAGCTCAATCGGTTGGTGGAGGACAAGGGGCGCGACGCGATCGCCTACCTCTCCATCGCCCCGTGCGTGAACATGGCTGGGGGGCAGCCGTTTTCCATGGAGAACCTGCGCCGGGTGGCGGCGTGGGCGGACCGGCACGGCATCCCGATCATCTTCGATGCCACCCGCGCCGTGGAGAACTGCTACTTCATCCAGCAGCGGGAGCCCGGCTACGCTGGGAAGTCGATCCGGGAGATCCTGCGGGAGATGATGAGCTACGGCGAGGGGTGCACGATGTCCGCAAAGAAGGACAACCTCGTGAACATCGGCGGGTTCATCGCCACCAACAACGAGGACTTCTTCGTACAAGCCAAGGAGATGGTGGTGGTGTTCGAAGGCTTGCACACCTATGGAGGCCTCGCCGGCCGGGACATGGAGGCCATCGCCCGGGGGATCTACGAGATGGTGGACGACGCCTACATCGCCAGCCGGGTCCGCCAGGTGGAGTACCTGGGAAACCGGCTGCTTGAGGCCGGGATCCCGATTGTTGAACCCATCGGCGGTCACGCCGTATTCCTGGACGCAAAGAGGTTCCTCCCTCACATCCCCCAAGACCAATTCCCGGCCCAGGCCCTGGCGGCGGCGCTGTATGTGGACAGCGGCGTGCGCGGCATGGAGCGGGGCATCGTCAGTGCCGGGCGAGATCCGAAGACGGGGGAGAACCGGGTGCCCAAACTCGAGCTGGTGCGCCTCGCTATCCCCCGGCGGGTGTACACGAACCTCCACATGGACGTGGTTGCCGAGAGCTGCATCGCCCTCTATGAGGAGCGGGAGAAGATCAGGGGGCTCCGGATGGTGTACGAGCCGGAGCGGCTTCGGTTCTTCCAGGCTCGGTTCGAGCCGATCATGCCGTAACGCGTGACGCGTAAGCAGGTGAAGGAACGAACGTCGCCCCATGAAGGGCGACAACAACGTCGGCCATAAAGGCCGCCGCTACACCTTGGATCGTAGCGTCGGGCTTCATGCCCGACGTTCGGCGGCGGGGCACGTGGGGTGAAGGATGGGCGAGTTGACGCGGTGTGGCTGGAGACCGACGGACCGGCTCCTCGTGCGCTACCACGACGAGGAGTGGGGCGTGCCGTCGATGGTGAACGACCACCTCGTGACCTGCTTCCGGCACCGCGAGCTCGGTGGAGCGGGGTGACCGCCATCCTCCGTTGACGTGCGGACCGGAGATGGGCTTCCACGGTTCTCTAGAATCGTCGAAAGATGATTTGTACAATGCGGCTATGGCACCCACTTTTTCGATGCCCTGGCGGGTCTGCTTTGAGGAGGCATGGGCGGCATACTGTCATGGTTCCATACCTGTGGGTGCTGCAGTCTTCGATGTGGATGGAAACCTCCTCTCCCGAGCACGCAACCGCACAGCCGACCTTCAACCCCCGGGAGGGCTGGAAATCGCAGGGGTGCCTTTGGCCCATGCGGAACTGAATGCCCTGATCAAGCTCCCCTTGGGCCGGGCAGATAGGCGTTCTTGGTGCCTCTACACCACGGTAGAGCCCTGCCCCTTGTGTGTAGGAGCGGTATGCATGGCTGGGCTAAAGCGGGTCTTCTTCGCCTCCCGCGATCCTTGGGCTGGAAGCACGAACCTCCTTCAGGCCACCCCATACATGAGGTGGAAAGGCGTGATTGCCCATGGCCCCCAGCTTGGGTTTCTGGAGGAGACCGCTTTTGTCCTGCATTTCGACTACCACGCGCGCCGAGGACACCCGCGGTTTAGAGATATCTTGCGGGTTTGGCAAAGAGCGATGCCAGAGGCCGTGGAGAAGGCCCAGGCCATAAGACATACAGGCGCTCTGGAGACACTGGCAAGAGACGGAGCGCAGCTCGACGATGTGATCGCGGAGCTTTGGAGCAGGGTTGCTTAAGTTCAGCAATTGCCAAAACGGTGGGAAGGTTCTCTCCTCCTGGCAACACGGTCGGATTGACCGCTATCTTGAGGGGACGCCACCTGCAGTGCCCCCCCTGCCTCGCCTGGGTGGGGACGATCTCACTCCCATTCGATGGTTGCCGGAGGTTTTCCGGTGATGTCGTACACCACGCGCCCGATCTCGGGAACCCGACGGGTGATGCGGCAGGCCACGTCGTCCAGGAACGCGTAGGGGAGCCGTGCCCAGTCCGCGGTCATCCCGTCGGTGCTTGTCACCGCCCGCAGCGCCAGCACGTACCCGTAGTGCCGCCGGTCCCCCACCACGCCCACGCTCCGGAGCGGGGTGAGCACCGCCAGCGCCTGCCACACCTGGCCGTACAGCCCCCACTCCTTCAGGGCATCGGTGAAGATGGCATCCGCCTGTCGCAGGACCTGCAGGCGTTTTGGGGTCACCTCGCCGAGGATGCGCACCGCGAGCCCCGGGCCAGGGAACGGGTGGCGGAGGCGAATCGAGTCGGGGAGCCCGAGCAAGCGGGCCACCTCACGCACCTCGTCCTTGAACAGGTACCGGAACGGCTCCACGAGCCGGAAACCCATCTCCTTGGGCAGGCCGCCCACGTTGTGATGGGACTTGATCACCGCCGCCTTTGTGCTCCCGGCGGATTCGATCACATCGGGATATAGGGTGCCTTGGGCGAGAAAAGCGAACGGCCCGTGAGCCCGAGCGACCTCCTTGAAGGCCGCGATGAACTCCTGGCCGATGACCTTGCGCTTTTCCTCCGGATCGACCTTTCCCCGCAGCGCCCGCAGGAAGCGGTCCGCAGCGTCCACGACCACGAGGTTCACGCCCAGCCCCCGCAGAGCGGCCTCCACCTCTTCACGTTCTCCGAGGCGCAGAAGCCCGTGGTCCACGAACACGGCCACGTGGTCGATCCCGGCCCGGGCGAGGAGCAGGGCCAGGGCCGAGGAATCCACCCCACCGGATACGCCTACCAGAGCGCGGCCACGACCGGCTTGGGAGCGCGTCTCGGACACAATCCGATCGAGGACTTCTGACGGGGACCAATCCCGGGACACACTGGCTACGCCCAGGAAGTTCGCGAGGATTTGGGTGCCATGATCGGTGTGGACGACCTCGGGGTGGAACTGAACGCCGAACGTACGGCCATCCGGGGCAGCGATGGCAGCCACCGGGTTGTCCTCGGTCTCAGCGATGACTTCCCATCCCGGCGGGGGGTGGGTCACCGCATCGGTATGGCTCATCCAGACCTGGAGGGGGCCGGAGATCCCGGCGAACAAGGGTCCCTCGTAGCGCACAAGGCGGGCCCGGCCATATTCCCGTCGCCCTCCGGACTTCACCTCGCCGCCGAAGTGGTGGGCGAGGTACTGCATCCCGTAACAAATGCCGAGGATCGGTAGCCCCGCGTCGAGCAGAGTTGGATCGGGCCCGTAGGCGTCGGAATCGAACACCGACGCCGGGCCGCCGGAGAGGATCAGTGCCCGCGGCCGGTGGCGTTCCACCTCGACCAACGGGGAATCTCCGGGGAGCACCACCGAGAACGCCCCCAGTTCTCGCAGGCGCCTGGCGATGAGCAGGGTGTACTGGGAGCCGAAGTCGAGCACGACCACGCTCATGCGGAGCCCGTCAGCCCCCTGGGGGGTGCGAACACGATCTCGTTCATGTCCATCCGCAGCACCGGCACCAACGTGACGATGGGGACGCCGTAGGGCGCCAGGAGCTCTCGGCCCCCGGCGAAGCACTTCTCGATCACGAACCCGAACCCCACCACCTCAGCCCCGGCCTCGCGCACCATGTCCGCAAGCGCCGCGCTTGTCGTGCCCCGATACAGGAAGTCATCGACGATGAGGACCCGCTCTCGGGGGCCCACGTACTCTCGGGACAGGGACAGCTCGACCTCGCCGCCCTTGGTGGGCGAGGGCACCCTCCGCGTCAACGCCTGGACCATCGTGGCCGCGCGGCCTTTCTTGGCGTACAGGGCAGCCACGTTGAGCCGGCGGGCCACCTCGTAGGCGATCACGTTTCCCGCGGCCTCAGCGGTGAGGACGCACGTTGCTCGGGCCGGCGCGAACGCGTCAGCCAAGAGGCGCCCGGCCTCCGCGATGAACGCCGGCTCGATGCGGTGGTTGAGGAACCCGTCCACCCTCAGGAAATCCGGGCTCACAACCTGGCCCTTGGTCCGCACCCACTCCCGCAGGACTGCGGCATCTGCCGCCGCCCCTCCCGGGCCGCCGTGGGCCGAGCAAGAACGCTGGGATCGTTCCATGGCCTATTCTACCAGGTGGCCGCGGTCGGGCTCACGGCGCACCGCGTCCGGGCCTTTCGTCCTTGGTGGGCTGCGCTTAGAATGGGCCGGAAGGAGGACGTGGTGGACATCGTTGTGCCCGAACTTGGGGAGGTCGAGGAGGTTAAGCTCGTACGCTGGCTCAAGGCGGTGGGCGAGGAAGTGGAAGCTGGGGAGGCGGTGGCCGAGGTCGAGGCGGACAAGGCGGTGTTCGTCATCGAGGCCCCGTCGACGGGGATCCTCGCCGAAGCCCATGTGAGCGAGGGCGGGTCAACCCGTCCCGGGGAGATCATCGGTCGGGTGAAGCCAGGGTGAGGACGGTCCTCCACGCTGACCTCGGCCGCATCGCGTACGGTCCGGCCCTTGCGCTCCAGCGACGGCTCCACGCCCTCCGCCGGGAGGGGTGGATCCCGGATGTGGTGCTCTCCCTTGAGCATACGCCGGTCATCACCATCGGCCGTCAAGGGGACGAGGGCCATATCCTCGCCCCGCCGGAGGAGCTTGCCCGGCACGAGGTGGAGGTCTACCCCGTGGAACGGGGGGGCGATGTGACCTACCATGGCCCGGGCCAGCTCGTGCTCTACCCCATCCTCCACCTTCGGGAGGCTGGGCTGGACCTGCACCGGTACGTATGGAACCTGGAGGAGGTCATGATCCGGGCCGCGCGGCGGTTCGGGGTCGAGGCCGACCGCCGGCCAGGGTTCCCTGGAGCCTGGCATGGAAGCGGGAAGCTCGGTTCGGTGGGGGTCCACGTGCGGGGCTGGGTGACCCTCCATGGACTGGCCCTGAACGTGGACCTTCATCCTGACTTGTTCCCGCTCATCGTCCCGTGTGGCATCGCCGGGGCGAGGGCGGTATCCCTGTCCACCTTGGTCGGGAGGCCGGTGTCCGTGGCCGCGGCGCGGGATGCCGCCCTGGCCGCGTTCGCCGACGTGTTCGGTGCCAACCTCCTACCCGTGGACGGGGAGGTGGTCGCTCGGTGGACGGGGTGAAACCGGACTGGCTACGGGTAGCGGTCCCTGCTGCGGCCGGGCCCACGGTGCGCCGCATGGGCGAGCTTCTCCGGGCGAGAGGGTTGCCCACGGTGTGCCGGTCCGCACATTGCCCGAACCTCCCCATCTGCTGGGGGCAGGGCACGGTCACGTTCATGATCGGGGGCGACGTGTGCACCCGCGCCTGCCGGTTCTGCGCGGTGCCCCACGGCCGGCCGGAGGCACCCGACCCGGAGGAGCCCGGTCGCCTCGCCCGGGCGGTGAACGAGCTCGGGCTTCGGTACGTGGTGCTGACGTCGGTGGATCGGGACGACCTCCCCGACGGGGGGGGCGCCCACTACGCCGCGGCGATCCGCGCCGTCCGCGAAGCGGTCCCGGACGCCCTGGTCGAGGCGCTCCTCCCGGACTTCGGAGGCGATCGGGAGGCGCTCCGCACGGTGGTCGCCGCCGGGCCAACGGTGGTGGGCCATAACCTGGAGACGGTGCGCCGGCTTTCCCCCCTCGTGCGCGACCGCCGGGCCGGGTACGACCTTTCCCTTTCCGTGCTGCGGACGCTCAAGGAGCTCGACCCGCGGTTGCGCACCAAGTCCTCGCTCCTCCTCGGTCTCGGGGAGACGGAGGATGAGCTTGGCGAGGCGTTGGCCGATCTGCGGGCGGCCGGGGTGGACATCATCGTCCTCGGCCAGTATCTGCGGCCCACCCCGAGGCAGCTCCCGGTGGCCCGGTACGTGCCGCCTGAGGAGTTCCGCCGTTGGGAGGAGCGGGCACGGGCGATGGGTTTCCCGGGGGTGGTGTCTGGCCCGATGGCGCGGACCTCGTTCCGGGCGGCCGAGGCCTACCGGGAGGTCGTGGGTCAACCTCAACCAGCGACGTTGTGTCCTCCAGAGGCTCAGGCATGTTTGGAGCTGGACTCCAGGGCCCCCAAGAAACCGGAAGGCTTCTTGGGGTGATCCGATGAGGGTCCTCCTCGACCTCGCGTTCCGCGACCCGGCGGTGAACCTGGGCCTGGAGGAAGCGATCCTCGCCC
>JACIWI010000117.1:0-2976 GCA_014361055.1 Candidatus Bipolaricaulota bacterium
GGAGATCAAGGAAGAAAAGAAGGAGACGGTCCCGCCTCCGCCGCCGGAGTACTGAGACAAGAAAGGCCCCGGTCGTACGGCCGGGGCCTTTCTTTTCCCGGGTCCCGCCTTGCGCTCCCCGGGGGTCACCCCGATAATGCCCGGCCGAACCCATGGCCAAGCACGTGATCATCGTGGAGTCGCCCACCAAGGCCCGTACCTTGGCCTCGTACCTGGGGAAGGAGTTCCTCATCCTGTCCTCAAAAGGCCACGTACGGGACCTCCCGGAGCGGGAGCTCGGGGTGGACGTGGAGAACGGATTCACCCCGAAGTGGGTGGTGCGAGACCGCAAGCTCGTCGCCCAGCTCCGGGAGAAGACTGAGGACGCCCGGCGCATCTACCTCGCCACCGACCCCGACCGGGAGGGGGAAGCCATCGCCTATGACCTCGCAGAGCTCCTCGGCGATGGGGACCGCTACGCCCGCGTCCTTCTGTACGAGATCACCCCCGACGCGGTCCGCCAGGCCCTGGCCGCTCCGGGGGCGATCGACCTCGCCAAGGTCGAGGCCCAGCGGACGCGGCGGATCCTGGATCGCCTGGTGGGGTACCAGGTGAGCCCCTTCCTCTCGCGGGTGCTGGCCGGCCGCCGGTTCGAGGGCCTCTCCGCCGGGCGGGTGCAGTCGGTGGCCTTACGGTTCATCTGCGATCGGGAACTGGAGATCCAGGACTTCGTTCCCGAGCCCTACTGGGAGATAGCGGCCGTCTTCCCCACTGATCCTGCGTTCACCGCCCGGCTCGACGGGAAGCTTACCGCGCACAAGGCCGTAGAGGCGCTCACCGCCGAGCTCCGCGGGGCCCGGTTCGCGGTGGAGAAGGTGGAGGAAGAGGAGGTCCATCGCCGGCCCTCGCCCCCGTTCATCACCTCTACCCTCCAGCAGGCGGCGGCAAGCGAGCTCGGGTTCTCCCCCCGACGCACGATGCAGATCGCCCAGGAGCTCTACGAGGGGGTCGACATCGGCGGGGAGATGGTGGGCCTCATCACCTACATGCGCACCGACTCGGTGCGCGTGAGCGACTCCGCCATCGCCTCCGCCCGATCGTTCATCAAGTCTCGGTTCGGAACCGAGTTCCTGAGTCCAAAGCCCCGCCGGTTCAAGAACAAGCACCGGGCCCAGGACGCCCACGAGGCGATCCGCCCCACCCAGGTCGCGCGGACCCCGGAGGACGTGGCCCCGTACCTCACCGCGGAGCAGCGGAAGCTGTACGACCTCATCTGGCGGAGGTTCGTCGCCACCCAAATGGCCGATGGGATCTGGCAACGGCGGAGGTTGTCCATCCGGGCCGGACACCACCTGTTCCAGGCGTCCACGTCGTGGCCGGAGTTCCCCGGGTTCGCCGCGGTGCTGCCGGTGGCCAAGCTCGACGACGAGGGCAACCCGTTGCCGGAGGGCATCCGCGTGGGCGCCGAGCTCCCCGTCCCGGAGATCCAGGTGGAGGAACACCAGACCGAGCCCCCCAAGCGGTACACCGAGGCCGGGCTGGTGCGCAAGCTCGAACAGGAAGGGATCGGGCGCCCCAGCACCTACGCCACCATCGTGTCCGTGATCCAGGACCGTGGCTACGTGTACCGGGAAAACGGGACCCTCCGCCCGACCTTGCTCGGCCACATCGTGACCGACTTCCTGCGCCTACACTTCCCGGAGACGGTGCAGGAGGCGTTCACCGCCGAGATGGAGGCCGACCTCGACCGGATCCAGGAAGGGGAGCTCGGCCGGGACGAGGTGCTGCGCACGTTCTACCGGTGGTTCTCCAAGCGTCTCCAGGCGGTGGAAGACGCCCTCAGCCAAGGGAGGAAGCCGTTCCGGGTCATGACCGACGTGGCGTGCCCGACGTGCGGAGCGCCGATGGAGATACGGGTGTGGAAGGGCGGCCTGTACCTCGGCTGCTCCCGCTACCCGGAGTGCCGGACGACGAAGAACCTTCCCCCGAACGCGGCGTTCCGCTACCGGCCGGATCGGGTGGAGGTGGGCGATGGCCTCGCCGTGGCCGAGTCCGCTCCGTCGACCCCGTGCCCGAGGTGCGGGACCCCCATGACCGTTCGCCACGGCCGCTACGGGCGGTACCTGGCGTGTCCAAGCTGCAAGGCCACCACCGCCGTGCCCACCGGGGTGACGTGCCCGGCGTGCCGGGAGGGGGAGTTGGTGGAGCGGTTCGGGAAGCGTTACGGCACGTTCTACGGGTGTTCCCGGTACCCGGACTGCCGGTTCCGCCTCTCGGGCCGACCGGTGGAGCCCTGTCCCACCTGCAAAGCGGGGATCCTGTACGAGGATCCCCGCCACGGGACACGCTGCTCGAACCCGGAATGCCCGACCCGGGCCTAACGAAAACCGTCTCCTCCGCGGGCAGGGGGATGACCGCGCTTGAGGTCAATCCTCCTCGAGGATCTGGCGGAACCTCTCCAGCTTCCGCAGGACGTCGGAGTCGCGCAGCTTCTCCAGCCCTTCCTTCTGGATCTGGCGCACCCGCTCCCGGGAGATCCCGAAGATCTCCCCCACCTCGTCCAGGGTCCGCGGGGGGTTGCCATCTAGGCCGTAGCGGAGCTCGATCACACGGCGCTCCCGGGGGGTGAGCCGTTCCCGCAGCACCTTCTGCAGTTCCTGCTGCAGGAGCTCCTTGAACGTCTCCCGGGTCGGGGACACCGCGGCCTTATCCTCGATGAAGTCCCCTAGCACCGCCCCTTCGTCTTCGTACCCGATCGGGGTATCGAGGGACGCCGTGTACTGAGCGGTCTTCTTGGCCTTGACGATGTTGTCCACCGTGGTGTCCAGCTCCTCGGCCAGCTCCTCCAGGCTGGGGCCGGTGCCGTGCTCCTTCACGTGCTCCCGCTCCGCTTGGTGGATCTTGCGGATGAGCTCGTTGATGTGGGTCGGGACGCGGATCGTGCGGGAGCGGTTGGTGATCGCCCGCAGGATGGCCTGGCGGATCCACCACGTGGCG
>JACIWI010000117.1:2986-16272 GCA_014361055.1 Candidatus Bipolaricaulota bacterium
CCAAGGTTCCCCTCCTGGATCAGATCCAGGAACGGCAGACCGCATCCCCGGTACTTCTTGGCGATGGACACCACCAGGCGCAGGTTGGCCTCGGCCAGCTTCTCCTTGGCCGCCTTGTCCCCGGCCTCCACGCGCTGGGCCAGCTCCACCTCCTCCTCCTTGGTCAGGAGGGGGACGCGGGAGATCTCGTCGAAGTACGTCCGGATCGGGTTCTCCGGAGAGCGACGGCCCTCGTCGTCGTCAAACCAGGAGAGCTCCTCGTCCACGAGGTCCTGCTCCTCGTTCACCTCATTGCCAAACCTCACTACTTCCATTTACCCTCACTCCTTTTATTGGTTCGCACTCAGGGGCAAAAAATATAAGGGGGAAAACCAGCCCTTATAGCCAACCACTACTATAGCACGAAATCCCGCGCTTGTGAAGACCCTCGAAGACCTCTTCAGATCGCGCTCACTTCTGCCATTGCCACCTACACGGCGCTTCGCCCCCCCACCCGAGGCCGCCCCCATAGCGGGGCAACTCCGGTCATAATCAAGGAAACAACCAAAGGACGGTGAACAACGGTGAACAAGGTCATGGACAAAAGGGCCCTTGGCCCGGGCGTCGTGGAGTTCACGGTGGCGGCCCCGCTCATCGCCCGCAAGGCACGGGCCGGCCAGTTCGTGGTCGTGCGCGCCCACGAGCGGGGGGAGCGGATCCCCCTCACCCTCGCCGACTGGGACAGCGAGCGCGGGACGATCACCCTGGTCGTGCAAGAGGTGGGCAAGAGCACCCGCGAACTCGGGGAGGAGTTCGCGGTCGGCGACGCCATCCGCGACGTGGCCGGCCCCTTGGGCACCCCGTCGGAGATCATGGCCTACGGGACTGTGGTCTGCGTGGGGGGCGGGGTCGGGATCGCCCCGATCTACCCCATCGCCCGCGCCCTCCACGACGCGGGCAACGAGGTGATCGCCATCGCCGGCGCCCGCACCAAAGAACTCCTGTTCTGGCTGGACCGGCTGGGGCAGGTCTCCGATCAGCTCATCGTGACCACCGACGACGGGAGCTTCGGGCGCAGGGGCCTAGTGACCGAGCCCCTTCGGGAGATCCTGGCCTCCCGCAAGGTGGACCACGTGTGGGCGATCGGCCCGGCGATCATGATGAAGTTCTGCACCCAAGTCTGCCGGGAGCTCGGGGTCCCTATCACCGTGTCCCTGAACTCGATCATGATCGACGGCACGGGGATGTGCGGCGGATGCCGGGTCGAGGTGGAAGGACAAGCCCGGTTCGCGTGCGTGGACGGCCCCGAGTTCCCCGGGGACCTGGTGAACTGGGATCTCCTCCTCGCCCGGCTGGGGACGTTCAAGGACGAGGAGCGGTGCGCCCTGGAGCGGTACCTCGCGGCGAAGGAGGTGGCCCGGTGATCCGCCCGACCCAAGTGCCGATGCGCGAACAGGACCCGAAAGCCCGCATCCACAACTTCGACGAGGTCCCTCTTGGGTACACCCCCGACGAGGCGTTGGAGGAAGCGGCGCGCTGCCTGCAGTGCAAGAACGCCCCGTGCGTTAAGGGATGTCCGGTCAACGTCGACATCCCGAAGTTCATCCGCGAGATCCGCGAGGGCGACTTCCGCGGCGCCATCGCCACGATCAAGGAGACGAACAACCTCCCCGCGATCTGCGGCCGGGTGTGCCCCCAGGAGACCCAATGCCAGGCCCCGTGCACCCTCGGGCGCAGGTTCGAGCCGGTGGCGATCGGACGCCTGGAGCGGTTCGTCGCTGACTGGGAGTACGCAAACGGCGTTGGGGTTCCCCGGGTCGGCGACCCGACCGGGTTCCGGGTGGCGGTCATCGGGTCAGGCCCGGCCGGACTGACCTGCGCCGCCGACCTCCGGCGCCTCGGGCACGCGGTGACCGTGTTCGAGGCGTTGCACGAGCCGGGCGGGGTGCTGATGTACGGGATCCCCGAGTTCCGCCTCCCCAAACGCATCGTCGGGGCGGAGATCGAAGGCCTCCACCGGATGGGGGTCGAGATCCAGGTCAACGTGGTCGTCGGCCGCACCCTGACCATCGACGAACTCCTGGCCGATGGGTACGCGGCGGCGTTCGTGGGCACCGGGGCCGGGCTCCCCAAGTTCCTCGGGGTGGCCGGGGAGAACCTGATCGGGATCTACTCCGCCAACGAGTTCCTGACCCGGGTCAACCTGATGCGCGCGTACCTGTTCCCGGAGTACGACACCCCGGTCAAGATCGGGAGGACGGTGGCGGTGGTGGGCGGGGGGAACGTGGCCATGGACGCCGCCCGCACCGCCCTCCGCCTGGGGGCGGAGCGGGTGATGATCCTGTACCGCCGCACCGAGGCGGAGATGCCGGCCCGCGCCGAGGAGGTCCACCACGCCAAGGAGGAAGGGATCGAGTTCCACACCCTGGTGAACCCGGTGCGGTTCCTGGGGGAGAACGGCCGGGTGGTGGGTGTGGAATGCATCCGTATGGAGCTCGGGGAACCGGACGAGTCCGGCCGCCGTCGGCCGGTACCGGTAGCCGGCTCCAACTTCGTCCTCCCCGTGGACACAGCGGTCATCGCCATCGGAAACGATCCCCATCCGCTCATCCCCCGGACCACCCCGGGCCTCCAGGTGGCCCGGGAGGGCACGATCGTCGCCGACGAGGACGGGTGCACGAGCCGGGAGGACGTGTTCGCGGGAGGGGACATCGTCACCGGCGCGGCGACGGTCATCTCGGCGATGGGCGCGGGCAAACGGGCCGCCCACGCGATCCACCGCTACCTCGCCACGGGACGCTCCGGGCGGAAACCTGGGCCTCCCATCGCCGTCGCGTAGCCGATCGGCCTTCCCTTCCCAGAATACGTTATCACCGATGGCCGATCCTGCCCCTATGGTCCTGTCGGATGACGGCATTGTTGTGTCATTTTTGCGAACAATGCCTTGGCAAAAGCCATGACATCCTCTAAGATCGCGCCGAGGCGGGGCACGGTGGCGCCCCACTCAGCCAAGGGAGGAGGAAGCATGGAGATCGGCGTGAAAACCAGCTTGAACCCGTTCGAGATCGCCCAGCGTCAGCTCGATGAAGCGGCCCGAATCCTCGAGTTGGACCCTGATCTGCACGAGCTTTTGCGCTGGCCGATGCGCGAGTTCCACGTCCGGATCCCGGTGCGGATGGACGACGGCCGGGTCCGGATGTTCGAGGGATTCCGGGTCCAGTACAACAACGCGCGTGGACCGTGTAAGGGGGGGATCCGGTTCCACCCCGAGGAGACGTTCGACACGGTGCGGGCTCTCGCGGCGTGGATGACGTGGAAGACGGCGGTGCTGGACTTGCCCCTCGGGGGCGGGAAGGGAGGGGTGGTGTGCAACCCCAAGGAGATAAGCCCGTGGGAGCTGGAGCGCCTCGCCCGGGGGTACATCCGTGCGTTAGGCCACTACATCGGCCCCGACGTCGACGTCCCCGCCCCGGACGTGTACACCAACCCTCAGGTCATGGCGTGGATGCTCGACGAGTACGAGACGATCACCGGGCACCGCGCCCCGGGTGTGATCACCGGGAAGCCCCTCCCCCTGGGCGGGTCCGCCGGCCGGGGCGACGCCACCGCCCGGGGTGGCATGTACTGCATCCGCGAGGCAGGGAAGGCCCTGGACATCACCCTCGCCGGGGCCACCGCCGCCATTCAAGGCTACGGCAACGCCGGGCAGTACGCCCATAGCCTGGGACAGGAACTCCTGGGGCTCAAGGTGGTGGCCGTGTCCGATTCCAAGGGCGGCATCTACAACCCGGGCGGCCTGGACGCACGGGCCGTCCTCGCCCACAAGGAGAAGACGGGCTCGGTGGTCGGCTTCCCCGGGGCCAAAGGCATCACCAACGCGGAGATCCTGGAGCTCCCTGTGACGGTGCTGATCCCGGCCGCGCTCGAGAACCAGATCACCGCCGCCAATGCCCCCCGCATCAAGGCGCGCATCGTGGCCGAACTGGCCAACGGCCCCACAACCCCGGAGGCGGATCAGATCCTCCACAAGAACAAGGTCTACGTGATCCCCGACTTCCTGTGCAACGCGGGTGGGGTGACGGTATCCTACTTCGAGCAGGTGCAGAACGCGTACAACTACTACTGGGACGAGGCCGAGGTCCACCAGCGCCTGGACCAGAAGATGACAACGGCGTTCCACGCCGTACACGACACCGCCCAAGGGCACAAGGTCCACAACCGTCTCGGGGCCTACCTCGTGGCCGTATCCAGGGTGGCAGAGGCGGTGAAGCTGCGGGGCTGGGCCTAGCCTGAGGACGGCCGAGGGGCATCGTGGGGGGGGGAGCGCCCCTCTTTCCTTCCGCGTGGTGTAAACTCACGACAGGCATTAGAATTCAAGCGACATAACCATGCCCAAGATCACGCTCAAGGAATCCCCGGCCAGCTGCCTGGCCAAGGCGTTCCCCAGTCTGACCGATGAGGAACGGGGGGCGCTTGAACGCCTGGCCCTCGTGCTCCGGTTCGACGCCGATGAGCTCATCGCCCAGGAGAGCTCCTATTGCTCCGGGGTATACGTGGTGTGCCAGGGGCTCCTCTACATCGGCAAGTACGCGCCCAAGACCCATGAGAAGCGGGTCTTGCGGTTCCTCGCCCCGGGGGAGTGGTACGGCCTGGAGCCGTTCTTCCTGGGCCGCGAGCCGGTGAACTTCCAGTTTGCCCGGACCATCGTCGAGTCCACCCTCCTCTTCTTCGACACCGCCAGGTTCCGGGCGTTCCTCCAGCATCACCCCCAGGCCCTGTTCGACCTATGCCGGTGGTTCGGTCGCGAGGTGGCGATGCTCGAGTTCAAGCTCACCCGCGAGACCACCGAGTCCGCTGATCGGAACCTCGCCCTCCTGCTCCTGGCCCTGGCCAACAAGTACGGGACAGTGAATACCGATGGCTCGGTGCTCCTCGAGTTCCCCATCACCCGGCAGACGATGGCCGAGCTCCTCGGAGTTTCGGTGGAGACCTTGATGCGCATGCTGCGCCGGTTCCGCGAGCGGGGCCTGATCCAAACGCACCGCGCGGGGATCAAGATCCTGTCCAAGGAAAAGCTTGAGGAGCTGGCGCGGACCCCCGAGCTTTACCTGCACATCATCGAGGAGACCCTATAAGCGCCGCTTCTCCCAGGACCGCACGCAACCGATCCCGGTTCCCTACGATCTCCCCATCCGCCTGCCCTACCGCCCCCATCCCGGCAAGCTGGGTCAAGGCTTGCCGGACGGTGTGCCGGGAGAGGCCGAGGAGGGAGGCGAGAAGGGTTGTGGACACGGGAAGGCGCACCTGGTCCCCATCGTCCTGTCCCCACCGTAAGAGAAACCACGCCAGCACCCGTTCCGCGTGCTCTCGGTACAAGGCGAGGGTATGCCAGTCCAGCACGCTCTCGGCCAGGATAGACAGGACCAGGTCCCGAAATCGCTCCTGTTCCAGGGCCTCCTTCCACACGCCGGCAGGGGCAAACCGGAGGATCGCCGCGGTCAAGGCCCGGGCGAACCCCCAATACCGAGGGGGGATGTCCAACCGCCACGTCTCGACCCCAAGGAGGTCCCCCGGCCCGGCCACCGCCACCGGTTGGGAGGTGCCGAGCACGTAGCCTCCCCGTATCACCAACCCCTCGGCCACCACGTACACCCCGGCCGCGAACGCGCCTTCCTGAAAGATCAGCTCCCCCGCGCCGTAGTGGACCTCGAGCGTTCCCGGGAGGGCCTGGAGCTCGGCGAGCAGCCGTTGCCTTCGTCCATCCATGGCCTGCCAACGATGCCCCAAACCCGGGCCCACCGAAACCTAGACTGACAGGTGACTTCTTGGCAATGTGGCACCCTGCTCTCCCCCAATCCACAAGGCAAGGGTGATCATCTGGTGGCATCGGTATCCGTCAATTGATCACGGCATGTCTGTCATATTGACGTTCGATGTTTGCCATACTGTAACCCCTGGCCGACATGAACACGCGCCTGTCCATGCAAAAAGGAAGCGCTCATCCCTCCTGAGTGGCAATGTGAATTGCCCACCGCGCCTCTAGGCTTCCCGTCGAGGAGGTGCGAACGATGACGTCCGATAAGGCTGGACAGGCGCAAGCCACGGTGGAGCGCGCCCTCAAGGCCACCGAGGTCAACCCGTACGAGATGTTCCGGACCCAGGTGGGCCTGGCCGGAGAGAAGCTCCGCCTCCCCGTGGACTTGCTGGAGATGATCAAGCGCCCGGAGCGGGTGTTGGAGGTATCCGTGCCGGTGCGCATGGACCACGGGGGGATCGAGGTGTTCACCGGCTACCGGGTGCAGCACTCCTCGGCCCGCGGGCCGTGCAAGGGGGGCATCCGCTACCACCCCGGGGTGACGCTGGACGAGGTCAAGGCGCTGGCGGGATGGATGACGTGGAAGTGCGCGGTGGTGGACATCCCGCTCGGTGGGGGCAAGGGCGGGATCGTGTGCGATCCAACCACCCTCTCGGAAGGGGAGCTTGAGCGCCTGACCCGGCGGTACACGGCGATGATCCTCCCCCTCATCGGCCCCCAGCACGACATCCCCGCCCCGGACGTGAACACGGGCGCCCGGATCATGAACTGGATCATGGACACCGCCACCGTCCTCCGGGGCGAGCCGATGTACGCCATCGTCACCGGCAAGGACCTCGGGGTGGGCGGGGCCCGCGGGCGCCGGGAGGCCACCGGCCGAGGGGTGATGATCGTAACCCAGGAGATCCTGAACCGGCTGGGGCGTGGCCTCCCTGGAACCACCGTGGCCGTGCAGGGGTTCGGCAACGTGGGCTCGGTGGCGGCGCTGCTCCTGCACGAGAGCGGGGCCAAGGTGGTGGGGGTGTCCGACGTCTCCGGGGCCCTCTACAGCCCGAACGGCCTGAACATCCCCGAGCTCGTGGACTACGTGGCCCGCTCCCCAAACCGCCTCATCGCCGGGTACACCGCCCCCGGAGTGGAGGAGCTCCCCGGCCCCGAAGTCCTCACCCTGGACGTGGACGTCCTGGTCCCAGCAGCGCTTGAGGGCCAGATCACCGCGGACAACGCCGACCGGATCCGAGCCAAGGTCATCGTGGAAGGCGCCAACGGGCCGACCACCCCGGAGGCGGACGTGATCCTAGAGGAGCAGGGCCGGGTGGTGGTGCCGGACATCCTGGCCAATGCCGGCGGGGTGGTGGTGTCGTACTTCGAGTGGGTCCAGAACCTGCAGAACTTCTACTGGGAAGAGGGAGAAACCAACGACCGCCTGAGCCGCATCATGCGCCGCGCGTTCCAGGCAGTGTGGGATTACGCCCGGGAACGCAAGGTCTCCCTGCGGACGGCAGCGTTCATGCTGGGGCTGGAGCGGGTGGTGCAGGCGATCCGCCTGCGCGGGATCTTCCCGTGATCCCAAGCACACCGAGCTTGCTCCTGGGCCCGATGGCCAACGCGGGAGCGCTCCTCGCGCGGGCCCTGGCCGGGGCGGCGACCCGGGGGTTCCCCGGGGAGGCCGGGGTCGTGGAGGCGCTCCGGGCGGAGGACCCGTGGGCTCACTCCGCGTTTCGGTATGCCTTAGCCCAGGAGCTCTGCCGCTACCTCGCCGACCTGGGCCCGACGTTTCGCGCGGTGTACATCTACGGGAGCACCGTGGAGAACCGAGCCCGACCGGCTTCGGACGTGGACATCATCGTGTGGGTTCAACACAAGACGGACACCGTGGAGAGCTTGCTCCGGCGGCTGGACCACGTGTTGGCGAGCGGCTATCGGACGCTGGCCGGGTGCGAACACCCCGAGCACCTGTTCGACTTCCACCTCGTGGACGATGCGGACGTGGAGCTGGGGCGGGGGTATGGGGCTGTCGTCCGCTCGATGTGGACCGCTTCCATGTGCCTATGGCGTAGGTGAGCTGAACCGCTTGCTGGTTGGGGGGGCGCCGCGCGGCGCCCTCCCCTGTTCAGGGGACCCAGCGGGCCAGGAGGTCTCGGGCCTCGGCGAGATCCTGGACCTCGTGGTAACTGGCCTCGGGCGGGAAGAAGGGGCGCATCCATTCCTCCGGCCGCACGAGGATCACCGTGCCGATCCCGGCCTCGTGGGCGGCGATGAGGTCAAAGTGGGAATCGCCGATGACCACCGCCTCCGCCGGCAGGACCCCGAGCTTCGCAAGCGGGCCGAGGAACGCTTCCGGGTCGGGTTTCATCGCACCATCGTCGCGGGTGAACACAAGGTCGAACGGGAGCGCACACCGGGCGAGGACGGCCGACGTGCTCGCCCCCGAGTTGTTGGTGACGAGGGCGCACTTCACCCCGCGTTCCTTCAGGAACGCGAGGAGCCCGTAGGCTCCAGGGTGTAGGCTCCCTAGCTCCACCGCCCGTGCCTCGTGGCGGCGCAGGACCTGGATACCCCGCGCCTGCTCCTCCGGGGGAAGCTCGGCAAGTTGGTGCAGGATCGGCCGTCCATCCTGAGGGAGCCCGAGCTCCCGGCGGACGTCGGCCACCCGCACCGGGGACACCCAGATCGTGCCGTCCATGTCGATGAGCGCCGCTCGGATCGCCATCAGGAACCCTATGGTACCGCGAGAGCGTTCGCCGCGAGCACCGCGGAACCCGTGCCGTCGTAACATCTGTGGGAGCCATGCAGGTGAAAGGAGGTCGCCATGGACGTGACGGAGGCCATCAAGAGGCGCCGCTCGGTGCGGAGGTACACCGGGGACCCGGTGACCGAGGACGACGTGCGGGCGGTCCTCACCGCGGCGATCTGGGCGCCGAGCGCGGGCAACGCCCAGCCGTGGCGGTTCATCGTGGTCCGGGACCGGGCGCTCCGGGAGGGGCTGGTCGAGGCCGCGCACGGGCAGCGGTTCCTGGCTGAGGCTCCGGTGGTGATCGTGGTCTGCGCCGATCTCGCTCGAGCCCGGCGGGCGTACGGGGAGCGGGGGGCCACCCTGTACTGCCTCCAGGACACGGCGGCGGCGATCCAGAACATGCTCCTGGCCGCGACGTCGCAGGGGCTAGGCTCGTGCTGGGTCGGGGCGTTCGACGAGGGGAAGGCGAGCGAGCTCCTCAAACTCCCGACGGGGCTGCGGCCGGTGGCGCTGATCCCCCTCGGGCGGTTCAAGGAGCCCTCCCCACCGCAGGAGCGCCGCCCCCTGAGCGAAGTCGTGGAATACCGCTGATCCCATCCCGCGAAAACTGCGTTTCCGCGGGGATCCGGTTCGAGTCGGAAAACCGGGCACCGGCGAACCGCTTTTCTGGCGGAGGGAGTGGGATTCGAACCCACGGAGCCCGAGGGCTCACCGGTTTTCAAGACCGGCGGTTTCGTCCGCTCACCCATCCCTCCCCGGGGCGATTCTCGCGCCGCCCGCCCTCGGGTGCAACCGGACGGTGGGGTCAGATCTTGTCTTTTGACTCGGCGGCCCCGCGCTCGAGCCGGGTGACAATCCGGCTGATCGTGGAGTAGTGGAGGCCGATGTAAGCACCGACTTCATTGAGCGTGTAGCCGTGCTCCACCACCGCCTCGCGGATCCGCTCGTTCCGCCGCTTGAGGTCCCCGCGCACCCCGCGGAACAGGGCCTTGAGCGTCGGGCGCCCAGCCAGCCGCGCCTTTTTGGGGATCTCCGATCCCCCCGCCCTCTCCCGGAGCCGGGGCCGCATCTTGTTCACAAACCGCCCCGTGCCGAGGATCACCCCACCTTCCAGATCCTCCCAGATGTCCACCCCGCGGCCCTGGGCCACGAACTGGCGGTAGGCAAGCTGGGCCTGCCTTCCCCGCCCGAACTGAGAGAGCAGCCAGTCCACGGTGAGAAACTCCGGCACCGGGGCCTCCCCAGCGGTGGCCCGGTAGCTCGACCACCTCCATTGCCGGGGATGACGGACTTCTCCGGCCCGCACCGGGTTCAGCACCACGTAGCGGGCCACCTCCAGAAGATGGCTCTCCTTCTCTACCAGGATCGCCTTGAACCGTCCCTGGAGGAGGTGTCCAGAACGCCCGTGACGGCGGTTGAACCTCTGCGTGTAGACACCGTTGAGCTGCCGCATCCCCCGCGACAAGTTCGCTTCTGGGGTCTCGAGGACCAGGTGGTAATGGTTGTCCATCAGACAATAGGCATGGCAGTGCCAGCGGAATCGCGCGACGACGTCGGCCAATACCTCCAGGAAGGCCGTCCGGTCCTGGGCATCAAGGAAGATCGGCTGTCCGGCGTTGCCCCGGCTGGTGACGTGGTAGGTCGCCCCGGGGTACTCCACCCTCAGTGGTCTCGCCATGCCAGCAGGTTACCGTACCAGATAGCAAAAAGCAAGATCTGACCCCCCATACAGTGTGGTCAGATTTCAGGGTAGCAGTTGGCAGGTCCCAGGTACTCGGGAAAGGCCGGTCTGAGAAACTTCCTCACGTCGTAGCAAAGGTGGCAGCGACTTGCGTAGCGGGAGCGGGGGCGGTAGCCTCGGGCCACAGCCTGCATCGCCAGACCCACGGGACCCAGATCGGCCAGCACCCGCACGACAGGGTGGGCCTCCCAGTCGTAGTTGCCAACGACTTCTCGGAGCGACCGGTCACCGATCTTGCCGATGGCAAGACCGGGGCAGAGGTTGACATAGCCTTCGGTATCCACATCGACTCCACCAGGTACGCGCAGGTCGCCGCCAGGCCAGATCTCATTGCAAGGCCCACGCAGTTCCGCCGTGCCCGCACTGAAGCCGGTGGTCGGCTCGGGCGTGTGCTGGTCCACCCCGACGGACTCGAACAAGGAGGAAGCTCTGCCTATGGCCCACGGCAGGCTGATCTGCACCTGCACGCCCGGAATCTGCCTCATCTGCTCCGCTATCTGAATGGTTTCTGAGTCTGAGTTCGCAGCGAGCGGGTTGATCCGGCAGTCCACTTTGACCTCCAGGCCTACGCTGGCAGCAGTCCCGGCGAGCAGAATGACGTCCGCCGTTGGAACGTACGGGGCATGCAGCGAGTCGGCGCTTACGAACAGCTTGGTGACGCCCAGATCCCGGAGGTGTTCCACGGTAACCCGGGCTTTCGGCCGACTGCGTGCCCAGAAGCCGTTTGTGAACACCCAGATCTCTTCGAACCCCGCGCCGCGGCAGGCCTGTATGATGCGCGCGAGTCTCCCCAGATCGACGAAAGGTTCCCCTCCTGAGATGCACACTACCGAGGCACCGAGATCGCGGCCGTCGCGGAGCAGGGCCTGAGCTTCTGCCACCTCCATGTACCTTCCCTCCGGTCCACAAGCGTAGGCGCAGTGTGCGCAGCGTGCCGGACACCGGTACGTGACGTCCAACCCCAGCGCTTCCACAGGCACCTCCTCCTCTCTGGAACGGCTCTTGTCGCGGATGGGTTCGTCGCTCACACGCCCTCTTCTGCCAGGAAGATAACCCGTGTTCCCTTCCATCCCCACTGGATTATTCCGCGCACAAGGCACGGAGGACAACTGCGGCCAGACAGCCGCAGAATCGTCCACCTGGACTATCCCTACACCGCTACCACCGCCGAGCGGCGAAAGGATTTCAGGGCGTCCTCCAGGTCGCTGTCCACGGGGATCGGACTCCCCAAGCTCCCTCCTCACGCGGGTTCTGCTTGAGTTCAGCCAGCCGCAGGCCCGGTGTAGTTCTTGTGGGAGAACCGGCTGACGGCGCACTTGGAGGCGCGAGGGATGGGGTGCGTCAAACAGCACCGTGCGAAGCATGGGGGTCAAGCATGGGGGTCGCATGGGGGTCAGATCTTGTTTTTTGACATGCGAAGACGGGCCGTGAGGCCCCAATGAAGTCAAAAGACAAGATCTGACCCCTCATACACTCCCGGAGGTCAGCTTCGCCGTCTTGCTTCACTGCAGCCTCCCCGATCCCCACTCACACTTGCGCCGGCCTGATGATGGCGAGCAGAAGCGCCGTCGGCTTGATCAGCTAAGGCCTGAACTGATCCATGAACTTGGCGAATGAGCGAGCGTAAAGGCTTTTCTCCTCGTCCCACGTCTTCCGGAAGCTGTCGAGTTTCATCATCCCTGCCATCCAAGTCTGCCACCCATCCCATTCATCTTTTCCGAGCCATCTACGGGAGCGGCAAAGAAACACGTTCTCAAAGATGATCATTAGCATGTTGAAGTAGTAGCGTGCACTGGGGACTTGTTCGAGGGTGGCTTGTCCTGAGAGAACAGAGATGATCTCGGGATGGTCAATGAGTAGTTTCTCCAGGTCCACAGAGGTCTGGGAGAGCGCGATGTATGTTGAGTACCCCAGCTCTCTGCTACGTCTTCGCCATTCCAGCAGGAAGAAGAGGACACCACAGCTTACGGCCAAGTTGGCAAACGTCTCCAATCCCTTGACAAATGAATCCACCGTACCACCCCCCACTCTTGCCAAACGCGGCCCTCCATCACCGCAGGCGCTGGTCGGCTAAGCGCCAGAAGCATGGGGGTCAGATCTTGTTTTTTGACATGAGATGAGCTGATGACAAATACATTTAGGGACGTGCCAGTTCGCCAGTGGGCCCTGGATTGGCTGCGCAACATCGGGGTGGAACCCAAACCGGATACGAAGACGGGCCGTGGGGCATCAATGGAGTCAAAAGACAAGATCTGACCCCTCATACACTCAACTTTTGGGGTCTCCAAGGCTGCCGTTTACTACAGCGAAAACCTAAAGCGTATCGGATCCTCGTAAAGCGGTTTGTACTCTAGGATATAGTATGCTTGCCCTGGATAGACTTCGAAAGCTGCTTCCCCTGCTGTCCACTGTCCCGCGCTCATGTTATACATCGAACCAAGGTAGTTAGGGAGCCCAACCGATGCACCTGACCAGTCGTGTGCCTGACCATCGGCTTGTGTTACCCTTAGCATAGTAACGTAAAAACTTGCTCCATCGCGTAAGGCCCGGACCTTGAGGTCCACGATCAGGAAGATCTTACCGGGGTCGGGTTCAAAAAGCGAAATCTTGTTGGCTGTACGCACGCTTCGAAGCGTGATCGCCAATCGTCCGTTGTCCCTCGTGTCACCAATGCCTCCATAGGCAGGAGCTGTTATCGAAACGGACAAAGCCGATGACCAACCGCTCACTACCGACGGGTCTGTCGCGCAACGCGCCTGGGCTTTCACTTGGTACGTCCCAGCGCTATTCCAAGTCTTGCTAGCGGTTGTGGATGAACTCCAGCTGGAATATGTCCCGTCACCCCAGTCGAATCGGTACTGGATTGGGTGGCCTTCGCTACAGCTCGCCCCCCCTGTGGAGTAGGTCAGTAGCTGCCCCACCTCCCCGGCCGATGGGCCTGAAGGCCTGCTCGGCGTAGATACAAAATGCTGTGTCAGGTTGAAACAACCTGTTAGCCCTAAGAAGAGAGCACC
>JACIWI010000118.1 GCA_014361055.1 Candidatus Bipolaricaulota bacterium
GGTGATCCCCAGGTAGTGCTCGGACCGGACCTCGGCTGCCTCCACCACCAGAAGCTGGTCGACCCGCAGCCCCTTGAGCTCGCGGCCCAGCATCTCCCGGGCCAGGCGCTCCGCCTCTGCCGGATCCTGAGCCGGCCGGATGCCCCCGGCCTTTCCCCGTCCGCCCACCGGGACCTGGGCCTTGAGCACCACCGGCCCCCCGATGGCCTGGGCCGCTGCCCGCGCCTCGGCGGGGGTGGAGGTCACCGCCCCACGCGGGACCGGGATGCCCATTGTTTCCAGGATCGCCCGGCCTTGCCACTCCAGAAGCCGCACCAACCCTCCTTTCGGAACGAAGATTATCCGCAGGTCGCCCGGGTGGCCAGGAGACGAATGACCGGCTTATAGGGAGCAAATGCCGATGCCTTGAGGATTTTTCTGTGCTCAGCTATACTTCGGCGGGTGATGAGGGGTGGTCCAACAGCCAGACTACGACGTAGACAAGATCCAAGTTCTGGAGGACATCGAGGCCGTACGCAAGCGCCCGGGCATGTACATCGGGTCCACCGGCCCGGATGGGCTTCTGCAGATGATCTACGAGGTGGTGGACAATTCGGTGGACGAGGCCATGGCCGGGGTCTGCACCGAGATCGACATCGTCATCCATGAGGACAAGCGGATCACCGTCCGGGACAACGGCCGCGGCATCCCGGTGGGGGTCCACCCGGAGACCGGGATCAACACGGTGGAGCTGGTGCTCACCACGTTGCACGCCGGGGGCAAGTTCGAGACCGGGGGCTACAAGGTATCCGGGGGGCTACACGGGGTGGGGGTATCGGCGGTGAATGCCCTGTCCGAGCACCTGACGGTGGAGGTGCGGTGGCGGGATGGGAAGGCGTACCGGCAGGAGTTCGTGCGCGGGCGGAAGGTGACCGAGCTCGTCCCGGTGGGGGAGGCGACGGACACCGGGACCACGGTCACGTTCCTACCCGATCGGGAGATCTTCGGGGAGCTCCACTACAACTTCTCCAAGCTCGCCCACCGCTTGCAGGAGCTCGCGTACTTGAACCCCGGGTTGACCATCCGCCTGGACAACCGCATCGCCGGTGTTGAGCGGACCTTCCACGCCGAGGGGGGGATCGTGGCGTTCGTGAAGGAGCTGGCCACCGGGAAGGAGCCCCTTCATGACGAGCCGATCTACCTCGCCGAAGACCGGGGGGCGCAAGCGGCGGAGATCGCGATGCTGTTCACCGACGCTGTGGACGAAGAGGTGTTCACGTTCGCCAACAACATCAACACCCGGGAGGGGGGGACGCACCTCACCGGGTTCCGGGCGGCGCTGACCAAGGTGCTCAACGACTATGCCCGGGAGAAGCGCCTGATCCGGCAGGAGGAGGAAGCCCTGCCTGGGGAGGCGATCCGGGAGGGGCTGGTGGCGATCGTGTCGGTGAAGCTCCAGCAGCCGGAGTTCGAGGGGCAGACCAAGGCCAAGCTGGGGAGCCCGGGGGTGCGGACGTTCGTGGAGGAGGTGGTGCGGGAACAGCTCGGGCAGTACTTGGGGAAGAACCCCGGGGTGGCCCGGGCGATCATCGAGAAATCCGCGACCGCCCATCGGGCCCGACTGGCGGCGGCCAAGGCGCGGAAGCTTGTCCGGCGGAAGGGGGCGCTGCTGGCGAGCAGCCTCCCCGGCAAGCTCGCCGACTGCACGAACGACGACCCGGAGAAGTCGGAGCTGTTCATCGTGGAGGGGGACTCCGCCGGCGGGTCGGCCAAGCAGGGCCGGGACCGCACGTTCCAAGCGATCCTTCCCCTGCGGGGGAAGGTCCTCAACGTGGAGAAAGCACGGCTTGGGAAGCTCCTCGATAACCAAGAGCTGCGGGCGCTCATCACCGCCCTGGGGACCGGGATCCGGGAGGAGTTCGACGTGGGGAAGCTCCGCTACCACAAGATCATCATCATGGCCGATGCCGATGTGGACGGGGCCCACATCCGCACCCTTCTCCTCACGTTCTTCTTCCGGAACCTGCGGCCCTTGATCGAGCGCGGGCACGTGTTCATCGCCAAGCCCCCGCTGTATCTGGTGCAGAAGGGCCAGAGCCGCACCTACCTCTACACGGAGGAGGAGCTCCAGGCACGTCAGGCGGAAGGGGACGGGAAGCTGACGGTGCGCCGGTTCAAGGGGCTCGGGGAGATGAACCCAGAGGAGTTGTGGGAGACGACGATGAACCCGGAGACGCGGATCCTGCGGCAGGTGACGATCCGCGACGCCCTGGAGGCGGACGAGATCTTCACCACCCTGATGGGGAACGACGTCGCCCTCCGGCGGGACTTCATTCGCGAGAACGCGCACCGGGTGGCAGCGCTGGACATCTAGCGGGGTTGCGCCCGGGCAGGGGTCCGGGGAGAATGGGTGTTGCGGGGCCGTAGCTCAGTTGGGAGAGCGCTAGCATGGCATGCTAGAGGCCACGGGTTCGACTCCCGTCGGCTCCACCAGAGGCTACCGATTGTAGAACCGTAGGTTCTTCTGGTTTGGGTTGTGATTGAGGCAACCGGTACTCGATCTCAACCCGCTCTTGATGGACCACGATCCGCTTGACGAGGGAGGCCAGGAAGGTCTTCCGTTCGGAGAGCGACCCCGTGCTGAGGGTTTTTTCGAGATCTCGGGCGTAGGCGAGGATCGTATCCTTGTCCACAACGACGACATCCTGGGTACCCTTAGCCTCGAGGAGGGCTTCCTTCCGGTTCTCAAGCTTCTCTATGGACTTCCGGAGGTCTTTGATCCGGGGTGCAAGGTCCTCGAGCTCGAGTTTGCCCGTCTCCAACGCGTCGAACAAGCGGGCTAGCCGTGCTTGGATGACGGCGATCTCCTGGTCGATCCTCTGGAGCTCAGCGTCGATGCGCTCCGTGCTCTCGGCGAGCTCCTGGTTCACGAGGTCGACCAGCCGGGCGAGGTTCTCCGGAGCGAGGATAACGGTGGTGACTTTGTCTAGCACGAATTGCTCGAGCTTTTCCTTGCGGACGCGGGTTCCGGGACACGAGCGCTTGCCCTCCTTGTAGTACCGGGTGCACGTGTAGTACCGGAACCGGCCGCTCTTGGCGGCCGTGCCGCACAGCGCTGCCCCACACTTGCCGCATCGGACAAGGCCGGACAGGAGGTACGGGCTTCCGTGCCAACGCGGGGCTGCGGGGTTCTTCGCTCGCGATCTCAGAATCTCCTGCACCCGGTCGAAAACATCTCGCGGTACCAAGGGCTCGTGCGCGTTGCGGATCACGAGGGGCTGTTGGAACTCCGAACAGTGGCGGCTTGTTCCCAGAACGAGGTCGCCGCAGTACACGGGGTTCTTGAGGATGGCGTAGATCTTCTGAGGGGTCCAGGGGCGTCCCGTTCGGGTGAAGGTGCCTTCAGCGTTCAAGGTGTTGGAGATCTCCCGGCCGCCTTTGCCGGACAGGCACATGTAGAACATCCGGAGCGGGATGGGGCCTCGTACCTCATCGGGCGTGAGTTTCTTCCGGGTCGTTGTTCCATCGCGCACGCTGATCGTCTTGTACCCGTCCGGCGGGTGGCCGTGGTAGTAGAATCTGCGCAGGGCCACTTCCCGGATGCCCCGGCAGATATCTTGGGCGAGGTTGTCGGAGTAAAACTGGGCAAGGGCCTCGAACGTGTGCGCGATGAGGCGGCCTTGGGGCGTGTCGTCGAACGACTCGTGGAGGGAGATCAGCCTTGCCCCGTGGCGGCGGAGGAACGCCTGGGTGGCGGCGGCCACCTCCACATCCCGGGCGAGGCGGTCGAGCTTCCACACGAGCACCGCGTCCACTTTTTCCCGCCGGACGGCGGAGAGCATTTCCTTGAAGCCGGGGCGGTTCGCGGTACGCCCGCTCACGGCCTTGTCCACGAACTCCCCGACCACTGTCCACCCCTTCTCGTGGGCGAAGCCCCGCAGGGCACGAAGCTGCGCCCCCACGGAAAGGTCCTTTTCGGCCTGTTTGTGGGACGACACCCGCGCGTAGAGCACGACCCTCATCCTGGGTTCACCTCCTTGACCAGCCCTCAACCTGAGGCTAGCACGGAGCTCCCTCCCTCCCAAGGGGACCTCCGTCCTTCTCCCTGATCCTGCGGGCGACAAGCTGGGCCAGAAGATGAAGCGGGTCAGCCGGGAACCCTGCCGGCTCGGTGATGGTTGCCTCCACTGGGGCCTCGTCACCGCGTCGGCTAGGCCGCTTCCTGACCTCGCCCTCGCTCTTCGTCCGACCCACTCGCTTCACCAGCCCTGTCGAGGGCTCATGGACGTTGTAGCGGAGGCCGGGGTCGGTGGCGACACAGTTGACGTTGTGCAGCCGTATCGCTACTGTCTCAGGGGACCATGGCCGAGCTGGAAGGATGGTTGGAGTGGGCGGTGCCGGAGCACGGCTTTCGGTGGGCCCATGAGGCACCAGATGATCCGGCCACGGCCCGGGCGACCATGGACTTCGTGTACGGTCGCGACTGCGACGTGCGTCCGCCGTGGCTGATCGCGCCCCCACACGGCGAACGTCACCCAACGCGGACCACCCTCCCGTTCAAGGAGGCACCGGAGCTCCACCGCCGGTTCGCGGGCCTCCCCTTGACCAAGGACGCGATCCTTGCGTTCGCGAACGAGTTCGGGAGCCTCGTTGGTGGGAACCTCGTCGTCACCGTGGTGGATCAAGAGATGCCCACGTTCCATCCCGCGGAATCCCTTGGGTTCTGGCAGTGGGCGATCCAGGACATGCGGGACGCCGTCCACCTCTGGGACCTTCTCCGCGGGGATGGCGGAGGAGAGCCTAACGTCGATGGTCTGCGGGAGGTCATCCGCTGGGAGGGGGACAGGGTAGAGCACTTCCCAGCCGGATCGTCCCTACGGCTTAACCACACGCAGACCATCCAGGCCCAGAAGTTCGCAGGCGAAGCAGCCCTTGAAGCCGCGCTGGGCAAGTCCAGTCCGGGGCCGGTGAGCCATCTCGAGAGGACGGCCGCGGAGGCCAGGGCCAAGCTCGCTGAAACGTTGTCCCGCGCCGGCCGGGTCCATCTCGGACAGCGGATCATCGCCGGCCTCCAGTCTAATGGCCCGTCCCCCGCCCTCTGGGCCCACTGGCGCACCACGAAGGACGTGGTCGGGCCTGCACGGTTGAGGCTTCTCCAGTTCTTCAACGAGGAACTCGCAGGGAAGATCGACGTTCAACTGGTCCTGGACTCGGGCGGTTCCCTGCGGACGCGCCTCGTCCCCAAGGACCTCCTCACGGGGATGTGGCTCATGTTCTTCTTCGAGGTGACCGGGAAAACCAAGCTTCGTCGGTGTCCGATCTGCAGGACTTGGTTCGACGTTACCCGCTCCCCCAAGAAAACCTTCTGCGATAGCCATGGTGCAGGCTGCCGGCAGAAGGCCTCCCGGATGCGGAAGAAGGCCCGGGCTCTCCTGGCCCAAGGGAAATCCCCAGACCAGGTGGCCCAGGAGCTAGGCTTCGATCCCGACCTCGTTCGGTTCCTGTTGACCAGCGGCCACGGCTGAATCGGGATGGCCCGTCCTCTCCAGGCGGCTGCGGGGAAACCCTGGACCACGAACGGAGCCTGCTCCGGTCCGCGCGGTTTTCCGGTTGAGCTTGCCCTGGCTAAGGTGGAGTGGGCTGTGGTGTGATTGCGGGAAGGATGGGTGGTCCTCCATGGAAGCCTACCACCGTGCCCGGCGGTGGGCCCTCGGGCATGGGAGAGCCGACGAGGGGGACCAGGTCAACTTAAGCGGACCGTACACGTGAACGCCGGGTGGTGGGCCGAACCGGGGGTAGGGTACCCGATTGGCTAGGCCGAGCTACGCGCTCTTCCTCCCCCGCTTGCGCTTCTTCTCCACATATGCGCGCGCAGCCTCGAATTCCCTCGGATGCTTTGTTGCGATAACGTTCACCAGAACCCGTACCGCCGCGTGAAGCTCACCCAGGGCCTCGTCCACTTCGTTCTGCCACGTGGCTAAGGAGTCGAACTCGGGGTGGTCGTGCACAGGAACCGGGTGCTTGTGGGCGGGGACCTGCCCTTGCTGGGACTCCAGTTCCGCCACTCGGGCAGCGAGCGCGTTCACGTCGGCCTCGGTTGCGTACCCCTCGTGCGCGTGGGGCACATCGAGCTTCCTCCGCACGGCGTCCAGGTCCGTGGCCTTGGCGTACTCGCGGTGCGTGTGGGATGGAATGCACCGTGAAGACTTCTCCATCTCTTCCAGGCGTTGCTCCAACTTCCGCAACGCTTCCCTCAGGTCGGCGAACCACAGCTTGACCTCGTCTCGGAGGTTCGCGACCAGGAGGTCCACGTTCCCCGGTTCCGTCATCCCTTCGCCCCTTCGGCCTTCCTCAGGCGCTCCTCAAGGAGTTTCACGCGGTCCTCGAGGGTTCGAATCCTCTCCTCGTACTCCTTGGCGATGAACCGCCAGGCCTCACCGAGGGTCACCCGGTAGCGCACGCTCGCGTCAAGGAGCCGGTCGTAGATCTCCTTCGGCACCCGCACCGTCATCATCGGTTCCGGCATCCTCCATCACCTCGTGGTGATTATATCATCATAAAGTCACATAACTATCATATTGTCATCACAGCCCTTTGGCAACCGGGAATGCGCATGACGCGGAGCTGAGCGGTCGTGCCGCGGCCCGTCCAGGCTGGCGTCGGGCCTCGTCCTGGGTGAACGGGGGAGGTTAACGCGCCTTCGTTGGCACGCCAAGATATCCTGGCCAGGCACAAGCGTTGGTGAGAGGGTGGTTAAACGAAACCGCGCTCCTCCTAGGAAGGCGCGGGGAAGAGCCAACGAGGAGGACTGGAGTTGGCCCGGTTTCGTGGACTCGGTAAAGGCGCGGCTTGACCCGTTCGGGAGACCGACTTGGTGTCATCACGGTCTACACGGTCGTGAGCACCCAGCCGGCTCCTCATCCGGCGGCGACGGCATCCCGTGTGCTGGGCGTCTTCACCCGCGGGTACCATGCGTGGTGCAAGCAACCGCTGTCGAGACGTACACGGCAGGATCGAGAGCTCCGTGAGCGGATCGAGGCGATCCATGCCCGCAGCCGGGGACATACGGGGCGCCGCGGACCCCCGCGAAGCACAAAGCAGCCGGCCGTCAACAGCGTCGGTGGAGGAACTGCTACGACTAAACTCCTCCCACTTGGCCGTGATCGGTTCAATCGGGTAACATCCTGCGGGCGCAAGTACGGACCTGCACGGACAACAGACGCCGTAACCTTCGCCCGGCCGCGTCAGGAAGCGTTGCCCGATGAGGGAATGCTGGCATGGCGAGCAGTGGGACCCCCGGAGCGAACCCCAAGCAGGGTCAATTGGGGGTTCGAGCCCAATTCCTGGGTTAGTCTGATGCCCTCATGTCCAGGCGCATCTCGGAGGCTTTCGAGGATCAGCGCGCTCAGGGCGCCGCCCCGGGGAGCCATACCCATCTGTGGCCAGCGCCTAGACAGGGGAGGGCCGAGCTACCGATGTCTTCTGGACCCATTCGAGGCATCGATATGGCAGCGGCGAGGAAGTCCGAGTAATCTATTGGGCGAACCATGCCACGTAGAAAACGGACGGACGGGACCGACGGTGTGAAGGACTTCCGTCATGCGGAGGCCAGGCGTAAGAACAATCCGCCTACTGGAATTGCGCCCACCTATGAGGTCCGCGAGCGCCAGGTGAAACAGTACGCCTACGACCCGCATCTGGACCCGCAGTTGGCGTGGGCGAGCAAAGCTGAGCATACAAGCTTTGACGTGGACGTGGTCTCCCTCCCCATCCACGAGCGCATCTCCACGCGGGCGATTCTGGACGCCGTGCGCAAACCCTCCCCTGCCCAACCGGGCCTCTTCGGCGAGACGCCGTTCCCCGCCGACCAGCAGATCGAGTTCTACAAGCACGAGGTCGGCTGGACCAACCGCCTGATTCTGGGCGACTCGCTCCTGGTGATGAACTCGCTCCTGGTCAAGGAGGGCAAGGGCGGGTAAGGTGCAGACGATCTGCATGGGCCCGCCCTAGGGCATTAGCTATGCGCTTAACTCCCAGCCTCGCATCGACCGCCGCGACGTGAAGGCAGGGACGTTCCTCGGGCCAGAGCACACCTACCACATCCCCAAAGAGGAGTGGGATGCCTTGAAGGAGCTCCTTGGGGAATAATCATGTAAGGATTCGTCGGAAAGGGGGCTTTGGTGTACGCGCACACCCCGGGGCCCACGGGATGGCATGATCTTGCAGAGCACCTCGCTGGCGTCGCACGACGCGCCCAGGGCTTTTGTGAATGGTTTGGAGCGGGCGAGCTTGGCTATTGGATTGGGATCTTCCACGATCTCGGCAAGCTCAACCGCGAGTTCCAAGAGTATCTACTGGCTCAGGACGAAGGCAGGCCGGCCCAGAGCGTTCCTCACTCTCCTTGGGGGGCCGCTTTCCTTTACTTGGCCCTCAAAAATGATCCCCACTGGAAAGAACTGGTCTTGCCCATCTTCGGGCATCACGGAGGTCTTCCTGATGCAGGGTGCGCCACCTCTTCGCTGTCGCAGTTCCTGGCAGAGCAACCCCAAGCGGTAGAGACCATGAAGGCTTACCTCGCCGGCCTGAGTCTCCCGCAACTTAGGCTATCCGCTCATTCGCCCCTCCGGCTTGAACTTCGTATCCGAATGCTCTTTTCTGCCCTTGTGGACGCCGACTACCTGGACACCGAGGCCCACTTCGACCCCGGCCAGGCTGCGCTGCGTGGGCAGGGGCCCAGCCTGGAGGAGCTTTGGCGAAAGCTGGAGGCTGACCAAGACCGCCTGCTGGCTGGGACTGAGGACACCTTAGTCAATCGCGTGCGCCGTGAGGTCTACGAGGCTTGCCTTCGGGCCGCCTCCGGGCCGCCTGGCATCTACCGGCTCACCGTCCCCACCGGAGGCGGCAAGACCCGAAGTTCCCTTGCCTTTGCCCTGAAGCACGCCCTGATCCATGGGCTGCGGCGGGTGGTGGTGGCCATCCCCTACACCAGCATCATCGACCAGACCGCCCAGGTATACCAGGATATTCTGGGCGAAGAAGCGGTGCTAGAGCATCACTCGGCCCTCGAGGTGCCCGAGAACGAAGAACAGGACCAGGCCATCTTCCGCAAACGCCTAGCCATCGAGAACTGGGATGCGCCGCTCATCGTGACCACCACTGTCCAGCTCTTCGAGAGCCTCTTTTCCAACCGGCCGAGCAAGGCGCGCAAGATCCATCGCCTGGCCCGTTCGGTCATCGTGCTTGACGAGGTCCAGACTCTCCCCCCGGAGCTTCTGCACCCGACGTTGGACGTGTTGCGGGCTCTGGTGGAGGACTACGGGGTCACGGTTGTTCTTTCCACCGCCACCCAGCCCGCTTTCGAGGGAAACCGCTGGCTCGAGGCCTTCCAAGGTATGGAACTTCGCGAGATCGTGCCTTCCTACTCCCAGCACTTCCAGGTGCTCAAGCGCGTAGAGTACGAAAGGCATCCCCAACCCATCTCCTGGCAGGCCTTGGCCAGGGAAATCCGGGGCTTACCCCAGGTGCTGGTGGTGGTCAACACCCGTCGGGACGCGCTGGCCGTGCTGGAGGGCTTGGGAGACGACCCAGACGCCTTCCACCTCTCCACCCTGCTTTGCCCGGCGCACCGGAAGAAGGTGCTGGCTGAGGTCCAGTGCAGGCTGCAAGGAGGCGAACCTGTGCGCCTCATAAGCACTCAGGTGGTAGAGGCAGGGGTAGACCTGGACTTCCCGGTGGTCTGGCGCGCCGTGGGGCCGCTGGATCGGATCGTTCAAGCGGCAGGCCGTTGCAACCGTGAGGGGAAAAGAGGGCGGGGCCGGGTGGTCATCTTCGAGCCAGCTAAAGGTGGAAGTCCGAAGGGTCCTTACAAGGTGGGCCTCGAGAAGGCCCGGTTCCTGCTACAAGAGCGTCCACCGGAAAGGCTACATGACCCCGACCTCTACCGCGAGTACTTTCGGCGGCTTTTCACCGACGTAGACCTGGACAGAAAGCACATCCAAGCTTACCGCGAGGTCCTGAACTATCCCGAGGTGGCCGTCCGCTATCGACTCATCAAGGATGACACGGTTTCGGTGGTGGTGCCCTACGAGGACGCTTTGGAGCGACTCGAGGCATGGCGGCGGACTCCGAGCTACCACGCCTGGCGACGGCTCCAGCCTTACCTGGTGGGTCTCTTTAGGCACGAAGCACAGAAGAAGCGGGACTGGCTTGACGAGGTGTCAAATAACCTGTACATTTGGATTGGGGTATATGATGATAGACGCCATCGTGGACTATTAGAGGACCTCGCTGACCCCAGCGACTTAGTGGTGTAGGAGGTTGAGGCGTGTCATCAAGTAACTTGGTGATGGTGCGCATTTGGGGAGAGTATGCTTGCTTTTCCCGCCCAGAGTTCAAGGTAGAGCGCGTAAGCTATCCGGTTATTACCCCCAGCGCGGCGCGGGGAATCCTCGAGGCCATTCTCTGGAAGCCCGAGTTCCGGTACGAAGTGAGACGGATCGGGGTGCTCAAGCTGGGCACACAGACTGCGATTCTACGTAACGAGCTAGAGGATCGTCAGGGGAATACTCCTATCTTTGTCGAGGACAAGCGACAGCAGCGTTCTAGTCTGATCCTAAAGGACGTGGATTACCTGGTCGAGGCCGAGATGGTGCTGCGCTCCCACGCCACCGACCCGCTTCCTAAGTACCTTGACCAGTTCAGGAGGC
>JACIWI010000119.1 GCA_014361055.1 Candidatus Bipolaricaulota bacterium
CATCTGCCAGGTCGTAGCTCCACTCACGATCGCCGATTCCTCGTAGGAGCGGGGAACGCTGTCCACGAACCCGCGCATGAGGAAAATGCCCGTCGGCAGGAGTCCCCCGATGAAGACGAGGATCACCCCGATGTGGGTGTCAATCAGCCTCAAGGAGTGCAGGAGAAGGAAGATGGGAACCATAGCCGCCGTGCCTGTGACCACGGCGGAGAAGAGTATCAGGACGTAGACCAACACGTTGTGGCCAGGGATCTTCATTCGGGAGAGAGCATATGCTGCGAGCGTGGCGATAACGGTGACCCCGAGCATGGCTCCACCCGCCAGGAGCGGGCTGTTCACGAACAAGGACCGCACGGCAAACGGGTTGGCGAACACCGCTCGGAAGTTGTCCAATGTAGGGGTGGACGGGATGGTTGCGCGCAAGGTGGCCCTGGGGTTGAACGGGGCCGTCAGGAGCCAGAACAGGGGGAGGAGGAAGAAGGCGGCCAGCACGATGATGAGCAGCCACCGTCCCCCAAGCACCAGCACCGACTTCGGGCGCCTCATTGGTACACCGCCTGTCTCTTCAACGACACAAGATAGCCCACGGCGAGGATCAGGTTGATCACCATGATGATCACGGCAGCGGTTGCCCCTCTGCCGAACTCCAGGAACCTGAACGCCACGCGGTAGGTGTACATCGACACCGTCTCGCTGCGGAACAGGGGGCCCCCACCGGTTATGAGGTAGGGTGTGAACACGTTGAACGTCCAGAGCGTCACCAGGATTAGAGCGGTAAGCACGTGGGGCCTGATAAGCGGGAAGATCACGTCGCGGAATCTCTGCCAACCGGTGGCCCCCACCACCTCGGATGTCTCCCAGTACGAGGGGGGGATGGTGCCCAGAGCGGCCGAGAACAGGAGCATCGAGAACGCCGTCCCTCGCCAGATGTTGAACAGGATGATGGCCAACAACGGATAATCGAAGTACCAGTCGACAGCTCCCAGCCCGAGGCTCGTCAGAATGGCGTTGAGGGTGCCGAAGTCACGGTCAAGGAAGGCGATCCAGGTGAACGCCACCGTGACCCCCGGGAGAATCCAGGCGACAATAGCCAAAGTGAACACGGCTTCCCTGAGCGCTCGCCGACAGCGGTGGAAGACGAGAGCCATCCCCAACCCCAAAGGGACCTGGCCCAGGACAGCCGAGCCCGCCACGAAAAACAGGGTGTTCCACAGGGCGTTCCCGAACTCCCCAGGGCGCATCCACCGCTGAAGGTCGAATAGCCGCAAGTAGTTCTGCAACCCCACGAAGGAAGGCGATACCGCTCCCGGTCCAGTGAGGGCACGGTTGGTGAAGCTGATGATGAACACCCACACGAACGGAAACAGGAGGAACACTCCGATGAAGATCAATGCCGGCGCCAAGAACCCCACACCGATTCTCCTGGGCAGAAGCTGTTGTGGTCCTGACAACTGGCACCCCCGAAAGAAGCTGGGGGCCCGGCTGCCCCGGGCCCCCAACAAGCCCCGTCAGGGAACGATCAACACGTTTCCGGCCCCAACGATCGCCTCGAGTGCGTCCTTGTAGGCGGCCATGGCTTCTTCCGGCGTCATCAGGCCGGCGACCACGCGTTCGGTCATGAGCTGCGCCTCGTAGGAGATCTTCGGGTATCCAGGGAACATCGGGCGAACAGTGGTCAGCGGCAGGAGTGCCTCAGCCATAGCCGTCATCGCGGGATCGCCGAGCACGGGAACGTCCACACGGCAGCGAATCCGGGGTTGGACCCTCTGGAACTCCAGCTGCATCTCCTTGCTGAACGCGAAGCTGAGCAGAGCCCACGCTTCCGCGGGGTGCGAAGTGTTGGGGTTGAGGATGAAACCCGTGCCGCCGGAGATGGTGACGAAGTCCTGGCCACGATACCCTGCCCCTGGCTCCTTGGCCGGCATCTTCGCCCAACCCACCATCTCCTCACGGTTCGGCACTGCCCACTCCGACCCGGGGGCGATCACCGACCGCCAGAACCAGTCGCCTTCCACAAGCATTGCGATCTTCCCGTCCCGGAAACCCTCGAACGTGCGGGCACGTGCTCCGGGCAAAAGCTGCATGCGGGCGTCTCCCAGCTTCTCGTCGATGTAGACAGTTTTGTAGAACCGGAGGGCTTCGAGAATCCCCGGATGCTGGCCGTACCACTTCTCCGCGTCGAAGTCGTACATGTGGATGCCGGTTCCGAGGAGGACCATGAACCAACCCTGCATGGTGGTTGCCTCACCCATGTCGGTTCCGGCGTTGATCTGAAGGGGGATCACGCCTGGCAGTCGCTCCTTGATCAGGCGGGCAGTGTCCAGCAGTTCCTCCCAGGTTCGGGGTTGCCATTCGTGGATTCCCACCTTTGGCTGGAGGATCCCCGCCTGCTCGAACAGGTCTCGGCGATAGAAGATGACGCGCACATCGGTACCAAGAGCGATGCCGTAGACCTCGCCACGATACCCAAGGATCTCCCTCATTCCTAGCGGGATGAACTCCCATCCTTCCCACTGCCATACGGCGGGCCCGGCGACCCACTCCAAGGGCTTCACCAGCCCAGCCTCGACGAACTCCGGGATCCAGAATCCGTCGAACCCAAGGATGTCAGCGCCCCGACCGACGCTGAGGTCAAGCGCGTACTGCTGTTTCAGGGCCTCATCGGTGCCACCAAACTGGATGAACTCGACCTGGACATCCTTGCCCTGAGCTCGCATCGCGGCAACGAAGGCTGGGAACACCACATCCTCGAGCCACTGCACCAGCTGGGTGTTAACCCCTCCTCGGACCGCACGCGAGGTCACCGTCAGCTTGATGGGCTGCGCCCAAGCGCTGAGCCCCACCAAGCCCACCGCTACTGCCGCCAGCACTAGGACCTTCCCAAACGAGCGTGCCCTGTGCGCGCGCATGGTTCACCTCCTGTGGCTGCATCCGCGCGTTTCCTCCTCGACCCCACTTCTCCCGGCCGATCACCCCCTTCGGCCCGACACCTCGGTCACCCTCTCCCGGGATGGAGCAGTTGACCCCCGGATGACAAGCTCCCCGGGAAGCAAGACGGGATACGTTGCTGTCTGCATTTTGATTGCGTGAAGCAGAAGCTTCACCGCCCAATAGCCCAGCCAGTTCTCGTGCAGCGCAACCGCAGTAAGAGGGGGGATGGAATACCGCGTGAGTTCCGTGTCATCCACGCATACAACCGAAACATCGTCAGGCACAGCCAGACCAGAGTCGCGAAACGCGCGGACAGCTCCCACTGCTTGGATCCCGCTGACGGCGAACAGCGCGGAGAACCTGTGCTCTGCCAAGCCCGCGCGCACGACCTCGTAGGCTGCTTCCGCAGTTTGCTCGGACCGCCATACGAGCCCTTGATCGTAGGGAAGCCCTGCCTCCTCCAGCGCGGTACGGTAGCCTAGGAGCCGATCGTGACAGAAAGTGAACTGCTCCGGTCCGTTCAGAAAGGCGATTCGACGATGGCCGCACTCGATGAGATGTCGAACTCCCACGCGGCTTACCTCGACGTTGTCGTTGTCCACGTAGACCGCGTCCTCCACAGGGCGGCCAATGAACACAACCGGGGCGCGGTGACGCTTGAAGTCCCGGAGGTACGAACTAGATACCGTCGGGTTGGTGATGACAAACCCATCAGCGGAACGGGTTCGGACCGCGGCGCGAATGGCCGCCTTTGCCTCCTCTTCGGAGTCAGCGATGTGCAGGGACACGCTATAGCCTTCTTCCGTAGCCGCCCGGTGCATGCCACGGATCAGCCGCATGAAGAAGCCAGACGAGGTGAAGAGGTGCTCAACTGTAGTAGGGTTGACCAACCCGATGGTCCGCGTGCGCCCATCCGCGAGGTTCTTGGCTGCGGCGTGGGGAGAGTAGTCGAGATCCTCGGCAGCCTGCAGTACGCGAAGTCGGGTCTGCTGGCTCACCTGCGGCTTGCCGTTCAGGGCCAACGATGCCGTGGAGACTGCTACCCCTGCTCGCTTAGCCACATCCCTGATTGTCGGTGACCCACTCATGGTGGTCGAACCGGTTCACTATAATGCCCCCGGCCGTTCCCGTCAACTCCGGCCTGCGTCCAGTGGTCGGTGAGCGAGGTCAACCTTGCTCTGGGACCTGACTGGGTAACGCATGGCGTTGGTGGCACGACCTGCATTCCCGCTCCACAGGGCCAGACGAAGGGGGGACGCCAGGCCCTCTTTGTCGAAACGGTTCGACTAAGTCGACGCCTTGGCAAGCCGTAGGCTCATGTCGAACATGGGCAGGAGATACGGTTTCGTCCCCGGTTGGGCATCGAGTGCTCGGCTGGCCGTGAAGGGCCTCCTGCGTGTTCTCCGATAGTACTTCCGGGATCTTCGGTGTTCCCCTTCCATGTCTTCAGGAGTCGGTTGGCTCAGCGGCGTTTTCGGACGTTGATCGAAGAAGCACTCATCGAGGCCCGGGAGCCGTCCCGGCGGCGTCGGGCGGGCTAGGCCGAGGGGCCGTGGCTGGCACCGCTTTCTCCGACCGGACCTCTCCCCACCAGCGACGCCAGCCCGCCGAGGGCCGTTTCCTTGTACTTGCGGTCCATGTCCCGCCCGATCTCCCGCATCGCCGCCACCACGGCGTCGAACTTGATCTTGTCCTCGGCGCGGGTCAGGACGGCCAGGCTCGCCGCGTTCAGCGCCGCCACCGCCGCCGCGGCGTTCCGCTCGATGCACGGGATCTGAACCAGCCCGTACACGGGGTCGCACGTGAGCCCGAGGTAGTGCTCAAGGGCGGTCTCCGCGGCGCGGTCCACTTGGTCCTCCACGTCTCCGCCCAGGAGATAGCACGCCCCGGCGGCGGCCATGGCGCTCGCTGTTCCCACCTCGCCTTGGCAGCCTACCTCCGCTCCGGAGATGGAGGCGTTCTTCGCCACTGCCAGGCCGACCAGCCCGGCCACGAGGAGCGCGTCATGAACCCGCGCGTCCGGGAAGTCAAACTTCTCCTGAAGGACCTTCAACGCCGCGGGCACCACCCCCGCCGATCCGCACGTGGGGGCGGTGACCACCCGACCGCCGGCCGCGTTCTCCTCGGCCACGGCGATGGCGTACACCGAAGCTTGAGCCGTTTCCCAGGACAGGACCTGGCGTGCCCGATGCCGGAGTTCCTCGTACATGCCCGGGGCTCGCCGGGCGAGGACGAGCGGGCCGGGCAGCACGCCTCGGGTGCAGAGCCCGCGGGCGATGGCGTCCTCCATCGCCGCCCAGAGGAGGTCCAACCTCCGGTCCACCTCATCCCCACCGAGTCCGAGCCGGGCCTCGTTCTCCCGGACAAACCCGGCGAGGTCGATCCCCCGCGCCCGACATGCCGCCACGACCTCGGTCATCGTAAACCCACCCTGACCCCAGCCCGGTCCCGGGCCAAGCGTGCCCCCGGCCACCGCCCCGCCGCCCAAGGACCGGTATTCTTCGCCGTAGAGGGCGCGACCGTTCCCGTCGGTGAGCTGGAACCGCAGGGTGTTAGGATGAGGCAGATCACGGGCCGACGGATCGAACACGATGTGCTCATCCGGCCGGAACGCAAACCGGAGCCCTGCGACGTGGACCGCCCCGGCCGCCTGGACCTCAGCAAGGACCGCCGGCAGGGACTTTGCCGTGCCGTGCTCGAGGTCGTAGCCGGCGAGCCCGGCGGCAACCGCGGCGTCGGTGAGGTGGCCGCGGCCGGTGGCGGCGAGGCTCCCCAGAAGGACCGCCCGGAGTTGGCCTTCCGCGAACCCGCGGGCAGCGATGAGGCCGCGGAAGTCGCGGGCGGCGAGGAAGGGGCCCAGGGTATGGGAGGAGCTGGGCCCGATCCCCACCTTGAGGATGGAGAACACGCTTGGTACGTCCATGCCTGGCTCCCCTCCTGTGCCCCTACGGTTCCACCCCGGGCGCGTCCTGGGACAGGAGACCTTGAGGGGACACGCACTTGCGGGCGGAGACGAGGTAGCCGGTGAACCCGATCATGCGCTCGCTCGGCCGCACCCCTTCCCGCTGGCGCACCAAGACCCTCCGTTCCAGGAGCTCGACCACCTCGACCGCAGCGAACCCCGTCTCGGTGAGGACCCGCACCGCTTCCTTCAGTTGCTCGGCGGTGGGGACGATGAGGGCCAGGGGCCGCCCAGGGGCCAGGGCTCCATACGTGGCGGGGATCGCCTCCCACGGACCGGGCAGGTCGAGGAAGGCGGCATCCACGTCGCTTACCGGAAACGGCGCGCCGGCGGTGAGGACTTGGGCCTCCACCCGGGAGGCTAGCCCGGCCCGGGCGATGTTGGCAAGGGCGTTTTCCAGGAACTCCTCTCTCCGGTCGAACGTGTACACCCGGCCCTCGGGCCCGACGAGCTGGGCGAGCAGGATCGTGAACGCGCCCGACCCGGTGCCCATCTCCAGCACCCGCATCCCTGGCCGAACGTCGAGGGCCAGGATGAGCCACCCGGCGTCCTTGGGGTACACGATTTGGGTCCGCCGACGGACCTTGAACATCCGCTCCCCGATCCGAGGGCGGAACGCGAGGAACCGGTGGCCGGTGTGGGTGAGGATGGTCGTCCCTTCGGGTTGGCCGGCTACCGCGTCATGGGCGATCGTCCCGCGGTGGGTGTGGAGGGCCTGGCCCTGCTCCAGGCGCACGAGGAATGTCCGGTCCTTACCCACCTCCATGAGGAGGACGTCCTCCCCGTACTCAAGCGGCTTCGCCACGTCGGACCTCCCGGCTTTGCATCGGCTTTCCGAGAAAAATGTGCATGTCACGGCGATTATAGCCGGTGGCTGGGGCTGGCCGGCGTGGTATGATCCGAGGCTAGCGATGGCTGTCCTGAACGATCGGGAGATCGCGGAGCTGTGCCGGTCTTCTCCGCCGCTCGTCGTGCCGTTTGTCCCCTGCCAGGAGGGCAAACCCTCGTACGGCTTGGGCTCGTTCGGCTACGATGTGCGGCTCGGCCGCCGGTTCTTGGTGCCGGCGAAGAGGGACGTGGTGCTCGATCCCCTCTGCTTTCCCCCGGGGCTCTTTCAAGAGGTGGAAGCGGACCGGGCCTTTGCGCTCGCCCCGCATACAATGGTCCTCGCCGAGTCGGTGGAGTGGGTCAACATGCCCGACGACGTGCTGGGTATTTGTTACGGAAAGTCGAGTTATGCTCGCTGTGGACTTTTGGTGAACGTCACGCCCCTCGAATGCTTCGACGATCAGACAGAGATCCTCACCCTTGAGGGTTGGAAGAAGTTCGAGGATCTAGCCGCGGGCGAGATTGTAGCAACTTTAAATAAGGATGGCGTACTGGAATACCACCCGATCATTGCCCGCCAAAAGCGGTGGTATGAGGGCGAGATGATCGCTATTAAGGGACGCAGCATCGATCTCCTCGTTACACCAGAGCACCAACTTTATGTACGCAGGCAAGGAAAGTTTGATTTTGAACTGCTCCAAGCCGGGGACTTGGAAGGCTATTACGAACTAGAGTTCAAGAGGGATTCCTTCTGGCCTGGGGAGAGCCCGGAGTATTTCGTGCTCGCCCCTTTGCCCGATGAGGGGCAGGCGCGGGCAAGAAAGGTGGCGTTGCAAGTTTTCGACATCCTAGAGGAACTGAAGGAAGCCACCACCCCTGAGCTCTATGAACGCCTGGAGCCGCCCAAGCCTACCCGCAGGACCTTTCACCGACTGATGACAATCCTGACTAATCTGGGAGCTGTCGAACGCTATCGAGTTCACTCGACAGAGGGCCGTTCCATCGGCGCCTCGCATTTCTGGAAGTACCGGCTAAAGAGGAGGCTGAACGATTTCGGGCTCCTGGAGCCGATAGCTGTACCCACGGAGGCTTGGATCAAATTCTTCGGCCTTTGGCTGGCTGAAGGGTCCGCGTACGTCTCGAACAAAAGGGACTACGTGGCAAAGATCGCGTCCTTAGAAACCAATACAAAACGGCAGGTCAGAGAGATCCTAAAAGATCTTCCTTTCAAGTGGCATGAGATACCGCGTGGCTTCGCCACGGTCAACAAACAACTTTGTATGTACCTCATGCAGTTCGGCCAAGCTCACGAAAAACACGTGCCAGAGGAGATCAAGAAGCTGTCTCCCCATCTTTTGCGCAAGTTCCTGTGGGGATACATGCTGGGGGATGGGAACTTCGACACGCTTACGGCTTCAACTTCCTCCAGGCGTTTGATCGATGACCTGCAGGAGATAGGGCTTAAGGCCGGATGGCCCGCCTCGTACTGGACCGCTGCAGATTCAGGCACGCTGTCTCCCAACCCCCAGTACACATCCAGCATAGTTTTCAAAGCCCGTTTCTCCAAGGAGGGCACCCCGAGACACGGCAGGGCCAAGGAAGCCTGGTCCCGGGTTCCATATAAAGGCTATGTCTACGATGTGACCGTGCCGCCGAATCACACGATCTACGTACGGAGGAACGGCAAAGCCGTGTGGTCGGGCAACTGCGGCTGGCGGGGACGACTCACCATCGGGCTTGTCAATCGATCGCCGTACCCGATCCGCCTCCACGTGGGACAGGGGATCGCTCAGATCCTGTTCTTCCGCGGGGAACGACCAGCGCGCATCTACGGGGAGAAGGAGGCCGGAGGAAGGTACCAGGACCAGCCTGGGGTGACCTTGCCCCGTTAGAACCGGTCCATGTTCCCTTGTTGGTCCCGATTCCCTTCGGGGAGTTGCCCGCGGCGCCGGGCGTGGAGGCGGTATCATGGACCCGGGCGGCTGAACACGGGAGGCCAGGGATGACGACAGTGGTGGTGTACTACACAAGGTTCGGGAGCACGGCCAAGGTCGCCCAAGCTCTGGCGGCGGAGCTCGGGGCGGAGGTGCGCGAGATCAAGGCGGTCCGTGAGCACGGATTCGTGGGGATGGGGTTTCGCTCGCTTCTGAACCTGCACATGCCCATCCAACCGATGAACCTTGACTTCTCCGGGGTCGACCGGATCGTGCTGTGCACGCCGGTATGGGCCGGGAAGCCGGCGTGCCCAGTCCGCGCCTTCCTGCGCAAGGCGGATCTCAAGGGGAAGCGGCTGGCCGTGCTCTTCTCCACCTGGGGGGGAGAGATCGACCAGGCCATCAGGGCGATCAAGGCCGACGTGGTCCGCCAGGGCGCGGAAGTAGGCCCGGTGGACAAGGTCGTGACCAAGGGGTTGAGCGACGCGCAGCTTCGGGAGGCGGGCCGGGGGTTCGCCCAGAAGCTCGCACCATAGCCACGGACGACTGGTCCGGGGCCGCTAGTCGGCCTTGTTCTGGGTTGGGCGGCCCAACCTCGACAGGTGAGGGAGGCGGAACAGGGTCCGGTAATCGTGGGCAAACCTGGCGGCCACATCTTCGGGCAACCCCTGGCGTATGAGCCGCTTCCGGAAGATCCGGACCGCACGGCTCCGCTGCCACAGGAGCCCCACCGCGAAGAGGGTCAGGGCAGCGAGGGCGCGCACCACCGCCCACGCCGCCCTGGCCCAGGCGAACCCGCGTTTCAGTCGTCCTCCTCGGTTTCCTTCTTGGAGCCAAGGTCCACGTTCTTGAACACGTCGCGCAGGTTGATCATGTACCCGCGGGCCATGTCCAGGGCGTCCTCCTTGGGCATCCCCGCCTCCACGAGCTTCTTGTAGAACGTGGCCACCGCGTCGGCCATGTTCTCCGCTGCCTCCTTGGAGTACAGCACGTCCCGCAACCCACGCACCAGCCCCGGGACCCGCTCCGCCACCACGTCCAACACCTGTCGCAGCTCCTCGACGTCCGTCTTTTCCTTCTGCTCTTTGTCGTCGCTCACCGCTCACCTCCTGTCCCAACTTCGAACACCGGTACTTCCCGGCCCAGGATCTGGAGTCTCCCCGTCACGGGGACGCCGGTCCTGGTCGCCGTCAGCCCCACGGAAAGCCCGAGCAGGAACGAGCCCACGTCCACCCGGGCCAGGGGCATCCCCTGGGCGCGGGCCGCCACCTTGGCCCACGTCCCCTGCGACGCCCCGGGCATCCCGGCGAACGCCCGCCGGAGCTCGCGGGCCAACCGCGCCGCCTGGACCAGCTCATCCTGACACGTGGCGCAGCCGGCCACGTGCCGTACGAGGTCCCTGGCCTCCCCCTCCGGGAGGCTCCCCGCCACGTACCAAGGGGTCAGCTCGCCTGCCTGCCTGCAGTCCATGGGCTCAGCACCTCCGCCAGCCTTCGTTTCGCGTGGTACATGCGCGACTTCACCGTGCCCTCCGGTATTCCAAGGAGCCCGGCGATCTCCCGGTACGATAGGCCCTCGTAAAACGCAAGGAACACGACTTCCCGCTCACCGGGAGGGAGGGCGGCCACCGCGTCCCGCACCCGATCTTCTTGCTCCACCACATCCGCCGGATCGGGGGCACACGTGGGCTCGTTGGCCGTCCGCTCCCCCTTTTCCTCCTCGCGCAGGAGGCGGTACGCCTGGTTTCGGGCGATCCCGAAGATCCACGACGAGACCTGGGACCGTCCGGCGAACGACCCTGCTCCCTGCCATACGGCGACCATCGTTTCCTGGACGACCTCCTCGGCCAGATGCCGGTTGCGAAGAAGGGTGAGGGCATACCGGAACACCCGGTCCGCGAAGCGCCCGTACAACTCGCGAAACGCGTTTCCATCTCCTTGCGCCACTCGGGCCACAAGTTCGCCGTCTTGGGCCACCTGCCCCCCTTAATGAGCCCCACGCAGCTCCCACCTTCGGATCATCAGCCCCAGCCACAACCCGATCCGGGAGCGGCGGTCTTCACGACCCCGTCGGGCCCTTGTCGGCAACCGCGGGCGACATCGGCTTCTCTCCAGCCGTTCCCGATACTCTACGATCCCCACGTCCTCCATCAACCGGTCGCCGAAGTGCAGCTCCATGATCGCCTCCTCTTGGTCGACGGTGGGTGCCGGAACCGGGGACGAAGGTTCACGGGGCCGGGCGAAGTTGTCATCGCGGACGGCCCCCCCTAGGATGGGAGAACCTTCAGGCGAGGAGGCGGTGGGAATGACAAGCCGGAAGCACATGGGGTTCTTGTTGGGGATGGCGTACGCCCTCAGCGGTGCCCTGGCGTTGCTCGGCACGGGACAGGTGGTGGAGCTCAAGGCCTGGCCCCTTCCCGGGATGAACGCCCTACCGATGGGGATCGGGGTCGCCCCGGACGGGAAGGTGTACTTCACCGAGTTCAACCTGAACAAGATTGGGCTTCTGGACCCGACAACGGACGAGATCCGCGAGCGGGAGGTGGGACGGGGTCCGTTTGGGCTGGTGGTGGGGGAACACGGATCGCTCTACTACACGGTGGTCCAGGACAACGCGGTGGAAGCGCTCGTGTTCATCGGCGGGGGGGCCAAGTGGGCGGTGCCCGCCCCGGCCGCGTTCCCGGAGGTGCTCGTCGCCGCGCCCACCGGCCCCGGCCAGGTCAACCTGTGGCTGAACGAGCGCAACGCCGGCAAGGTGGCGCGGTTCGCCCCGGCCCAGGTGTTCGTGACGATGCCCCTCATCATCACCCAGCCCACGGTCGTCCACCCGGACGTGTCCCAGATCCAACCCGTGGTATCCCCGGTGACGCCGGAGGTCCACCCCGGGAACCCGCTGCTGCCGCCGCCGATCGCGCTCCTGGTTCCGACGGCGAGCGGGCCGTTCACGGAGTGGCAGGCCATGGACCAGAACCGACCCGTGCAACGGGTGGCGGTGGCCCCCGACGGACGGGTCTGGTTCACCCAAGGGTTAGCTCCGCTCGCGGTGCTCGACCCACCGACCAACACCGTGCTCCTTTACGGGATCCCGACCGGCACCAACGCCCTGGCGATCACGGTGGGGCTCGACGGCCTCGTGTGGTTTACGGACACGAACCATCCGGCGATCGGCGCGCTCGATCCCACCACCGGCGACGTGCAACTGTGGCGGATCCCCGGAGGGCAGCAGCCGTTCGATCTCGCGCTTGACGGCTTGGGGAATGTGTGGTTCACCGACCGGGCCGGAGACGCGGTGGGTTACCTGAGCCCGGCCCGGAGCGAGATCACCCTGTACGGGCTCGCCCCCAACTCCCACCCCGTGTTCCTCGCCCTCGACGAGGCCGGGGCCGTGTGGTTCACCGCGGAGCGGGGCAACTTCGTGGGCCGGCTCTCGGTCGTCCCCGTCCTCGGCGAGCCGCCGGCGCTCCCGTCCGGGGTGGTGTTCACCGACTACAGTGTCGTTCAGGTCGGGAACCGGGCCTGGGCGAGCGTGTCCTACACCTACGATGGGGGCCACGGCGTGCCGATCTGGGTTGGGGTCGAGGTCCTGGCCGGGGGGGTGCCGATCTCGGGGTTCGTGTACCTGCCGGTGCGGGTGGACCATCCCGGCCCGGGCACGGCCAACTTCGTCGTCGAATACCGCGGTCAGGTCCTGGTGCAATCCGACGCCGTCCGGTTCACCATCGCCCTTTCCCCGGGGGGTGCGGCGTTCGCCGCGGAGGAGATCGAGTTCACGGCCACCTGGACGCCGTAAGCTCGCAGCGCCGGAGTCGGCTTACGGCCCTTGACCGGGGGCCTGGTCCTGGTATCCTTTAGGCTCCTAACAGTTAGGGTGCTAATCATGGGCGGACGAACGCGCAGGGAGCGGGAAACGACGGCGCACCTCTTGGCTCAGGTGGCCAAGCTCCTACGCGAGCGGATCCGGGTGCGGATGGAGGCGATCGGCCTCCGCCGCGGCCAGGGTTTCATCCTCCGTGAGCTGGGGGAACAGGGCGGGATCGCCCAGACGGAGCTCGCCCAGCAGTCCTTGGTCCGTCCGGCCACGCTGACCCCGGTCCTCCAGCGCATGGAGCGGGCTGGCCTCGTCGAGCGCCGGCCCGACGAGGCCGACCAGCGGATCTCCCGGGTCTACCTGACCGCCAAAGGAGAAGCGGTCCGGCGCCAGGCCGAGGCCATCTGGCAAGAGCTTGACCAGGAGCTGTTCGCCGGGTTCAGCGAGGAGGAGCGCGCGCAGCTCCGCGGTTTTCTGGTGCGGATCCGCGATGGCCTGCGGCACGCGGGCAGGGCGGAAGAGGGCACCCGTGCCGCGTGACGTCGCCGCCGGTGGTGGGTAGCCGATGAGGTCGCTCCGGCGGATCCTGCGGTTCGTCAAGCCCTACACGTGGCCGAGCATCGCCGCCTTGGCCCTCCTCCTGGCCATGGTCGGCGCCGACCTCCTCATCCCCCGCCTTACCCAACGGATCATCGACCAGGGGATCGCCGCCGGGAACATGCGGGTCATCGCTACCACCGCCCTGGCCATGATCGGCGCCGCCGTGGTGAGCACGCTCTTTGCCATCGCCAACACCGTGCTCGCGGTTCGGGTCGGCCAGGGGTTCGCCGCCGACGTGCGCCGCGCCCTCGTGCGCAAGGTACAAACCTTCTCGTTCGGCAACCTCGACCGCATCCAGACCGGCCAGCTCCTCGTGCGCACCACGAGCGACGTGAACATGGTGGAGACGATCGTGTTCATGGCGCTGCGCATCCTCACCCGAGCCCCGGTCTGGGCGGTGGGGAGCATCGTGATGCTCGTCCTCACCAACCGTGGGCTTGCGGCAATCCTGGCCGCGTTCATCCCCGTGATCGTGTTCCTGGTTTGGCTGTTCCTCAGCCGGGCGCGGCCGATGTTCCTCGCCGTGCAGCGCCAGCTCGACCGCCTGAACGCGGTGCTCCAGGAGAACCTCTCTGGGGTCCGGCTGGTGAAGGCGTTCGTGCGGGAGCGCCACGAGGCCGGGCGGTTCGATCAGGCAAACGAGGCGCTCATGATGAAGAACATCCAGGTCATGACCTTCCTCGCTGTGCTCGCTCCCTCCATGACCCTTGTCGTCAACCTGGGCGTGGTCGGCGTGGTCTGGTTCGGGGGGCGGACGGCGATCGCCGGCGCGATCACGGTCGGCCAGGTGGTGGCGTCCATCAACTACCTCACCTACGCCCTGTTCCCGATGCTGCTCCTCGCGGGGATGATGGGGCCGCTCTCGGCTGCCGATGCCTCAGCGTCGCGGATCCTCGAGGTCCTCGACAGCGTCCCCGATGTTCAGGAACGGCCTGGAGCCAAGGCACGGGATCCGTCCGGCGGCGCCCCGCCCGGGGCGCGGGTGGCGTTCGAGGGCGTATGGTTCAGCTATCACGGCGACCCCGGCGAGCCGGTGCTCCAGGACATCAACCTCGTGGCCGAGCCCGGGGAGACGGTGGCCATCCTCGGGGCCACCGGATCGGGCAAGTCCACGCTCATCCACCTCATCCCCCGGTTCTACGACGTGACCCGGGGCCGGGTGACCCTCGACGGGGTGGACGTGCGCGATCTTCCCTTGCATGCGCTGCGCTCTCAGATCGGGATCGCCCTCCAGGAGACGGTGCTCTTTTCCGGGACGATCCGGGACAACATCCGCTACGGGCGGCCGGACGCCACTGAGGAGGAGGTCATCGCCGCCGCCCAGGCCGCCCAAGCCCACGAGTTCATCACCCAGCTCCCCGACGGCTACGACACCCAGGTCGGCCAGCGGGGGGTGAACCTTTCGGGCGGGCAGAAGCAGCGGATCGCCATCGCCCGCGCTCTCCTCGTCAGGCCGCGGGTGCTCATCCTCGACGACAGCACCAGTGCCGTGGACGTGGAAACCGAGGTGAGGCTCCAGGATGCCCTGGACCGGCTCATGGCGGAGACGGCGTCCTCGGCGACCCGGTTCGTGGTTGCCCAACGGATCAGCACCGTGCTTCTCGCCGACAAGATCGTCGTCCTCGATCAGGGGCGGATCGCTGCCGTGGGGACGCACCAGAAGCTCATGAACACGAGCCCCATCTACCGGGACATCTACGCTTCCCAGCTCGGGAACGGGGCCGTGGCCGAGGTGGGGCATGGCGCGTGACGCGGTCCCCGGCGGCGGACCGATCCCCGAGGGCGGGGCTCGTCCCGTGGCCACCGGGCTCCCCGGCCCGGGCGGGCGCGGTCACGGGATGATGGGGATACGGATCGAGAAGGCCCGGGACACGCGCGGCACAACCCGACGGCTGGTTGGGTATCTCCGGCCATACCGGTGGCATTTCCTGGGCGTCCTCCTCCTGGCCATCCTGGGCACGGCTTGTGCCCTGCTCGGGCCATTCCTGATGGGACGGGCCATCGACCGGTTCATCCGCGGCCGGGACCTCGTGGGCCTCCTGCGGGTCGCTCTCCTCATGCTCGGGGTGTACCTCGGGGCGTGGGTGGCTCAGTTCGGGCAGAACCTGCTCATGGCCCGGGCGGCCCAGCGGGCGATGCGCGCCCTGCGCCGAGACCTGTTCGAGCACCTCCAGACCCTGTCCCTGCGCTTCTTCGATGCTCGGCCTCACGGGGAGCTCATGAGCCGGCTCACCAACGACATGGACGCCATCAACCGGGTCCTCTCCCAGAACGTGCTGCAGCTGTTCACCGGGTTCCTCTCCCTGGTGGGGATCCTGGTGATGATGTTCGTCCTCAACCCGCTCCTTGCCTTGGGGTCGATGCTCGTGTTCCCGCTCATGTTCGGGCTGGTCGGGTTCGTGGGCCAGCGCACCCGCAAGGGGTTCCGCGAGTACCAGATGCGCCTGGGCCAGCTCAACGGGCGCCTGGAGGAGATCTACAGCGGCCAGCGGGTGATCCTCGCGTTCGGGCAACAGGCGAACGTGCTGCACGCGTTCGACGAGGCCAACGAGCAGGTGCGGGCGGTGGGGGTCAAGGCCCAGACCTATGCCATGCTCGTCCCGCCGATGATGGGGATCCTGTCCAACGCCAACATCGCCGTCGTCGCCGGCCTCGGCGGGTGGATGGCCCTGCGGGGGACGGCCACCGTGGGGACGATCGCCGCGTTCATCAGCTACTCCCGCCAGTTCGCCGAGCCCCTGCGGCACCTCGGGGACCTTTACAACCAGGTTCAGTCGGCCCTCGCCGGCGCGGAGCGGATCTTCGAGGTGATCGACACCCAACCCGATCTGGCCGATGCCCCAGGCGCGGTGGAGCTTGGCCCGGTCGCGGGCCGAGTGACGTTCGAGCACGTGGACTTTTCCTACGTCCCGGGCGTTCCCGTGCTCAGGGACGTGAGCCTGGAGGCGAGGCCGGGGGAAATCGTGGCCCTGGTCGGCCCGACCGGGGCGGGCAAGACGACCCTTGTCAACCTGCTTACCCGGTTCTACGACGTCGACCGCGGGGCGATCCGGATCGACGGGGTGGACATCCGCCGCGTCACCCGGGAAAGCCTCCGCCGGCAGCTTGGGATCGTGCTGCAGAGCACGTTCCTCTTCTCGGGAACGGTCATGGAGAACATCCGCTACGGGCGGCTGGAGGCCACCGATGAGGAGGTGATCGCGGCGTCCAAGTTGGCCAACGCCGACCAATTCATCCGCCGATTGCCCCAGGGGTACCAGACCGTGCTTTCCGAGCGGGGGGCCAACCTGAGCGAGGGGCAACGGCAGCTTTTGGCGATCGCCCGGGCGGTGCTCGCCGACCCGCGGATCCTGATCCTGGACGAAGCCACGAGCAGTGTGGACACCCGGACCGAGGTCGCCATCCAGCGGGCGCTTCGGGAGCTCATGAAGGGGCGGACGAGCTTTGTGATCGCCCATCGGCTATCCACGATCCGCAGTGCTGATCAGGTTTTGGTGATCGACGATGGGCGCATCGTGGAGCGCGGCACCCACGACGAGCTCCTTGCCGCGCGCGGCCTCTACTGGCGCCTGTACACGAGCCAATTCCGCCGCGAAGCCCTCGCCGTGCCCCCCGGCGGAGGAACCGCTACCGCAAGCTAGTCCTTCCCGTCACGCGGCCGGCTTCACCGCAGGATACCCCGACATACGGCAGTTATTTGGTATTTGGCGAAATGCGCATGATACTGCTCAACCCGGCGCCCCTGAGTGTGCTCCACGTCGATACTGAAGCCCTGACACAAGAATTGAAGGCTTGCACCGCCAACAACTGCCGGATGCGAGGAGACGTAGAAGAAGCGATTAAATGGAGGGTAGCGTCAATAGACGAAGAGTTGCCGATATGGAGAAAACTGGTTGAGGACTACAGGGCAATAGAGTACGTGGGCTGGCAGTTCCCCGAGTACAGGTACAGTAAAGAGGACCCCGTATGCGTTCTGCGTGAAGCCAGGCAAGAACTTCTCAGTCGATGTGCGGCTCTGGCGGCTTTCTTTCGCGAGAACATTAGTGCCGAAAAGTGAGCCAGGACATGGAAGATAAGAGAAGGTGGGCGTGGGGGTCAGATGCTGTATTGCATGTCAACCCCCTACGTGGGCCGGAGCACGGTAAGGTTGGCCCGAGCGGTACACGGCATGAGCGATGAGAAGCAGTT
>JACIWI010000012.1 GCA_014361055.1 Candidatus Bipolaricaulota bacterium
GAACATGCCCCGGGCGGCCTCGGCGAACGCCTCATCCAGGGTGGCCCCAATTCCGCGCACCCCGGCGTCGGCGGTGTGGTTCAAGATCTCGTACGGCATCCTGGTCACCCCCCAAGCGGCCACCGGGAAAGCGCGGTGTAGAGCGGGCCCTGGGGGCGAAGCTCGGACCGCATCAACGTGACCTGGCGTACCTCCACGGCCAACGGTGGGAGCGTGGCCCCGGCCAGGGCGCCCGTGAGGTCCCGGGGTGAGTGGAACCGAGCCAGGGTGATGTGGGGAAGCGCGGGTTTCGTCTCCGGGGGGAACCCCAGCCGTAAGACACCGTCCTCGATTGCCAGCGCCAGTGCGGTGAACGGCCTGCTCTCCCGGGCTGGGCCTGCCCACAGCACCCGCGCCCGCCGGGGGCTAGGGAACGCGCCCAAGGTGTCCACCGCCAAGGCGAACGGCGCGATCCCGGTCGCCGCGGTTCGCCCGACCTCGGCCAGTCCCGGCAGGGCCGCCTCGGCCACCTCGCCCAAGAAGCGCAGGGTGATGTGCAGGTTGTCCTGCGCCACCCACGTCCCGCCTCCCACCTGGGGGCGGAGGCGCCCGACGTGTTCGGCGAGCGTCCGGCATACATCGTCGTCCAGCTCGACACAGAAGAAAAGCCGCACATCGGGATTATAGCCGGCGAGTAGAGCCTGGCTCTCGCGGGCGCTACCATTACCGCGCGCAAGGAGGAGCCATGGCCAAGGAAGAGCAGGCGGGACTCAGGCTCAAGGTGGCCGAAGCCCATCAGCAGGACGTGGGCCGCGGGATCGCCCGTATCACCAGCCAGCACATGGACACGTTGGGGGTGTCCCCGGGCGAACCCATCGAGATCGAGGGCAGCCGGGTCACTGGGGCCATCGCCGCTGTGGCCTATCCTGCCGATGCGGGGCTGGATATCATCCGCATCGACGGCCTTATCCGGGCCAACGCTGGGGTCGGGGTGGGCGATGCGGCGGAGGTGCGGAAGGCCAAATGGCGGCCGGCCGTTCAGGTGAGCCTAGCCCCGGCCCGGCGCGGGATACGGCTGGTGGCCTCCCCGGACAGCCTGCGCCACATCATGGTCGGCCGCGTGGTGCGCACTGGCGACGTCGTGTCCACCGCGGCCCGGGCCGAGCGCAGCCCGTTCGGGGGCGACCTCCTCACCGAGCGCATCTTCCGTGAGTTCTTCGAGATGGCCCCCAGTTTCGGCCTGGGGGAGATCTTGCTCAAGGTGGTCGGCACGGAGCCTCGGGGTCTCGTGCGCATCACCCCGGAGACGGCGATCGAGCTCCAGCCGGAGTACGTCGAGGTGGCCGAGCGGGGGCGGGAAGTGCCCGAGGTCACCTACGAGGACATCGGCGGGCTCAAGGAGGTGATCCAGAAGATCCGGGAGATGGTGGAGCTTCCGCTCAAGAAGCCGGAGCTGTTCGCGCGCCTCGGGATCGAGCCTCCTAAGGGGGTCCTCCTCTATGGGCCCCCGGGGACGGGGAAGACCCTGCTCGCCAAGGCCGTGGCCAACGAGACCGATGCCCACTTCATCGCCATCTCCGGTCCGGAGATCATGTCCCGCTATTACGGGGAGAGCGAGCAGCGCCTGCGGGAGATCTTCGAGGAGGCGGAGAAGAACGCGCCGGCGATCATCTTCATCGACGAGCTTGACTCCATCGCCCCCAGGCGGGCCGAGGTCACGGGGGAGGTGGAGCGGCGGGTGGTGGCCCAGCTCTTGACCCTGATGGACGGCCTCAAGGAGCGGCGCAACGTGATCGTGATCGCGGCCACGAACCGCATCGAGGGGATTGACCCCGCCCTGCGCCGGCCGGGGCGGTTCGACCGGGAGATCGAGGTCCGGGTGCCGGACCGGGACGGGCGCAAGGAGATCCTGATGATCCACACCCGGGGCATGCCCCTCGCTCCGGACGTGGACCTCGATGAGTACGCGGGCCTGACCCATGGGTTCGTGGGCTCGGACATCGCCGCCTTCGCCCGGGAGGCGGCGATGAACGTGCTGCGGCGGGTCCTCCCCAAGATCGATCTCGAGCACGAGGGGATCCCCAAGGAGGTGGTGGAGGAGCTCGTCGTCCGCCGTGAGGACTTCGACCGAGCGCTCAAGGAGGTCCGCCCGTCGGCGATGCGCGAGGTGATGGTGGAGGTGCCCACCGTGACCTGGGACGACGTGGGCGGCCTTGCCGAGGTGAAGCAGCTTTTGCGCGAGGCGGTGGAGCTCCCCCTCACCAACCCCGAGGCGTTCCGGAGGCTCGGGATCACCCCGCCCAAGGGGATCCTCCTCTATGGCCCCCCCGGCACGGGAAAGACGATGCTCGCCAAGGCGGTGGCCAACGAGTCCCAGGCCAACTTCATCACCGCCAAGGGCTCGGAGCTTCTCTCCAAGTGGTACGGGGAGAGCGAGAAGCTCGTGGCCGAGGTGTTCCGCCGAGCGCGGCAGGTGGCGCCCACCGTGATCTTCCTCGACGAGCTCGATGCTCTGGCCCCCCGCAGGGGGACGGCGATCGGGGAGCCCCATGCCACCGAGCGCATCGTGAACCAGATGCTCTCTGAGCTCGACGGCCTGGAGGAGCTACGGGGGGTGGTGGTGATCGGGGCCACCAACCGGCCGGACATCATCGACCCGGCCCTGCTCAGGCCGGGGCGGTTCGACGAGCTCATCTACGTGCCGGTGCCCGACGAGCCGGCGCGATTGAGCATCTTCCAGGTCCACGCCCGGGGGATGGCCTTGGCCAAGGACGTGGACCTCGCTGACCTCGCCCGTCGCACCGAGCGCTATACTGGGGCGGACATCGCCGAGGTGTGCCGCAAGGCCGGCCGCATCGCGCTGCGGGAGGATATCAAGGCGAGTGAGGTGACGATGAAGCACTTCGAACAGGCGCTTTCTGCCACCCCGCCTTCGGTGGACCCGCGGACGGAGGAGTACTACAAGAAGTACGCCGGCAACCTGCGTCGGGCGGTACGGCAGATCGGGTTCGCCCGGGAGGGCGAATAGACCCCAAGGAAAGGTGATCCCGGTTGTCGAAGATCTTGGTAGCGGTGGTGGTCGTCTTCGGCGCCCTCGCCCTGGCGCAAGAACCGGTGGCGACGGTCAACGGAGAGCCGATCAGCCGGGATGAGCTGAACCAGCTCACGGACCTGTCCCGGATCGTGCTCACCCTGTACCAGCAGTTCCCGAACTTCGTCCAGACCCTGCTCCTCACCGACGAGGGCAAGGCGTTCCTCGATCGGTACGAGCGGGACATGCTGGAGAAGATCATCCTGCGGAAGATCCAGCTCCAGGAAGCGCGGGCGCTGGGGATCGTCCCCGACGAAGAGAGCGTGGCCGCGGAGACCGAAGAGACCCTGAAGCAGATCATGGCCCAGTACTCCTTGACCGAGGAGGACCTCGCCAGCCAGCTCCTCCTCCAGGGCACGACCCTCGACGCGTTCCGCGCGGACATCGCCCGTCACGTGCGGGAGCAGCTCCTGATCGAGGCCCTGCAGGCCTACGTCACGGCCGAGGCCACGGTGAGCGAGGAGGAGATCCAAGCTTACTACGACAACAACCCCGACCGGTTCACCGACGCAAGTGGGAACAAGACCCCGTTTGCCGATGTCCACGACAAAATTGCCGCGCTGATCCTGTCCGAAAAGCGCTCCGCCATTTGGCAAGCCTGGCTCAGCGAGGCCCGCCAGCGGGCCCAGGTGGAGATCAACCTGTAGTCGGCTTCAAGGAGACCACGGCCAGCGGCGGGAAGGTGAGGCGAACGGAGTAAGGGTGGCCGTGGGCCGGGGTCGTGAATCGACGCCGACTTCCGCATCTGGATCGGGCATCCGGCGCAGAACCGGGCGTGGACGGCCCGGGCCCTCGACCACCTGTACGCGGCCGAGGGGAGGCCCCTTCCGCTGAACTTGAGCAAGGTTTTCCTTAACCTGCCCGGGATCTCCTCAATGGCGAGGCCCAAGGGGTTGTGGTAAAGTAGCCTAACCCGCGGGGAAGGCTGGGCGCGCGCCCACCGTGGGGGCAGGTCCCGTGCGCAATCAGGCGATGACGACGGCTGGGGTGTTGACGTTCGTGTTGGCCGGTGGCCGTGGGGAGCGCCTGTATCCCCTGACCCGGGATCGGGCCAAGCCCGCCGTCCCGTTCGCTGGGCTGTACCGGATCATCGACTTCACCCTCACCAACTGCCTCCATTCCGGGCTCCGCCACGTGTTCGTCCTCACCCAGTACAAGTCGCTTTCCCTGGAGCGCCATATCCACCAGGGCTGGGACATCTTCAGCTCGGCGGTGGGAGAGTTCATCACCACCATCCCCCCACAGCAGCGCATCGCCAACCACTGGTACCTCGGCACCGCTGACGCCATCTACCAGAACTGGTACTCGGTGGAGCGGTTCGCCCTGGAGCGGGGGGCGCCGGAGGCGATCCTCATCCTGGCCGGGGACCACGTGTACAAGATGGACTACCGGACGATGCTCGCCTTCCATCGGGAGAAGGGCGCCGACCTCACCGTCGGGGTGCTGCGGGTGCCCTTCCCCGAGGCGGCGGGGAAGCTGGGGGTGCTGGCGGTGGACCGGGAGCGCCGGGTGCTCAAGTTCGAGGAGAAGCCGGCCGAGCCCACCCCGTCCCCGGACGACGCGTCCGCGTGTTTGGCGTCGATGGGCATTTACCTGTTCCGCCCGGAGGTGCTGTGGCGGCGGCTCGTCGAGGACGCCCAGGACCCCTCGTCGAGCCACGACTTCGGCAAGGACCTGATCAACCGCATGGTCGGCGAGGACAAGGTGTTCGCGTTCCCGTTCGAACTCGGGAACCGCAACAACGTCCCGTACTGGCGCGATGTGGGCACGATCGACGCCTACTGGGAGGCGCACATGGATCTGGTGGCGATCACCCCCAAGTTCAACCTGTACGACCGGGAGTGGCCCATCCATACTTGCCATGAACCGTGGCCGCCAGCGAAGACGGTCCACGAGGAGCCTGGGCGGACCGGGATGGCGGTGAGCTCGCTCCTCTCCCCGGGGTGCGTGGTGTCCGGATCGCGCGTGGTGCGTTCGGTGCTCTCCCCGGGAGTCCGGGTCAACAGCTTTGCCGAGGTAGGGGAGTCGGTCCTCCTCGGCGAGGTGGACGTGGGCCGGGGGGCGGGGGTCCGCCGGGCGATCGTGGACAAGGGCGCCCGCATCCCCCCCGGGATCGAGATCGGCTACAACCTCGACGAAGACAGGAAGAAGTTCTTCGTCACCGAAAGTGGGATCGTGGTGATCCCCAAGGAAGAGTTTCGTGGAGGGTGAGCGATGCCAGAGCTTAGGCGCGGGTTGATCACCCAAAAATGGGTCATCATTGCCCCGGAACGCGCCATGCGGCCTTCCGATTACCGCACCGACGGAGACGAGGCCTTGCGGCAACCACTGGAGAACTGCCCGTTCTGTCCTGGGCACGAGCACATGACGCCGCCGGAGGTGTACCGGGTGAGCGACGGGAAGAACGGGTGGCGGGTGCGGGTGGTGCCCAACAAGTACGCTGCCCTCACCTCGTACCCGGAGTTGGGACGGGCTGGGGTGGCCGGGTTCTTCGACCGCATGAACGGGGTCGGCGCCCATGAGGTGGTGATCGAGACCCCGGACCACGACAAGGAGCTCCCCGACCTCACTGAGGACCACCTGAAGGTGGTGGTGGATGTCTATGCCCTGCGCCTGAGGGAGCTGATGAAGAACGGCTGGCACAGGTACGTGCTCCTGTTCAAGAACCACGGGTCGCGGGCCGGGGCGTCCCTTGCCCATCCCCATGCCCAGATCATCGCCACCCCCGTTGTCCCCGGGGACGTGCGGGCCCGCCTGCACGTGGCCAAGGACTACTACGACCGCAAAGAGCGGTGCGTGTTCTGCGACATGCTCCTCCAGGAGCTGCATGAGGGGCAGCGGGTGGTGGCCGAGGTGGACGGGTACGTCATCCTCGCCCCATACGATTCCCGGTTCCCGTTCGAGATCCACATCTATCCCCGTTACCACGCCCACGACTTCACCGCCATGAACGAGGAGCAACGCCGAGGTCTGGCCCGGGTACTCCGGCAGGCCCTGGGGGCGCTGAAGGCGCTCCTTGGGGACCCACCGTACAACTTCGTGCTCCAGACCGCGCCCAACCCCGTGCCCCGTCCCGGCAAGCCTGGGTATTGGGCCACGTTGCAGTACGATTACCATTGGCACATCGAGGTCATCCCCCGGTTGACGCGGGTGGCCGGGTTTGAGTGGGGAACTGGATTCTACATCAACCCCATGCCCCCGGAGGACGCCGCCCGTTACCTGCGGGAGGCGCTCGAGCAGGGGTGAAGGAGGCGGACCATGGCGTTTCTCAGCGGATGCGACCTGGCTCAGGTGTACCGCCGGGCGAAGGCGGATGGGTACGCGTTGATCGCCAATAACTTCGCCGAGCCCAACGTGCTCCTAGGGATCCTCGCCGCCTATGAGGGGGCGAAGAGCGATCTTCTGCTCCAGGTGTCGATGGGGGCGGCCAAGTTCGCCGGCGGCGGAAAGCCCCTCCCCGGCCTGCGGGCCCTCGTCCGCTACGTGCAGGCCCTCGCCGCTGAAGTCAGGATCGGGGTGTTCGTCAACCTCGACCACGTGACCCCGGACCACGTGGGCGACTTCATCCGCCCGGCGCTCGCCGAAGGGCTGTGCGCGTCGGTGATGATCGATGCCTCGGCGCTTCCGTTCGAGGAGAATGTAGCGGCAACCAAGAGGGTGGTCGAGCTGGCTCGGCCCTACGGGGCCCTGGTGGAGGGGGAGCTCGGGAAGATCAAGGGCGTGGAGGACGAGATCGCCTCCGATGAGGCGTTCTACACCGACCCCGACGAGGCCGCGGAGTACGTGGAGCGGACCGGGGTTGACCTCCTTGCGATCTCGGTGGGCACCCAACACGGTGTCTCCACCGGGCGGGACCTCACGCTGCGTACGGACCTGGCCCGGGCGATCGACGCGCGGCTGCGGGAGGAGGGCATGGAACGGCCGCTCGTGTTGCACGGGGCGTCGGGATTGTCCGCCGAGCAGGTGCGGGCCCTGGTGGCGGCCGGGGTGTGCAAGGTGAACAAGGACACGACCTACCAGTACGTGTACGCTCGGGCGGCGGCCGACTTCTTCCGGGCAAACCGGGCCGCGATCCTTCCCCCGGAGGGGACGACGTTCGACCCGATCACGTTCGAGCCGAGCGGCCGCGATTGGAAGCCCGATAAGAAGCTGTTCGATCCCCGCGAGGTCGGGAAGGTGGTGCAGGCGGCGATCCGTGCCGTGGCTGCGGAGATGATCGATCAGGTGGGATCGGGAGGGAAGTCGCTGTATGCCTAACATCAAGCGGATTGGAGTGCTGACAGGGGGCGGGGATTCCCCGGGGATCAACGCCGCCATTCGGGCCATCGTCCGGCGGGCCCATGCCGCCGGGATCGAGGTCATCGGGTTCCGGGACGGGTGGCGGGGGCCAATCGAGGACGACGCCCAGCCCCTGACCCTAAGCGACGTGTCCGGGATCCTTCACGTGGGGGGGACGATCCTCGGGACCTCGCGCACCAACCCGTTCGAGAAGGACAAGGCGACCGGGGAATGGAAGCCCACCCCCAAGGTGGACCGGATCCTGGGCACGTTCAACCGGCGCCGGCTGGACGCCCTGATCCCCATCGGGGGCGACGATACCCTCGGCGTGGCCCATCGCCTGGCCAAGCATGGGGTCAAGGCGGTGGGCATCCCCCAGACCATCGACAACGACGTCGAGGGGACGGACTACGCGATCGGCTTTCACTCCGCCCTGGCCGTGGTCACCGACGCCCTGGACAAGCTGCACACCACCGCCCATGCCCACCACCGGGTGCTGATCGTGGAGGTGATGGGGCGGGACGCTGGCTGGATCGCGATCCTCGGCGGGCTCGCCGGTGGGGCGGACGTGATCCTGGCCCCGGAGGAGCCGTTCTCGGTGGACGAGGTGGCGGAGGCGATCTCGCGGCGGCTGGAGGGGGGGAAGCGGTTCTCGATCGTGGTGGTGGCCGAGGGGGCGCGGGCCAAAGAGCTTGATGGCCAGCAGGTGGTCCAGGGCAAAGTGGATGCGTTTGGTCACGTCCAGCTCGGCGGCATCGGGTACTGGCTCGCCAACCGGCTTGAGGAGCGGGGCCTTCCCCTCACCCCGCGGGTCACCGTGCTTGCCTACCTCCAGCGCGGCGGGGTGGCCACCCCGTTCGACCGCCTGCTCGCCACCCGGTTCGGGGCGGCGGCGGTGGAGTTCGCGCTCGCCGGGAAGTTCGACGTCATGACCGGCCTCCAGGGCCACGACGTGATTGCCGTTCCCCTCGCCCAGGTGTTGGCGGGGTGTCCCAAGCCGGTGAGCCCGGAGTTCCTTAAACTGGCGCGGGAGATGGGGGTGAGGTGACGATGCTGCGACGAGCGCTGCTTGGTCTGATCCTGATCGGCGTCGTGGCCGTGGGCGGCAGCCAAGGCGATGCCCTGTTCTCCCCGCTTTCCCAGATCTACCAGATCATCCATAGCCATTACTACCGGGCTGCGGACGTCACCGACACCCAGCTCCTCTACGGGGCGATCCAGGGGATGATCGACGCCCTGGGCGACCCGTACTCGACGTTCTTCCCGCCCGAGGAGTACACGCGGTGGCAGGATTCCCTATCCGGCGAGTACTCCGGGGTGGGCATGGAGATCACCATCCGCGACGGCCGGGTGACCGTGGTGTCGCCGCTCCCGGGGACGCCGGCCGAGGCGGCCGGGATCCTGCCCGGGGACTGGATCCAGGCCGTGGACGGGGAGTCCACCGAGGGGTGGACGCTGGAGCAGGCGTCGATGCGCATCCGCGGCCCGGAGGGGACCACCGTCACCCTGACCGTCCAGCACCCGGACGGCACGGTGGAGGAGATCACCCTCGTCCGGCAGCGCATCCACGTGGAGGCGGTGCGGTCGCGGTACCTTGCGGAGGAACGGGTCGGGTATGTCCGCATCCTACGGTTCGACTTCGAGACCGCCGCCCTCCTGGGCAAAGCCCTGTACGCGTTTCCGCTCCAGGAGCTGTCCGGGCTGGTCATCGACCTCCGCAACAACCCGGGGGGCATCCTGTCCGCGGCGGTGGAGGCGGCGAGCTTCTTCGTGGACCAGGGGGCGGTCGTGCGTACCCGGGGGCCATCGTTCGGGGAGCGGTCGTATCCCTCGCGGGGCAACGCCCTGCCCAACCTGCCCCTGGCGGTCCTGGTCAACGAGGGCACCGCCTCGGCCTCCGAGATCATGGCGGGGGCGATCCAGGACCACGGCATGGGGGTCTTGGTGGGCCGGAAGACGTTCGGCAAGGGCCTGATCCAGGAGATCGTGATGCGCCTCCCGGACGGGGGGGCGATCAAGCTCACCACCGGGGAGTACTTCACCCCGAGCGGCCGCCCGGTCCAGGATGTGGGCCTGACCCCGGACATCCCGGTGGAGAAGGGCCCGGCCACGGGGGACGGGGACGACCCCGACCTCGGGGCAGCGCTGGCGTGGATCCGGGAGCGGGCCGCCCAGCCGGTGAGCACCCACTAGCGGGAGGGCCGATGAAGGACCGGATCTGGCAGAGGATCGACGAGATCGAAGGAGAGCTATGGGACCTCGCCCTGCGCATCCACGCCCATCCCGAGCTTGGGTTCCAGGAGCACCGGGCCGCGGCATGGCTCACGGAGGCCCTGGAGCGGGGCGGGTTCCGCGTGGAGCGGGGGATCGCCGGGCTTCCCACCGCGTTCCGCGCCGTGCACCCTGCGGAGAAGAGCGGGCCCCGCCTGGCCATCCTCGCCGAGTACGACGCCCTGCCCGAGCTCGGCCACGCCTGTGGTCACAACCTGATCGCCGCCATCGCCGTGGGCGCGGCCCTCGGCCTCGCCCCGTTCAAGCAGGACCTCCCCGGGGCCCTCATCGTCCTCGGCACCCCGGCCGAGGAGGGCGGTGGGGGCAAGATCAAGCTCATCGAGGGCGGCCTCCTTCGGGACGTGGATGCGGCGATGATGGTGCACCCGTCGGACCAGACCTTGGTCGATCGCGGGTCGCTGGCGATCACCGAGATCCAGATTGAGTTCCGCGGCAAGGCCGCCCATGCCTCATCCGAGCCGGACAAGGGGATCAACGCCCTGGACGCGGTCATCCAGACGTTCAACGCCTTGAACGCCCTGCGCCAGCACATCAAGGACGGGGCCCGCATCCACGGGATCATCACCGACGGCGGGCAGAAGCCGAACATCGTCCCCGAACACGCCGCGGCCCAGTTCTACGTGCGGGCCGCGGACAATGAGTACCGGGACGAGCTGGTGGACAAGCTCCGCCGCTGTGCCGAGGGAGCGGCGCTCGCCACCGGAGCGGAAGTTGCGTTCCGCAAGGTAGGGCACGAGTACAAGGCGATCCGTCCGAACATGGCCCTCGCCCGTGCGTTCCGGCGGCACATCGAGGCCCTGGGGTACCCGGTGGAGGAGCCGCTGGGGGGCGTTGGGTCCACGGACATGGGGGACGTGTCGTGGGAGGTCCCGGCGATTCATCCCTACGTCCGGATTGCCCCCGGGGAGATCCCCGGCCACTCCCGGGCGTTCGCCGAGGCCGCCCGGTCCGAGTCGGCGCGGAGGGCGACCGTCGCCGCGGCCAAGGCGGTGGCCGCGACCTGCCTCGACCTGTGGACCGATCCGGACCTGTTCCGGGAGGTGCGGGCGGAGTTCGCTCGGGCTCAGGGCACCGGGTCGTAGCCGCCGGGGTGCCACGGCCCGCACCGGAGAAGCCGCCGTAGGGCCAGCCCACCGCCCTTGAGGAGGCCGTGGCGGAGGAGGGCCTGGACGGCGTATTCGGAACAGGTTGGGTAAAACCGGCACCGCCGGGGCAGGAACGGGGAGATCCCCCGCTGGTACAACCGCACCACGCCCACCGCGACCCGGCGCACGGGCATGGGGCGGAGAGCGTCCTTCACCACAGATCCAGCGTCGCCGACACCAGGAAGTCCTGGGTCCAGCCCGGGGCCTCGGCGGTCTTGGAGAACGCCACCTGCAGCGACACGCTGGCCCCCCCGAGTTCGAACGAGAGTTGAAACGCGGCGGACTGGTTGCCCGCCGGGAGCTGCCCCGCGGGCTTCACCTGGCGCAGGGAGTAGCGGGCGGTGAAGGTGACGGTTTCGTTGAGCTGGTAGTCGTAGGAGGCGGATAGGGTGAACGAGTGCTGCTCCAGGATCCGGTAGGGGCCGGAGAGAAACGCCCGGAGGAGGAGCTGGGACCCCGGCTCCGGGGCGACAGCCCCGTCCACGGCGAACGACACCAGGAAATCACGCGGGCCGCCGCGTGGGTCGAGGAGCTCGTAGCCCATGCCGAACTGCGCTGTCCACCCACAAAACCGCTCCTGCCCCACCTCCGCGATGATCTCCTCCATCAACAGCACCGCCCGCGCGTTCAGGGTGAGGCCGGCCTCGGCCTCGATCAGGTTCTCCACCACCGCCACCAGGTCCGCGAGCTGTTCATACTCCGCCCGGCGCCCGATCTCCTGGGCCACGGCCAGAAGGGTGGCTTGGGACAGGGCCACGGTGATTGCTCCCCGCTCCAGGAGCTTGCGTTCGATGCGGAGCGCT
>JACIWI010000120.1 GCA_014361055.1 Candidatus Bipolaricaulota bacterium
GCGTCGGCCTTTTTGGCCGACGTTCACAGAGGCGTAGGCCGACGATGGGGTCAACGTCGGGGATAAACCCCGGTAACGTCGGGCATAAAGCCCGACGCTACGGGCCTGGGGTGTAGCGTCGCCTTGTTGGCCTTGGCCGCAAGGGCCCGTATGATGGTATGATGGCGCCAGCCGAATCTCGCGTCGTTTGGAGGGGCGGGATGGAGAACATTCGACAACCGGTCGTGAACAATAGCAGGTGGATCCTGTTCTTGGTTCTGGCACTTGCCCTAGGATTGGGGCTCGCCGGGTGCGCCCTGTTCCCGTGGCTCGCCCCACCGGCCCCCATCGGGGTCGCTGCCTCCGACGGGATCTACTCGGACAAGGTGGTCGTGTCCTGGCAGGCGGTGGCCCGGGCCGACCGGTACCGGGTGTACCGCGCCGAGAGCGAGGACGGCTCCTACATCGAGATCGGCCAGTCCACCACCACGACCTACCAAGACACCACGGTCGCCGTCAACGTCACCTACTGGTACAAGGTCAAGGCCTGCAACGCCGCCGGATGTAGCGACTTCTCCGCCCCCGACTCCGGCTACGCCCAAGGCGCAGGCGTCCCCTCCGTGCCCACCGGGGTTGCCGCCTCCGACGGCGCCTTCCTCAACCGGGTCCGTGTCACCTGGACCGCCGCCATCGGGGCCACCCGGTACGAGGTATACCGCGATGTGGCCGAGGCCGGCCCCTACAACCTGCGGGGCATCGCCACCGGCACCAGCTTCGACGACACCGATGTCGTCCCCGGGCGGGTGTACTGGTACAAGGTCCGGGCCTGTAGCGACGCCGGATGCAGCGCCTTCTCCGCCCCCGACTCGGGGTTCACCGTGACCACGCCCCCCGAGCCCCCCACCGGGGTTGCCGCCTCCGACGGCACCTACTCCGACCGGGTACGGGTGACCTGGAACGCCTCCGCGGCCACCGCCCGCTACGAGGTGTACCGATCCTCGAGCGAGACCGGGACCTACACCAAGCTCGGGGAGACCACCACCACCTCCTACTCCGACACCACGGTGACCGTGGGGACCGTGTACTGGTACCGAGTCAAGGCCTGCAACGCCGCCGGATGTAGCGACTTCTCCGCCCCCGATTCCGGCTACGCCCAGACCGGCGGGGGCGGCGGCGGGACCCCCAGCCTCCCGGGCCAGGTCAAGAACGTCTCCGCCAGCGACGGGACGTACACCGACAAGATCCGCGTCACCTGGGGGAGCGTGTCCGGGGCCACCCGGTACGAGGTGTACCGATCGATGACCGGCAACGAGGCGGACTTCGTCCAGATTGCGGAGACCACGACCACGAGCTACGACGACGTGGACGACACGGGGAGCCCAGTGGCGCTGTGCGACACCTACTGGTACGCGGTCAAGGCGTGCAATACCGCCGGGTGTGGACCCATGTCCGTGGCGAACGACGGCTACCGCGGCACACGGGTTACCGGCGTGCCCACGGTCAGTGCCTCGGAGGGGTACCCGGACAAGGTCCGTGTCACCTGGACCGCGGTCGCCGGGGCGGACAAGTACGAGGTTTGGCGCTCCGATGCCTCCACCGGAACCTATATAAAGATCGGCGAGCCCACCGCGCTGACCTACGACGACACCGCCGTCACCCCGGGGAGCAGCTACTGGTACAAAGTCAAGGCGTGCAGCAACACGGCGGCCTGCGGCTGTGGGGGGTTCTCCGGCCCGGTCCAGGGCCGCGTCGCCTGCAATCCCGCCGCGCCCACAAACCTAACGGCTACCCTGGATGCCCCCAATGTCAACCTCGCGTGGGATGTCGTGACCGGAGCCATCAAGTACGAGGTGTACCGGTCCACAACCCTCGGCGGTGCGTACACCAAGATCGGCGAGGTTACGGGATCGCCGCCGGCCACGACGTACACCGACACCCCGGGTGCGGGGACCTACTACTACAAGGTGAAGACCTGCATTACCTGTGGTTGTGGCCCGTTGTCCTCGGCGGCGGGTCCGGTCACGGTCCCGTAAGGGGGGTCCGTAGCGTCGGCCTTTATGGCCGACGTTGCGGGGTCAACGTCGGGCATGAACCCCGACCTCAACGTCGGGCACAAGGCCCGACGCTACGGGCCTAGGGTGTAGCGTCGGCCTTTATGGCCGACGTCAAGGAAGGTGTAGCGTCGGCCTTTATGG
>JACIWI010000121.1 GCA_014361055.1 Candidatus Bipolaricaulota bacterium
ATACAAAATGCGGTGTCAGGTTGAAACAACCTGTTAGCCCTAAGAAGAGAGCACCCAGGCCTAGCACAAGAGCTATCTTTCTGCCTTGCATGGGTCACGTCCACCTTTAAGCTAAAATACCCAGCCGACCGCGAGCCCCAAAATCGGCAGTGGAATAAAGAGCACAAATCCTATGCCTGCTTCTATCGTTATTCGGATGTTGGGAGTAAGCCGCCACTCATAGCCACCAGTCCCTCCTACATAGGGCAGAGCGAGTTCTTCAGTTCCAGCGGCTCCTACGATGGGCCCTGCAAAACCACGGCTTTTTGCCTCGGGGGAGAAATAAAACCGTAGACCAATCCCGTATCCAACTGCTTCCATCGTTGCACCTGCGGCAACCCACACACTGAATCCAGACCATTCCAACTCAGTCGCCAGACCGATCAGTCCTGCCCCTGCCCCAGACTTAAGGTCCACCACCCACCGACTCTCAGCAAGTGCTGAACAACCCACGAGGAACATTACCAACCCAACCAAAAATACCCTCCGCATACCACCCTCCTTTTATTATAATTATAGCACGGGCTAAGGATGGGTGTGAAGTCAGGGTCTTGGTCCTATGCACACGCTTGCCAGTTAAGTGCTTGGAAAGGAACAGGAGCTTCCTTTGGAAACAACGGGGTGGAACCCGAACAGGATACGAAGGCGGGCCGTGAGGCATCAATGGAGTCAAAAGACAAGATTTGACTCCTCATACACTCCCGCCCAGCCAGTGTTCCGGGTGCCGGTGCGAGGCAGCCGGGCCCGGCCGGTGGGGTGGCTTAAAGAGGTTCCCCGTAGCAACCTGCGGGGGCAATGACGTCCGGGTAGTACGGCCTGAGAAAGCGACGGATGGTGAAGCATAAGTGGCAGGCAGTGACGAAGCTTTCGTCGGGCGGGACCCAGCCAAGTGTCTGAGCCAACCGGGCCAGCTTCCGAGGCCCGCCTGCGACGATCTCGCGGACGATGGGGTGATGCCCGGCGTCATAGGACCGGACGATGGCGGACAGCGGCCGGCGGAGCGCGTTACCGATGCTGAGGCCGGGGCACAGGGTGACGTCACCGGCCGGATCCACGTCAATCCCGGCCGGTTCGGCCAGGGTGCCGATCACCCACGGCCCGGGGCAGGAGCCGGCAGGCAGGCGGTCCCGACCCGGGAACGCCGGGGCCAGCCGCTCGGCCGCGCGCCCGATGAGCCGAGGCGTACCTTCCCAGACCTCGACGTCCGACAGGTCCCCGAGTTGCTCAAGGATCTCCGTCGTTTCGGGATCCTTCACGGCCACCCCGCCGGGCCCTGGCAGATAGCGCAGGTCCAACACCAGGTCGAGTCCGCCTCGTCGCCCAGCCTGGAGGGCGTTCTTGACCGACGCCACCGGTACGAACGGCCGGTGGAACACGCTGGCGCTTAGACAGAGCCGGGTGACCCCGGCCTCGCCGAGCCGGGTCACCACTTCAAGCGCCGCGGGCAGGCTGATCGCCCAGAAGCCGTTAGTGAACACCCATACCTCGGGAATTCCGTGACGGGTGGCTTCCCGAGCCACCGCTACGGTCAAATCCCAGTCCAGGCCGGGCTCGCCACCACTGAGCGCCAGGACCCGGGGCTCGCCGGCCAACTGCCCGAGGTACTCCCGGGCATCTGCCAGGCTTATCCAGTCGCGGACTCCAGGGCCGCAGTAGCAGGCGCAGTGGGCGCACCGGGCGTTGCACTGGCGGGTCAGATTCAGACCAAGCGCCGTTACGACCATGGCTGCTCACCGGTTGGGCATTCTGCAGCAGGCTGTGGCGGTCCTGGAGGCGGGCCGTCGGCGGCCGCCTTGGCCTCGACGAAGAACTTGCGCACGCCACCCACCCGGAACGAGTAGTCCGGGGCCTTGGTGGCGGTTCCGACCTTGATCGCGTCCTCGTGGACCACGTCCTTGTACGCCTCCGCGTACCCGGCCACGTTGGCCACGTCCCACCCCAGGGCGGTGAACAGGGGATCGAGGAACTCCCGCCGGAGCTGGGTCTCGTTGTACAGATCGGAGAGGTACGCAGCGCGGTCCCGTTCAAACCGCGCCACGAGTTCGCCGACCTCCCTAGGAATGGCCATATCCCCCTAGCGCATTTTGGCGTGAGCGGTTGCAGGAGGCAACCGCCGCGGCCGGCACATCACCCGCCAGGGACACCTGTTCGGTGTAAGCTTGTCCAGCCACGACTGGGTAAAGGAGGGGGCTCATGGAGTCCATGGAAAGGCACCGGCAGTTCCTCAAGGCCCTGCGCTGGGAGGCCCGGGAATCGCTCGACACCGATCAGAAGAAAGGGATCCCGTTCCCACCGCTCCAAAAGCCCGCTCCTGAAGGGGCGAAGCTGGTCGACCTGGTTCCGCCCACGGCGCTCAACCTTGGCCAGGCTCCGCTCCTCCAGGTGATGAACGCCCGCCGTAGCCGGCGGCAGTTCACCGCGGAACCGCTCACCCTGGAGGAGCTCTCGTTCCTCCTCTGGGCCACCCAGGGGGTACAGAAGGTCATCCGTGACGGCTACGCAACCTTGCGCACCGTGCCCTCGGCCGGGGCCCGGCACCCGTTCGAAACGTACCTCATCGTCAACCGCGTGTCTGGCGTTGAGCCGGGCCTCTGGCGCTACCTCGCCCTGGACCACAAGCTGTGCTTCCTGCGGGCCGATCCCGCGCTCCCGGAGAAGGTGAGCGAGGCCTGCCTGGGCCAGACCTTCATCGGGCAAGCCGCGGTGGCCTTCGCCTGGACGGCCATCCCCTACCGCACGGAGTGGCGGTATGGCGTCCTTTCCCACAAGGTGATCGCCATCGACGCCGGGCACGTGTGCCAGAACCTGTACCTCGCCTGCGAGGCGATCGGCGCGGGGACGTGCAGCATCGGGGCCTACCACCAGCACAAGATGGACGCCCTGCTCGGGGTGGATGGGAAGGACGAGTTCACGATCTACATCGCCCCGGTGGGGAAGGTGGAACGCGCTTAGGGCTCGACCGCGGTGTCCTGGAGCCTTGCCTGCCGCATCGCTCAAGACCGCTCCCGGTTGGCGCAGCGCGGAGGGCCGTGGTAGCGTACGCTGGGCACCGGCGCGGGTTTCCCTCGCCGGAAGGGGGACGGAGAAGGATGAGCAAACGAGCGGCGGTTGCGCCGGGGGGCCTCTGGGGTACAATGAACCGCGTTCTCAAGTTTCTCCGGAGAGGTGAGCTCATGCGCCCACGACCGCTCCTCTCGGCCCTGGTCGGGTTCCTCGTCGCCACGCCCGTCGCGGCCAGCCCGCTCACCGTGGTGGCCACGACGTCCATCGTCGGGGATGTGGTGGCCGCAATCGGTGGGGACCGCGTCTCGGTCCGCGTCCTCTTCCCCATCGGCACCGACCCCCACGCGTTCGAGCCCACGCCCCGGGACCTCGTGGCCCTGGCCCAGGCGGAGGTGGTGTTCGCAAGCGGGGCCGGGCTGGAGGAGACGCTGGCCCCCATCCTCACCAGCCCCGAGGTCCAGGCGAAGGTGGTGGACCTGTCGGCAGAGGTGCCCCTCCGAACCCTGGAGGACGAGGAGGGAGTCGATCCCCACGTGTGGCTCGACCCGACGAACGTGATCCTGTGGACCCGGCGTATCGAGCGCGCGCTGAGCGCGGTTGACCCCGCGGGAGCGGAAGAGTACGCGGCCCGCGCCGAGGCCTACCGGTCCGCCCTGCACGACCTCGACCTGTGGATCCAAGACCAGGTGGCGGCCATCCCCGCCGACCGGCGCTGCCTGGTGGTGGACCACCGCGCCCTGGGCTACTTCGCGGCCCGCTACGGGTTCGTGGAGGCAGGGGCGATCGTGCCCGGGTTCAGCACCCTGGCCGAGCCGTCGGCTCGGGACCTGGCCGCGCTCGCGGACCAGCTCCGGGCGTTGAGCGTGCCAGCGGTGTTCGTGGCCCCCACGTTCAGCCCCACCCTGGCCCAGCGGCTGGCTGCCGACACCGGGGTCCGCATCGCCGTCCTCTACCTGGGGACCCTGACCGGCCCGGACGGGCCGGCGCCGACCTACCTTGCGATGATGCGGGAGAACGTGCGCCGGATCGTGGAGGCACTCGCGGGATGAAGCTCCTCGCGCACCGCCGCGCCGATGGATGCCGGGGGGTGCCCCACGCCCCCGGGGCGCCGGCGGTGGAGCTCCGCGACGTGTCCGTGCGCTGGGGCGGGCACACGGCCCTGGAACACGTTTCGTTCGCCCTCGCCGCCGGCGACCTGTTGGCGGTGGTCGGGCCGAACGGGGCGGGCAAGAGCACCCTCCTCAAGGTCCTCGCCGGAGCCCTCGCCCCTACAGCAGGGGAGGTGCGGGTGTACGGCCATCGCCCGGGCGGGCACATCTGCATCGCCTACCTCCCTCAGCGGTCCCAAGTGGACTGGGGCTTCCCGGTCACGGTGCGGGACGTGGTGATGATGGGGCGCATCGGGCGCCTGGGGCCGCTAAGGCGGCCCCGGGCGGGCGATCGAGGCCGGGTGGAGGCGGCGCTCGCGCGGGTGGGGATCGCCCACCTCGCTTCCCGCCAGATCAGGGAGCTGTCCGGCGGCGAGCAGCAGCGGATGTTCATTGCCCGGGCGCTAGCCCAGGAAGCGGAGCTGGTGCTCCTGGACGAGCCCCTGGCCGGGCTGGACACCCCGGCCCAGGAGGGGATCCTCGACCTCCTCGCCGCCCTCCGGGAGCAGGGGATGACGGTGCTGGTGGCCTTGCACGAGCTGGACTTCGCCGCCCGCCTGCCCAAGGCCCTGCTCCTTCACCGCCGCCCCATCGGGTTCGGCCCCCCCGAGGAGGTGTTCACCCCCGACCGGCTGCGGGAAGCGTACGGGGCCGGCCTGCGGATCATCCATACCCCCACGGGGCTGGCCATGCTCGGCGACTCGTGCTGTGCCAAGGACGCCGATGGGCTTCGCTAGCGTGCTTTTGGCCCCGTTTGCCTACCCGTTCATGGTCCGCGGGCTCGTCGCCGCGGTGGCGGTAGGGGCGGTGTGCGCGGTGGTGGGCACGTACGTGGTGCTGCGGGGGATGGCGTTCTTCGGCGATGCGCTCGCCCACTCCATCCTCCCCGGGGTGGCGGTGGGGTACCTGGTGCACCGGGGGGCGCGGGGGCCCCTTCTCGCGTGGGCCCTGGGCACGGCGGTGCTCACCGCGCTGGGGATCGGGGCGGTGAGCAAGCGGGGAGAGCTCAAGGAGGATACGGCGATCGGCATCGTGTTCGCCGGCATGTTCGCCCTCGGGATCGCCCTCATCTCCACCGTGCGCGGGTACGCGGTGGATCTGACCCACTTCCTGTTTGGCAACGTGCTCGCCGTGTCCCCGGGCGACCTGTGGTTGACCCTGGGGATGGGGGGGGCGGTGATCCTGACCGTGGTCGCGTTCTACAAGGAGTTCCTGGTGATCTCGTTCGACCCCACGTTCGCCGCCACGCTGCGCCTGCGCACCGGGGCGTTCCGGTATCTCCTGCTCGTCCTGATCGCCCTGACGGTGGTCATCTCCCTCAAGACGGTCGGAGTGGCCCTGGTGTTGGCGATGCTCGTCACCCCAGCGGCCACCGCCTACCTCCTGGCCCGGCGCCTGCCGCGGATGATGGCCCTGGCCGCGGCCGTAGGGGCGCTGTCGGGAGTAGCCGGCCTGTACCTCTCGTTCTACGCCGGGATCGCCAGCGGGGCGGCGATCGTCCTCGTGGCCACTGCGCTGTTCCTCATCGCCCTCGTCCTCGCCCCCCGACGGGGGCTCCTCTGGCGGAGGCGGTCCCGCGCCGGGTGACCCCTGAACCAGGAACGATCAGCAACCGAAGCCGTCAGGCAGTTGAGCTTCAAGATCTCGCGGATTCCGGGCTTCGCCTTCGCCCACGCCTTCCCGACCTCTCGCACCAAGCCCCGTCAGGATGCAGAATTACGCGGTTGAGACCATGCCGCGTGAGGAGCTAGCCGCCAAGGCCCGGGACCTGCCCAAGGCCCCGGGGGTGTACCTGTTCCGCGGGAAGGGCGGGGAAGTCCTGTACGTGGGCAAGGGCTCCGTCCTCCGCGAGCGGGTGCGCTCGTACTTCCAGGCCCCGCGAAGCCTGTCGGCCAAGGTGCGCCGGCTGGTGCGGGAAGCCCACGACCTCGAGGTCATCGTGACCCAGTCCGAGGCGGACGCCCTCATCCTCGAGGACGCCCTGATCAAGAAGCATCGCCCTCGCCACAACGTTCGCCTGCGGGACGACAAGCGCTACCCCTACCTCAAGGTCACCGCGGAGCCGTTCCCCCGGGTGTTGGTGGTGCGCCGCCCGACGGACGATGGGGCCCGGTACTTCGGGCCGTACACCTCCAGCCGGTCCATGCGCCGGGCGCTGAAGCTCGCCCACAAGCTGTTCCCCATCCGCACATGCAACCTCCCGGTGGGGGAGAAGCGCTACGAGCGGCCGTGCCTCCTCTACCACATCGGGCGCTGCTCCGGCCCCTGTGCTGGCCTGGTGAGCGAGGCCGACTACCGGCGGTACGTGGACGGGGCAGCGCTGCTGTTCGAGGGCCGGGTGGACGAGGTGCTGGCGCGCCTGCGCGCGGACATGGCCCGAGCGGCGGAGGAGGAACGGTTCGAGCACGCGGCCCGCCTTCGGGACCAGGTCCGGGCCCTGGAGCGCATCCGCGAGCGCCAGGCGGTGGCCCTGCCCGACCCGGTGGACCTGGACGCGGTGGGCGTGGCCGCGGCCGGGGAACGGGGGTACGGGGCCGTGCTCATCGTCCGCGGGGGGCGCTTGATCGGCCGGGAGGGGTTCCCCCTGACCCTGCCCCCGGAATCCACCCCGGAGGAGGCCCTGGCCGAGTTCCTGGACCAGTACTACACCCGGACCATGGCCGTCCCCCAGGAGGTGCTCGTGCCGTTCCCCGTGCCCGAACTGGAGGCCCTGCTCACCTACCTCAGCCGGCGGAGGGGGGCCAAGGTCCACGGCGGGGTTCCCCGGTCGGCGGAGCGGCGGGCGCTGGTGGACATGGCCGGACGCAACGCGACGTTCGGCCTGCGCGAGAGGGAGCGAGACGAGGGGCTCCCCGCCGAGGAGGACGCCCTGGACGCCCTCGCCGAGGCCCTGGGCCTGGCCGTGCGGCCGTGGCGCATCGAGGCGTTCGACATCTCCAACCTGAAGGGCCAGGAAGCCACCGGATCCATGGTGGTGTTCGTCGGCGGCCGGCCGCGGCGGGACGCGTACCGCCGGTTCCGAGTGCGCATCGCCGGGAGGCCAGACGACTACGCGATGATGGCCGAGGTCCTCCGGCGCCGGCTCCGCCATGCCCTTGCCGAGCTCGCCGATCCCTCCGTGGCCCAGGGCAAGTTCTCCGACCTCCCCGATCTCATCCTGGTGGATGGGGGCAAAGGCCAACTCGGGGTGGCCCTAAACGCCCTGGCCGAGGTGGAACTGTCGGGAATCGAGGTCGCTGCCCTGGCCAAACGCGAGGAGCGCGTGTTCCTCCCCGACCGGGCGGAGCCGGTGCGCTTGCCGTCCGATTCCGAGGCGCTCAAGCTCCTGCAGCGAATCCGCGACGAGGCCCACCGGTTCGCGGTGGAGTACCACCGTCACCTGCGAGGGCGGCGGACGTTGGCGAGCCTGTTGGACGAGGTGGAGGGCATCGGCCCCAAGCGGAGACAGCTTCTGCTCACCCGGTTCGGGTCCCTGGACGGCCTGCGGAAGGCATCGCTGGAGGAGCTCCTATCCGTGCCCGGCCTGCCCCGGGCGGCCGCGGAGCGGTTGTACAAAGCGCTCCATGCCTAGCTATCGGCAGGCCTTCACCGGCCGGAGCCCGACCAGGGCCACCACGAGCCCGAGCGCGGCCAGGGCCATCACCGGTGGGAACACCGCGAGATACGTGCCGGTGGCGTCGCGGAGCACCCCGGAAAGCACGTTCCCCAGGATCGCCCCCGCCCCATACGCGGTGAACACGAGGCCGTAGTTCTTCCCGTAGTGTTTGGTCCCAAAGAACGTGGCGGTGGCCGTAGGGGCGATAGCCAGCCACCCCCCCAGGTTCAGCCACAGCACGCTGAACGCGATGAAGTACACGATCGCACTCCCCTCGCCCCACCGCCATAGGGCGGCGGCGGCAAGGAGGATGAGCCCGAACGACACCAGAGCCGCATACCGCGGGGTCAACCGATCGGTGAGCCACCCGAACAGGGGACGGCCAGCCCCGTTGAACACGGCGAACACGGACACGGCCAGCGCGGAGAGGGACGCGGACAGGCAGGCCACCTCCCGCCCAAACGGGGCGGCAATGCCGATCGCCATCAGGCCGCTCAAACACCCGATGGTGTACGTGGCCCACAGGGCGTAGAACGAAGCCGTGCGCACCATCTCGTTCCGGTCGAGCTCCACCGTGCCCGCCTTCGCCGCCGCCCCCGCCCAGCCGGCCGGGCGCCACCCCGCAGGCGGGAACCGAAGCGGCAACGCCAGGACCACCAACGCGGCGAGGAAGGCGATCCCCAGGCACGTGAACGTCCGCAGAACACCGACCGAACCGATGAGGGCGCCCGTGATGGGGGCGACGACGAGGGCGGAGATGCCGAACCCCATCACCGTCAGCCCAACCGCAAGGCCTTTCCTGTCCGGGAACCACTTCGTGGCCACGGCGATCGGGCAGCCGTAGGCCACCCCGACCCCGGCCCCGCCGACCACGCCGTAGAGGAGGGTCAGCACGAGGACATTGGGAGAAAAACCGGACAGGATCCAACCGATGCCCACCAGGATCCCGCCCAGGATCCCGGTCTTGCGCGGTCCCCACCGCTCCACCAGCCCCCCCGCGAACGCCATCCCGAGGGCAAAGGTGGCCAGGAACACCATGAACGGAAGGCCGCTTTCGGTGGCCTTGATCCCCCACAGGTCCTCGAGGGGCTTGCGGAACACGCTGAACGCGTACACCGCGCCCAGACACACGTTGGCCAGGAGGCCAAACCCCACGAACAGCCAGCGCCCCTTCTCCGCCGGCATTCCCCCCACCCGAACCGCTGGCATCCTCCCCTCCTTCAACACAGGGGGCGGACGAACGTCCGCCCCGCTCCTTCGCGCCACCTACAACCCCCGTCAGCCCTTGTACCCCACCACCGCTTTGAGCTCCTCCACCGACTCCGGGTTGCGCAGGGTGGAGATGTCCCCCAGGGGATCGCCCCGCACCAGGGCCTTGAGCACCCGGCGCATGATCTTCCCAGACCGGGTCTTGGGGACGTCCTCGGCGAAGTAGATCGCCGCCGGCCGGGCGGTGGGCCCGATGTGCTGGTCCACCGTCTTGATCAGCTCCTTCTGCAGGTCCGGGGAAGGCTGGACCCCCTTCTTGAGGAGGACGAACGCCACCGGCACCTCGCCCTTGACCTCGTCGGGCTTGGACACCACCGCCACCTCGGACACGAGGGGATGTTGGGACAGGGCATCCTCCACCTCGGCGGTGGCCAAGCGGTGCCCGGCCACGTTCATCACGTCGTCCACGCGGCCGGTGATGCGGATGTTCCCCATCTCGTCCATCCGGGCGCCATCCCGGGTGAAGTAGAGCTTGGGCCCGAACTCGGCGAAGTAGGTGCCCTTGTACTTTTCCGGGTCGCCGTACAGGCCCCGGAGCAGGGCCGGCGGGAACGGGGGCTCGAGCACGAGGTACCCGCCCTCCCCGGTCTTCACCGGGGTACCACCGGCGTCCACGATCTTGGCCTGGATCCCGGGGAACGGGCGGCCGGCCACGGTGGGGATGAACGGGCCGATGCCGGGCAGGGCCTGGACACAGGTGGCCCCGGTCTCCGTCTGCCACCACGTGTCGATGATCGGGCACCTCCCTCCCCCGATGTGCTCGAAGTACCACAGCCACGCCTCTTCGTTGATCGGCTCGCCCACCGTGCCCAGGACCCTGAGCGAGGAGAGGTCGTACTTCTTCGGCCACTCCTCACCCCATTTGACGTGCATGCGGATCGCGGTGGGGGCAGTGTAGTACACGGTCACCCTGTGCTTGGCGATCACCGCCCACATCCGGCCGAAGTCCGGGAAGTCAGGGGTGCCCTCGAACACCACCGTGGCCACCCCGTTCATCAGCGGTCCGTAGTTCAGATAGGAGTGGCCGGTGATCCACCCCACGTCCGCGGTGCACCAGTGGACGTCGTCGTCGTGCAGGTTGAAGTCCCACTTGCAGGTGGCGTACACCTGAACCGCATAGCCACCGGTGGTGTGCATGGCCCCTTTCGGTTTTCCGGTGGTACCCGAGGTGTACAGGATGAACGCGAGGTCTTCGGCATCCATCTCCTCCGGCTGGCAGACCGGGGACTGCCCGCGCAGGACCTCGTGGTACCACACGTCGCGGCCGGGGGTAAGCGGGATCTCGTTCCCAGCCCGGCGGACCACGATCACCTTCTGGACCTGAGTCCCGGCCAGGGCCTGGTCGGCCTGGGGCTTGAGCGGGATCAGCTTCCCGCGCCGGAAGTAGCCGTCGGCGGTGATGAGGATCTTGGCCCCGCAGTCGAGCAGCCGATCCCGGAGCGCCTCCGGCGAGAACGCGGAGAACACCACCGTGTGCACGGCCCCGATCCGCACCACGGCCTGCATAGCGATCACCGCCTCGGGGATCATGGGAAGATAAATCCCCACCCGATCGCCCTTGCGCACGCCGAGGGCTTTGAGGGCGCCCGCGAACCGCGCCACCTCGTCCAGGAGTTCCTTGTACGTGAAGATCCGGTTCGGCTCATCGGGGGGCTCAGGCTCCCAGATCAGGGCCACCTTCCCGCCCTTGCCCGCTTCCACGTGCCGGTCCAGAGAGTTGTAGGAGAGGTTGAGCTTCCCCCCCACGAACCAGCGGAATGCGTAGGGTTCCTCCTCGTAGGCCTTGGTCCACTTCTTGAACCAGACGATCTCCTCGGCCCGCTGGGCCCAGAACGATGGAGGGTCGGCCGCCGCCTGTTCGTACACCTTGGCATCGGACACCCAGGCGCGCTCGCGCAGGGCATCGGTCGGCCAGTACCAGTTCTGGCGTTTGGGATCCGGCTGTACCCACTTCGTCACCTTGCCTGCCACCTTTCTACCCCCTTCCAACGCTGGACGAGCTCAAACCTGGTGCATGATACCCGAGCCTCTCACGACGTCAACGCGCCCAGGCGTGAACCGCATTGGAAAGCGAACGGGTGCCGGTCCCGCCCATGGTGAAGCGCGGCCCGTCGACCCAGTGGCTCGAACCGAGGGCGATCCCTGGTCCACGTGGGACATGACGTTTTGCGCCCCCCACGGGTTTGGCGTACAACTCTCCCCGGAGGAAGGATGCCGAAGTTCTTGCGTTGGCTGAGGGACAGTTTCCTGTCAGGCCTGGTAGCGATTCTACCCCTTGGCCTCACCCTGTACGTCCTGTGGCTCCTGTACCGGCTGGCGTACAACCTGTTCGGCCCGGACACGACGTTCGCCCAGCTCCTCAAACGTGCATTCGGCCGGTACATCCCCGGGGTCGAGGTGGCGATCACCCTCCTCGTGGTGCTGGCGGTGGGGGCGATCGTGCGCCACTGGCTAGGCCGCCGGATCCTGCGGACCCTGGAGCAGGCCGTGCTCGCCCTGCCTGGAGTGCGCAAGCTGTACTGGGCTACCCGCCAACTCATCCACATCCTTCTCCTCATGCGTCGGGACGAGGGGCTGAGCTCCCAGCGGCGGTTGGTGCTGGTGGAGTTCCCCTACCCCGGGTCGTACGTGGTGGGGATGGTAACCAACGAGGATCTCACCCAGGTAAGCCCGGCCTTGGACCGGGAGGCGGTCTCGGTGTACGTGCCCACAGCGCCCAATCCCCTTTCGGGATGGGTGTTGTTCCTCCCCCGGGCGAAGCTGATCCCGCTCGACCTCACGATGGAGGAGTGGGTGAGCCTGGTTCTGTCCGGCGGGCTGGTGACGCCGTCTCCGGGCAAGGCGAAGGAGGGTGCCGATGCCGATCAAAAGGGATAAACGGGACCGGTACGTGTCGGTGGACGTCGGTGGGCGGGAGGAACCGCTGTGGCTGCGGTGCCAGGCCTGCGGCGAGCTCGTGTTCCGCCGGAAACTCCGGGAGTCGAGCTACGTCTGCCCCCGGTGCGGGGCGTACTTCTTCCTCACCGCCACGGAACGGATCACGGCCCTGGTGGACGAGGGCACGTTCCGCGATCTCACCCCACCCACCTCGTCCCACGACCCCCTGGGGTTCGTGGACCAAGAGCCGTACAAGGAGCGGCTGCGCAAGGCCCAGGAGCAAACGGGGCTCAAGGACGCGGTGGTGGTGGGGGAGGCTAAGATCCACGGCCACCCGGTGATGCTTGCGGTGATGGACTTCCGGTTCATCGGGGGGAGCATGGGGATCGCCGTGGGGGAGTATTTTTATTTTTATATTTAAA
>JACIWI010000122.1 GCA_014361055.1 Candidatus Bipolaricaulota bacterium
TCATCGGGGGGAGCATGGGGATCGCCGTGGGGGAGGCGTTGGCGTGGGCGATGGACCACGCCGCTCGTCATCGTCTCCCGTTCGTGTTCATCGTCTCCTCGGGAGGGGCGCGGGTCCAGGAAGGCATCCTCGCCCTATTGCAGATGGCAAAGACGGTGGCCGCCCAGCAGCAGCTGGCGAAGGCGGGCGTCCCCTACATCGCCGTGCTCACCTACCCCTCCACCGGAGGGGTGTTGGCGTCCCTGGCCAGCCTGGCCGACATCACCCTGGCCGAACAGGGGGCCCTGATCGGGTTCGCCGGGCCGAAGGTGATCGAGCAGACCACCGGGGAGCGGTTGCCCCCGGAGTTCCAGACGGCCAAGTTCGCGTTGGAACACGGGCATGTGGACCAGGTGGTGGCCCGGGCGGAGCTGCGGGATGAGATCGGCCGCATCCTGAGCGTGCTCCAGGAGAGCCCCCATGCCGCATGAGGACAAGCTCCGGGCGCTGGAGGAGAAGGCGGCCGAGCTGCGCAAGCTGGTAGAAGGCGACGGGCTGGACCTGCGCGAGGAGCTTGCCCTCCTCGAACGCAAGATCTCCGAGCTCAAGCGCCAGCACTACGCTGCCCTCGCGGACTGGGACCGGGTACAGCTCGCCCGCCGGCTGGACCGGCCAGGGGGCCTGTCGTTCGTCCAGGCCCTGGCCGAGGGGTTCTACGAGCTGCGGGGGGACCGGATGCTCGGGGACGACCCGGCCCTGCGCGGGGGGTTGGCGAGGGTGGGGGGCCGGCCGGTGGCCATCCTGTTTCACCACCGCGGGGGGACGCCGGAGGAGCAGCGGGCGTGCCGGTTCGGCATGGCCACCCCGGAGGGCTACCGGAAGGCGCTGCGGATCATGGACGTGGCCGCCCGGCTGCGGTTGCCGGTGGTGACCCTGATCAACACCCCGGGGGCCTACCCTGGGGTGGCGGCGGAGGCCCGCAACATCGCGGGGGCCATTGCCCAGTGCATCGCGGCCATGATCTCCTTGCCCGTGCCCACGGTGGCGGTGATCCTCGGGGAAGGGGGGTCGGGCGGAGCGGTGGCCCTGGCCGCCGCCGATCGGCTGCTCATGCTGGAGAACGCCACCTACTCCGTGATCTCCCCGGAAGGGGCGGGGGCCATCCTGTGGAAGGACGCCGGGGCCGCCCCCAAGGCGGCCCAGGCCCTGAAGCTCACCGCCCCCCACCTCCGGGAGCTGGGGGTGGTGGACGAGGTCATCCCCGAACCCCTGGGCGGGGCCCACACCGACCCCGAGGGCACGGTGGGTGCGGTGCGGGCGGCGGTGCTGCGGCACCTTCAGGAACTCGACGCGATGCCCCTGGACGAGCGCTTGCACTTACGGTACAAACGGTACCGAGATGTGGGACGTCAAGACGCAGCCGGTTAAGGCACCGGAGCAGTGCCGGAAGTGCCGCCACGGCTGTTCCTATATCTTCGATGGACTCCCCCCGCCGGGCCGGAAGGAGCTCGAGGGCCTGATGCGGCCGATGGAGGTCGAGGTGGGGGGGATGGTGTTCCACGAGGGAATGCCCGCGTTCGGCCTGTACATCCTGTGCCAGGGGAAGATCAAGGTCGCCAAGCGCACCCGGTTCGGCCATTCCCAGATCCTGAAGCTCCTCGGCCCAGGAGAGATCCTGGGCGAGAAGACCTTGTTCGACCAGGAGACCTACACCTGCTACGCCAAGGCCCTGGAGCCCTCGCGCCTGATGTTCATCCCCCGGGAGGACTTCCTCCTGTTCGTCCGCCGCTACCCGGAAGTGGGCCTGAGGCTGATCGAGAAGCTGTCCCGCGAGCTCAAGGTGTTCGGGGAGAAATTGGTGGAGATCACGTCCCGATCGGCCAAGGAACGGGTGGCGCGGGCGCTCCTGGAGCTGGC
>JACIWI010000123.1 GCA_014361055.1 Candidatus Bipolaricaulota bacterium
GAACCCGCCCACCATGCGCAGGGTCGTGGTCTTCCCGCACCCGGACGGCCCGAGCAGGGTCACCAGCTCCCCCTTGTCCACGGACAGGTTGAGGTGGTCCACCGCCACCACCGTCTCCCGCCGGCCCCGGAACACCTTGGTCAACGCTTCCAGCACCAGCTCAGCGGCCATGTCGCCCCCTCCCCAGGAGCATCCTTCCCACCACGAGGTCCAGGAGCAGGATCGTGCCCAGGACCACCAGGATGATCACCACGCCATACGCGGCGGCCTGCGAGAGATCAGCGTTGTCCACTTCGTGCAGGAGGGCCACGGTGATGAGCTGCCAGCGGGCGGACACGACCATGATCACCGCGGAGATGGAGGTGATACAGGCGGAGAACATGTAGGCCATCCCGGAGATGAACGCCGGGGCCACCAGCGGCAACGTCACCCGGCGGAACGTGCGGAAGAACCCGGCCCCGAGGTCGGAGGCGGCCTCGTCGATCGTCGGGTCCACCTGCTGGAGCATGGCGATCCCGTCCCGGATCCCCACCGGCATTCGCTGGAAAATGAAGATGAGGACGATGATCGCTGCCGTGCCGGTAAGCTGGATGGGAGGGGTGTTGAACGCAAGGATGTACCCAATCCCCACGATGATCCCGGGAACGGCGAAGTTGAGCATGGACAAGAAGTCCATCGCCCCCCGGCCGGGGAACCGCTTCCGTGACACGAGGTAGGCGATGAGGATTCCCAGGATTCCCCCGATGGGGGTCGCCACCCCCGCGAGCTTCAGGGTGTTCATGAGGTAACCCGCCCCGGTGCTGAATACGTACGCGAAGTTCTCGAAGGTGAAGGCGTGGTTGACCCCCCATAGCTCGGTGAACGCCCCGTACACGACCATGGCGTAGAAGAGGAGGATGATCCCCGAGAGCAAACACACCACCGCGAACAGGGGCCACTTCACCCACGGCTCCGTGCTGCGGAGGCCGGCGGTGGAGGGGCGCCCAGTAACGGTGACGTAGGAGCGACGGGTCACCCAGTACCGCTGGAGGACGAACGCGAGGAGGGTGGGGACGAGGAGGACGATGGACAGGGTGGCCCCGAGGGGGAGGTTGTACATCCCGGTGATCGCAAGGTACGCCTGCACGGTGAGCACTGGGTATCGGCCCTGGATGACGATGGGGTTGCCGAAGTCCTCGAGTGACCGGATGAACACGAGGAGCAAGGCAGCGGCCAGCCCCGGGGTGGCCAAGGGGAGCGTCACCCGGAAGAACGTGCGCAGCTTGGACGCCCCGAGGTCGAGGGCCGATTCCTCCAAGGCCGGGTCGATCCCGGCGAGCACTCCCTCGAGGGTCATGAACGCGAGCGGGAAATAGGCCAAGGTCTCGGTGAGGACGAGGCCAGGGAGCCCATAGATGCTCCACGAGGTCCCCCACCGGGCTTGCAGGAGCTGGGTGATGAGCCCGTTGCGGCCGAGGAGGAGGATCGCCGAAAGCGCCAGGACGAACGGTGGGGAGATGATGGGGAAGGTCGCGATCCAGCGGAACGCGGTCTTCCCGGGGATGTCGGTGCGGGTCACGGCGTAGGCGAACACGAACGCCACCGCGGTGCCGAAGAGGGCCACCAGCACCCCCACGGTGAGGCTGTTGAGGAGCGGCCGGATGAGGTAGGGCCGCCCCTCGAAGAAGTACAGGAAGTACTTGGGCTCGAACGTCCCTTTGTGGAACAGGCTCGTCTGGAGGACCTTCACGAGCGGGAACACGATGAACAGGGCGAGGAGGGCGAACACAACGAGGATCACCCCAAGAAGCACCGGGTCGTGGATCAGCCGTCGGAACGCGCTGCGCATGGCGGATGAAAATGGGGGGTGGGGTAACCCCACCCCCCACGTTCGGCTAATAGCCGGTGAGGGCCTGCCACTGCTCGATCAGCCGGTCCCGGTTCTCCGCTGCCCACAGGGCGTCGTAGTCCACGAGGTTCACCTGGTCGGCGGTCACGAGCCCCTCCGCCAGTTCGGCTTCGGGGTTCAGGGGGACGCGGTACCAGCGCTTGAACAGGGACTGGGCCTCTGCGGAAAGCATCCAGTCGTAGAACACCTTGGCGAGTTCGGGTTCTGGTCCGCCCTTGATCAGGGCCATGGCCCCGATCTCGTACCCCGTCCCCTCCTTGGGGAAGGACAGCACCACCGGATACCCCTTGGCGATGCCCTTGGCGATGACATCGTGGGAGAACGCGATCCCCACAGCAACCTCGCCCAGGCCAACCTCGGTCACGCAGGCCGAGCCGGCCTTGGTGTAGTGGTGGATGTGCTCGGAGATCCGGCGCTCGAACTCCAGGCCGTCCTTCTCCCCGAACAGGAACACCAGGGTGGCGAGGCGCGTGTACCCGGTGCCCGAGGTGTAGGGGAAGGCCATGGATAGGTTCTTATCGAATTCAGGGCTCAATAGGTCGTACCACGAGGTGGGCGGCTCGAGCCCATGCTTGGCGAGGAAGTCCTTGTTGCTGGCGAAGGCGATGAACCCCGTGTAGACGCCCACCCAATACCCGTCAGGGTCCTTGAACTTGTCCGGAAGATACTGCCACCCCAGCGACTCCGTATACGGCTCAAGGAGGCCATCTTGCTTGGCGAGGATGAACGTGTCGCTGGGGCCGGCGAGCCACAGGCTGGCTTGCGGATTGCCGGCCTCGGCCCGCAGCCGGGCGAGAAGCTCCCCGGCGGACAGGCGGACCCATTCCACCTTGATGTTCGGATACCTGGCCTGGAACGCCTCGATGTAAATCTTGGCCTCGTCCACGTCGAACGCCGTGTACATGTGAAGGACTTGCTGTCCCCAGCCAAGCAAGGCCGCGCCCACCAGGGCCACCGTGAGAAGAGTCCCCAACTTGCGCATGGTTTCACCTCCGCGTAATTCTTTTCCCGTCCTGATCTACCCTGTTCCTCTAGTTCCCTCCTCTCACCCCCTCCGCAAACGTTGGTAAGACACGCTACCTCGTTCCCGGGCGCCTGTCAATGGGGATCATTTGAACCCCATCGCGAACCCGCGCAGAAGGTATTTCTGCACGTACCCGGAAAGGAAGAGGATGGGCAGCGATGCGAGGAGGCCGATGCCCATGAGCTCCCCCCACAGCACCTCGTACTCGGTGATGTAGCTGGCGATGTGGATGGGTAGGGTGAACACCGCCGGTGAGCGCAGGAAGAGGAGGGCGTAGGTGAACTCGTTCCAGCACATGATTACACTGAAAATAGCTGTGGCCGCCAGCCCTGGGCCGACCAGGGGGAGGACGATGGACCAGAGCGTCCGCCACCGCGAGGCTCCGTCGATGGCCGCTGCCTCCTCCATCTCCAGGGGAACATCCCGCACGAAGCCGAGCAGCATCCACACGCAGTAGGGGAGCGTATACACCTGGTAGCCGACCACGAGCCCGAGAAGGGAGTTGATGATCCCCAATTGCCGCAGGGTCACGTAGAGGGGGATAGCGATGACGATCGGGGGGATCATCTTTACCAACAGCACCCACAGGAGGAACAGGTTGTCGAGCTTGGCTGGGAAGCGGAAGCGGGCCAGGGCGTAGGCCGCAAGGAACCCGCACAAGAGCGACACCACCGTGGCTGCGGCGGCGGTGATGACCGTGTTCAAAAAGTAGCGCAGGAACCGGTGCTCCCACAGGCTGCGGTAGTGCTCGAAGGTGATACGGGTCGGCGCCCAGCTCGGCTCCGGGGAAGCGTACTCGATGGGGAGCTTCAGGGACGTGGTCACCATCCAGTAGATGGGGAACAGCGTCCAGACCATGGCCAAGGCCACGAGCAGGTAGAGCACGGCGCGGCGGCCCAGCCGACGTGGGCTAGGCATGGCCACGGATCACCTGCCGCACGTAGACCGCGGAGATCAGGATGACGGCGATGAGCATGACCACTGCCGCGGCGGCCGCCCGGCCCAGGTTGAAGTAGCGGAACCCCTCCCGGTAGATGTACAAGGAAATGGTCTCCGTGGCGTCGCCCGGCCCTCCGCCGGTCAGGGCGTACACCTTGTCGAAGATCTTGAACGTGTCGATGATGCGCAGCAGGACCGCGAGAAGGAAGTGTCGCTTGATCAAGGGCAAGGTCATGTGCCGGAACAGGCGGAACCCCGAGGCCCCGTCCACCCGGCCGGCCTCATAGATCTCGGCGGGGATGGACTGGAGCCCCGCAAGCAGGATCAGGAACACCATGGGCGTCCACTGCCAAAGGTCGATGAGGACGAGGGACTGGAGGGCCAAATTGGGATCGAACAGCCACCGCACGGGGGACAGGCCGACCGCCCGTAGTACGTGGTTGATGATGCCGTAGTCGTAGTGATACATGGCCCCCCACACGGCGCACACCACCATGGTGGAGAGCATCATGGGGAAGATGACGAGCGGCAGGAGCCACCGTCGGCCGCGGAACTTGGTATTGAACAGGAGCGCCAGACCGAGCCCGAGGGCGAGCTCGGCCACGGTGGCAAGCGCCGTGAACTGGAACGTGTTGCTCAGTCCCTTCAGGAAAAAGCGGTCGCTGGCCAGCCGGTAGTAGTTCTCCAGGCCGATGAACGCCTTCTCTCCCCGGGCGTAGGAATAGCGGTAGAACGAGAGCTGAACGACGTTGATTACTGGGTAGACGGTAAGGGCGATCATGATGAGGAGGGCCGGAATGAGGATGAGGTAATGGAAGTAACGCTCGTGAAACGGGGCTCTCCGAGCAGAAGACCTCGTCATGGAGACAAACGGGGGAGGGCGAAGCGGTCGGTCACCGCCTGGCCCTCCCCTACTCGATGTACATCAGCGCAGGATCTCCTCCACGCGCGCTTGGGCGGCAGCCAAGGCCTCCTCCGGGGGCATGGATCCCACTAGGGCGAGCTGGAGGTAGTCACCGAGCACGCCCTCGATCTGCGCCCACTCGGGAACGCGCGGCCGCGGCCGGGACGCGTCCAGGGCGGCCAGCTGGGCCGGGTACCAGCGGTACTTGGCCACCACCTCCGGGTCCTGGTACACACTGACCCGCGTCGGGGGAAGTCCGACCTCCAGGGCCAACTTCTTCTGCACCGCCGGCGAGGAGACGAAGCGCAGGAAGTCCAAAGCAGTGGCCTTGTTCTTGGAGGCGGTGGGGATCGCGAGGAGCCAGATCCCGATCACCGGGGAGGATTCGGCCACCAGCCCTGGGTGGGGGATGATTTCCACCTGGCCCACTACCTTGGATTTGGCCGGGTCGTCTAGGGCGGGGACCCAGGCCGGCCAGACCTCGGTGGCGATGGCCACAGTGCCGCCCTGCAGGGCATCCCGCAGCTCGGAGGAGTCATAGATCTCCACGCCGGTGGGGGCGAAGGCCTTCATGGCCAGGAAGAACTTGAGGGCGGCCACGGCCTGGGGCGAGTTGAGCGTTGGACGGCCGTCGACGTCGAGGATCTCCGCTCCGAAAGACCAGAAGATGGGCAGGAACCCGGTCACAATGGGGTTGCCCTTCTTGCCGCGGAAGACGATGCCCTTGATCCCCGGCTCGTAGCGCTCGATGAGCGCCGCCGCCCCCAATACCTCCAGCCAGCTCTTGGGTTCGGGCAAGCCGTATTTGTCGAACAGGTCCTTGCGGTAGGCGAAGAGCTCGACGTTGCCCACGTGGGGCACGGCGTAGAGCGCGCCCTGGGCGTACGGGTAGCGGCCCACGGCCAGGGCTTTGCCCACGAAGTCAGCTTCCGCGGTGAACCCCAGGGCCTCCAAATTGGCCAGCCAGCCGAGGCTCATGAACTCCGTGGCCCACACGTCGTCGAGCAGGACCACGTCGTAGGCGCCGATGGCCTCACGAAAGTCGATGACCAGCTTCTCATAGAGGCCACTGTAGGGAAGCTTTAGGAGTTCGATGTCCACGTCGGGGTGTTCGGCCTTGTACAGGTCCACGGCGAGTTGCATGGCCGCGCCATAGACCCCGTCGCGGCCAGCGATGATGAGTTTGGGCCCCCCCAGCCCGAGCGTGGCCACTGTGGATACCAAAAATATTCCTACTAACAACCTGCGTAATCGCATACCTCCCTCCTCGTCACACCTGAATCATGTTGCCCCTGGAATCAGGTTATGTTGGGTTTGCTTTCCCTCGATCACCCCCTCCTTCAAACGCTTGCGTGAATTCTAGCCCTGCCTTCCCAGGCGGTCAAGCCTCGCCCGATCCCCTCGCGCTCGGCCGGTGGACCAACAACGCCCGCTTGGCCAAGCGGGCGAGGTCCTGGGCCGCGTCTTGGGTCAAGTGGAGGTGGGCGCGCTGCTCGGGGGTGGCCTCGTCCAGGGTGGCCTCGATCAAGGCCAGATCAGCCTCCCGCACCAAGTCCGCCACGGCCGGGCAGAATGCGGTGTCCCCGGTGACCGCCACCACCCGACCGCGGAAGGTCAGGCGGTACCCGAGGGCCGGAGCGGGAGCGATGAGGCGGCCCCGAATGCTGTGCCAGTGCTCCACTTTCCGGGCCAGCACCTCCACCTCCCCCACCCTCACCCGCTCTCCATCCCCAAGGGACCGGCTGATCAGCTCATAGGGAAGCGAATCCTTGTAGCAGTTGCGAAATGCTTCGGCCACCGCTTCCGCCTCGCAACAGCCCCAGGGATACCAGACGGTGAAGGGCTGGGCATGTCCCTCGGCCCGGAGGTACCCCAAGAGTCCGTAGAGCCCGGCCATGTGGTCCGCATGACCATGGGTGAGAAAGACCCCGGTGAGCTGTTGTGGAGGCACACCTGCGCGAAGCAGGTCACGGAGGGTCCCGTCCCCGGCGTCGAAAAGGAGGTGAATCTTCCCAGCCCGGACCAGGATCTGGGTGGCCAGCCCGGCTTGGCTGAACAGGACCTCGACCGACAGATCATCGTCCTGCCAACGCATCGTCATGGCTTGGCAATGCGCATCCGGACTTCGTCGAGCGGCCCACGGAATGGGCCGGGCCGTTCAAGCTTGATGGTCGTCAGGGCAGCGGCAAAGCGGGTGGCCGTCTCCGGGGAGTCTCCCAGGAGGCGGCGGCCCAAATAGGCGGAGAAGCAGGTGTCGCCGCGGCCAGTGCGGCCGGCGAGTGTCCGCGGCCGGAACGGGGCCTCGTGGAAGCGGCCATCAGCCAGCACCAGCACCCCTTCCTTCCGAGTGAGCACGATCTCTTGAGGTCCGTGTTCGGCGATCGCCTCCGCGGCGCGCCGAGGGTCCTTCTGGCCGGTCAGGGCCGCGGCCTCCCGGTCGTCCACCTTGAGGTAGCGGACAAGTGGCAAACCCTGGTCGGCCCACGGCCAGCCGTCGGTCACGAGTTCATCGCCCACGAGCTGGCGCAGGCACCCCTGGGCATCGAGGGCCACCGGCCCCCGCTCGGCCACCGCCTGGAGGAAGGCGAGGTCTATCTCGTCGGTGATGATCGTCCCTAGGTAGTACAGGCGGGCCGGGATCTCCGGGAGATCCTCCGGTCGGAAGGTCCCGGCGAACCCGCGCCGGTAGCAGCGCCGTGTGTCTGCCCTAGGGTCCGGGAGGATGTTCTCGATCCCTGTGGTTCCATCGGTGAAGACCGGAAACAGCGCGGCCCCGGACGCCCGGAGCTCATCCAGGAGGCGCGTGTCTTCCTTTGCGAGCCGGGTCACCACGGCCACGCGGAGCCCGAGGGCAAGGAGCACCATCCCCCCGTAGTACACCGCGCCACCTAGGGCTTCGGAGGCGTTCCCGCCGACCACGATCCGCCCCTTGTCCAAGTGGCCAATTGCCACCGCGTCGAAAGAGCTGGTCATGCTTCCCCTTTCTACTCCCTGAAACGTAATTCTAACCGGGTCTGTCCCCGGGCACGGGGCTATGGCCGCGTTGAGATCATCTGATTTGGGGTTATGCTCTATGGTTCGGTGAATCGGAGTCCATCGAATCTAACCGGGGACACCTCACCGCACTTCCGGGTCTTCTGTTGCGGTTTCCTTGTCAGACGTCCCCCCCGACGAAACAGGTTCCTTCAGCTCAGCCCACAGCCGAATTAGGAAATCCCTTCCGGCCACAAAGGCATCTTCGCTGCCCGCCAGCTCCAAGAACAGCGGGAACCCACAGCCGTGACGGAGGTAGGCGAAGAGGAACGCCCTCCAGTCGATCGTTCCCCGGCCAGGTGGGAGGTGATCGTCCGCCATGCCGTCGTTGTCGTGCACGTGAGCGGCACGGATCCGCTCCGGCCCCAGCGCATGGAAGAACTGAACCGGGTCTCCGGTGAGCACCTGGGCATGCCCCACGTCCAGGGTGAACCCGACCGGATTTAGCCCATCGACGAGCCCATGGAGCTGGGGCACGGTGAACCCACACTTGGCCTTTTCCCCCTCGGCTGGGTTCTGGTTCTCCACACCGATCGCCACCTGGCCGCCGTGCTCGACCATGCGCTCCAGGGCCTGGATCGTGTTTTCCCGGCACCGGGCCAGGAGGTCCGGATCAGCGTACTTTTTCTCCACCCAACCTGGGTGCACGGTGTAGGTCCTCGCTTCCATCTCCTCCGCCCATTCCAGTGCCCGGAGGTGCTCGTCCACCGCCGCCTGCCAACGGTGGGGGAGGAGGGAACCGATGTTCGTGTACGGCCCGTGCACGGAGATCCACAGGCCCTCCTCGCGCTGTACCTCGGCGATGCGGTGGACCAACGCCGGAGACCACCGGTCGGGGAGGATGAACGGGAGCTCGTGCTTGAACTCCACTCCAATGAAACCGTGGCGCAAGCAGAGCTCAACCATGTCCCACCACGTCCCCTTGTACGCACGGCCAGGGGCGATGCCGATCGGCAACCGTTGCCGGTTCATGCTCCTCCCTTTCGTGGGGAGAAGCCGAACGAGGTGACCAGTGTCCCCTCACGGGCGTCGAACACGTTTCCCCGCTTGAGCCCCAGCCAGAACGGTTGGTTGGGACTGAGGCAGGCGTACTCCTCACTTGGGCCCTTGAGCACCACCTCTTCTCCTCCGGGGGTCAGCCGGCCGTAGGTGATGCACTCCGCTCCCGTGGGCAGGGTAGCATAAACCGTAGCGGGGAGGTATCCAGCCCGGGGCTCGACGGAGAACCCCATGTCCTCGGGCCGTACGTTGACCACGACTTCCGCCCCCTCCGGAAGCGGCTTGGAGTCAGGGAGAAGGAGAGGCACGTCCGGGTTCCACTTCAGGGCAACCCTCGCCGGCGGCCCGGCGGAGGCCACCACCGCCGGGAACAGGTTGGTGGTCGGGTTGCCCATGAACTCGGCCACGAACAGGTTGCCCGGGAAGTGGTAGACCTCTTGGGGCGTGCCCATCTGCTGCACCACCCCATCCTTCATCACCGCGATCCGAGTGGAGAGGGTCAGGGCCTCGAGCTGGTCGTGGGTTACGTAGACCGTGGTCGCCCCGATCTCCCCATGGAGCCGCTTGAGCTCAGCCCTGAGGGTCATGCGCAACTTGGCGTCGAGGTTGGACAGGGGTTCATCGAACAAGAGGATCTCCGGCTGGGTCACGACCATTCGCGCTAGAGCCACCCGCTGCTGCTGCCCTCCGGAGAGCTCGCTTGGGTACCGGCCCTCGTACCCATTGAGCCCGAGCAGGGCGAGCATCTCCTGGACCCGGGCGCGGATCTCGGCCCTGCTGAGGCCCTTCTTGCTGAGTCCAAACGCCACGTTCTGGAACACGGTCATGTGCGGCCACAGGGCATAGCTCTGAAACACGAGGCCGATCCCGCGCTTTCCGGGGGGGACGATCACCCCGCGCGTGCTCGAGAACACACACCGGTCGCCGAAGAAGATCTCCCCGGTGTCCGGTTCCTCCAACCCAGCCAGACACCGCAATGTTGTGGTCTTCCCGCACCCGGATGGCCCGAGCAGGGTGACGAACTCCCCGGTCGTGATCTCGAGGTCGAGGTCCTTGACGGCCACAACTGTGCCGAATCTCTTGACCAGCCCACGGATGGCGATGTCAGGCATCGTGCCTCCTCAGAACTCGATCTTCCCCCCCAGCCGGCGGACGATGAAATGGCCCACCAGGGTGATGACCACGATCAGGAGCATGATCCCGTAAGCATGCTGGGTGAAGCTTTGCTGTTGGAACCGGAACAGGATCGAGGTCATCGTCCGGGTTTGCGGGGTCACCAGGAGCACGATCAGGTCGAGCGTCCGCATCGTGGTGATGAACGTGAGAAGGACCGCGGACAGGAAGCCAGTTTTTGCCAGGGGCATGAGGATCCGGACGAACCGGCGCCCCCACCTGGCCCCATGGAGTTCGGCCGCCTCCTCCAGGGACGGGTCGATCTGGTGCATCGCCGCGACCCCGGAACTCGACGCAAACGGGAGGTACTTCATCGCGCAGGTCAGCACGAGCAACGTCATGGTTCCGTACAACGCGGGAAACGGGCCCCAAGATCGGGCAAACAGGCTGAGGTAGATCCCGCCGAACGCGATCCCAGGGACCATGTACGGGGTGAAGCTCAAGAACTCGATCGACCGCGACAAAAGCGTCCCGCGCATGCGCACCACCGCGTACCCGAGCATGATCCCGAGCACCCCACACACCAAGGCGGTGATCATGGACAGCTTCACCGAATTGCCGATCGCCCCGAGGATGAACGCGCTCCGGAAGATCCCGGGCTGGCCCTCGGCGAGCGCTGGATCTCCAGCCCCGGTCCAGTAGTGCAGGGTCAGGTTGCCCAACGTGTATCGGCCTTCGTAGCGCATGAACGTCTCCAGCGCGATCAGAGCGAGGGGGGAGGCGACGAACAAGACCACGAACAGCATGACCACCGCGGTGGCAGGGACGCGCAACTTCCCCAGTTTCACCAGCCTGTGGTAGGCACCCTTCCCGCTGATCGTGGTGTAGCGTTTGCGGGCTCCGATGAGTTTTTGGTTGGCGAACACGGTCAGGGTGGTGACGAGGATCAGGATCAGGGTGAGCACGTATCCTTCCGCCTGCTGGCGGTTGCTGAACGCGGCGTACACGCGGGTGGAGAGGGTGTAGTACCGTATGGGTAGCCCAAGGAAGGCTTGGGTCCCGAACTCGCCCAGGCCCTTGCCGAACGTGAGGACGAACGCCGACCCGAGCGCCGGCAGCACCAATGGGAACGTGATCTTGCGCAGGATCTCGAACCGCCTCGCCCCGAGGATCTCGGCGCTCTCCTCGAGCTGGGCATCGACGGTGGCGAGCGCTCCCCGCAGCAGGATGAACGTATAGGGCACGTAGTGGACCCCGAGCGAAATCACGATCGGGAGAAGGCCGTAGCCCAGCCAAGCTGGGGGATCGATGCCGAACAGGGTATACAGGAGCCCAGGTTGTCCACCGAACCGGGGGCTCTTGAACACGGTAAGCCAAGCCAGGCCCACGGTCCACGACGGGACGATGTACGGGATGATCAGCGCCGAGCCGAAGAACCCCTTGAACGGCAGATCGGTGCGGGCCACGAGCCAAGCGAACAGGGCCCCCACCGGCAGGGCGATCGCCGTCATCAGCACGGCGATGAGAAGGCTATTGAGGGCTGGTTTCCAGAAGATCGAGCTCGCCAAGTTCCCGACGAGGACGCGTTGCCAGTAGAACGTGGTGAACTGTCCTGGAACGGCCCCGCGCACGTAGCGGGGCCCCAAGGAGTCGAACATGAACGAGTGTACGGCCATATACCCCAACGGGATGACCACGAACACGAGGAGGACGAGAA
>JACIWI010000124.1 GCA_014361055.1 Candidatus Bipolaricaulota bacterium
CCCCCGGGAACCCCGCCGGACAGGCCGGGGACGGGGCCTGCGCCGGTCGGGGCTGCGCCCGTCACCCCGGGGACGGGAGCGCCGCCCGGCAGGGCCTCACCGAAAGGCCCGGAAGCAGGGCCTATCCCCCCGCCCGGCGGGACCGCGCCGGGCAGGCCGGGTCCGCCTCCCCCGCCGGGGAAGCCGAAGCCCCCTCCCCCGCCGGGGATGCCCGGGGCTCCGGAGCCCCCGCCTGCCGCCGCCCGGGAGAGGACGGCGATGGAGCCCAGCCCGGCCAGGCCGAGCATCCCCCGCTGGGCCACGAGGGACTCGTCCACGCCGGACAGCCTGGTCCAGAGGCCCTGCAGGCCGTTCCTCAGCATCTCCCCCACCGGGACGACGGCGCCGAGCGTGACGAGGAGGGTGAGCCAGGACCCCCCGCCGATCCTCAAGTCGGTGTTCACGGTGAGGAAGACGAGCACCGCCACGGCGTAGCACGTCTGCATGAAGGCGTTGGACAGGAGCTCGCCCACCCAGACGCCCATGGCGTTGACGTTTTTGTTCACGGCCCAGAGCCAGGCGACCACCGGGGTGAACACGTAGATGGACATCAGCACGAAGCGCCGGACGAGGAAGATGATGTTGAGGTAGACCATGATGCCGACGAACCCGAGCTTGACCACGGCCGTGCCGAGGTAGGACCCGGTGGTGAGGCCCGTCAGCCCCCCGACGACGCTCTGCGACAGGTCGGGGAGCTGGGCCACCCGGCCGGGCAGGACGCGCTCCGCGATCTCGAGCAGGGTGTCCACCATGGCGTTGTTCAGCCAGAAAAGGGAGCGGACCAGAAAGGGGGCGCAGCCCACGAGGAGCACCGCGCCTATCCACCGCATGACGCTCTCCGACGCGTCGGCCTTCATCTCCGCGTTCACCGAGGCCCCCATGAACTTGAGGGCCGTCGCGATCACCGCGAGGAGGACCAGGCCGGAGAAGCCGACCGTGATGTAGCCGTACCAGCGGTCAAGGAGCCCCCACTGCTCCCGGGTGAAGGGCAGGAAGTCCCTCTCCTCCGCCGGGACCCCGACGTTGAACACCACCCTGTCCAGCGGCTGGAAGTCCCCCACCCGGGCCAGGAACCCCACGATCCGGGTCAGTCCCTCGATGGGGAGGGCGATGGCCTTCTCCAG
>JACIWI010000125.1 GCA_014361055.1 Candidatus Bipolaricaulota bacterium
AAACCCGACCTTATCGTCGGGCATAAAGCCCGACGCTACGGGTCCCCAACAAGGGAATGGGGCTGGGCACTCGGCCCAGCCCCACCCCTATGCGGTTGGCTTACCTGTCGCTTGCTACCCTACTCGGTCGGTGCCGGCGGGGCGAACAGCTCCCCAAAGGTGAACGTCGCCGACAGCACGAGCGACTCCCCCGGATTCGGCATCAGCACGTACGCCGCGTCGATGGTGAGTCCGGCGAGGGAGAACCCCGCCCCGACCGTGAAGTAGTACCCGGCGAAGTCCATCTCCGGGACCACGACCCCGGCCCGCACGGCCAGGTTCTCGATCAGCACGAACTCGAGCCCTGTCCGCAGGTCCCGGACCGCGAAGTCCATCCCGCCGAGCTCCACGTCCGCGGCGAGCTTCAGCGCCCCGTCGAGGAGCTTCAGGGCCATCCCCGCCCCATAGAGTGGGGTCACCGTCTGCCCGGCGAGGGTTGTCCCGCCCACGTCCTTGGCCACGATCCCGATCGCGATCTCCGGCGTCAGCGGCAGGAGCGCCCCCACGTCGAACCCGAACCCGGCGGCCGTGTCATCGTCCACCGTCTCCGAGTAGTACTTCAGGTTCACGCCCACCGTGCCGAAGTCACCGATCTTCACGCCGACCGTGCCCAGGTACGCGTTCGCCGCGTACAGTTCGCCCGCGGTCAGGTTGGCCCAGCCGATCCCGACCGCGTAGCCGGCGAAGCTGAACCCACCGGCGACGTACTGGTACCCGACCAGCCCGAACAGCTGCGACGTCGCCCCACCCAGCCAGGCCTGCTCGCCCATCAGGGCGATCCCGGCCGGGTTCCACAGCGCCGCCGTGCCGTCATCCGCCAGCGCGCAGAACGCGCCGCCCATCCCCAGCGCCTTCGCCCCATGGCCGCCCTGGAACCCGATGACCCCTTCGTACCCCCAGGCCACCGTGGCCAAGACACCCACGAGCATCATCGCAACGAGCGCTCTTTTCATCGTCGTCTCCTACCTCCTATCGTCGGGGACAAGCCCCGACGCTACAGGAGGGAGGCGGGGCCGGGGGCCGTGCCCCCGGCCCTCTCCCCCCCTTGCTACCGCTTGATGTACACGAAGCCGCGGAAGGTCCAGACCTTGGTTGGGCTGCCACCCTCCACCACGGCCACGTAGATGTAGGCCCCGTTCCGCAGGGTCCCACCGGTCCACGTGACCGACCCCGTGTTCGTCCCGGACACCTCACCCACCTTATGCCCGGTGAGGTCGTAGATGGTGATCGTGAGCTTGTCCGCCACCGCGCCCGTCGGCTGGGCCACGATCGCGAACGTGGTCGAGGTTGCAAACGGGTTCGGGGTGATGGAGATGCCCGTCACGTTCGTGAGCGCTGCCGCGGCCACCGTCGCACTCGCCTGCGCGGTGCGCGTGGCGATGAACGGGTCGGTGTAGACCGCGGTGATCGTGCCGAGCTTCACCGTCTGCGGCAGGACGTAGGTCACCCGGAACTTGCCGGGCTGGCCGGCCACCTCTGGGATCTCCGTCCAGCTCGCGAGCTCAGCCCCGTCCTTGTCCTTGAGGACCAGGACCTTCGCCGCGCCCACGATCTTGCCGGCGCCCGCGTACTGGTCGTCGGTCACGGTGATCGTCACCGTGTCACCCGGGTAGTACGTGGTCCGGTCGAAGGCGACGGAGAGCGCCACCACCGGCGGGGTGATCCCGCCCGCGCCGCCCTCGCTCACCTTGATGGAGATGATCGAGATGTCGGAGTGGTTGCTGGGATCCTGGTAGAAGGCCATGATCGTGTCGCCCGGCTTGCTGGCGAGGTTGCCGTCGCCCGGGTGGCGGGCGTCGGCCACCAGCACGCACGTGGTGGACCGGAAGATGCCGGACCCGACCGCGGTCTCGCGGAGGTCGATCCGCTCCCAGGTGCCGCGCTGGGCGTTCCACATGAACACCTTCACCGTCTCCGGGATGCTTGTAATGGATTCGTCCACATCACCGTCGTCGTCGCCGTCCGTCGCGCCGAGGAACGTCGGGTCCGGATCCGTCACCGCGCCCTGCGGGGTCATCACGTCGGAGTCGTCGGCGTTCTTCCACCAGATCGGGCCGGAGTGCTCGCCGGCGTTTTGAGGCGTACCAGTGGAAAGCGCCGCATCGACGTCGTCGCCGGTGAAGCCGTCCTTGTTCCAGCCGCCGAAGATGAGCTCCCTGAGGAGCGGGTCCTCGTTCTGGTCGAGGTCAGTCACCTCGAGGTACAGCGAGCCCGACAGCGGGATCTCCGTCACCGGCTTGTAGGACCCGTCCAGGAACCGCATCCGGTGCGTGGTCCCGTCGAACACCTGGAAGTCGTACACCTTCACGAGGTCGAACGACACGTCCCACGGCTGGTTCCGCGCCGCATCCGGGTTAATCCGCGGCGGGAAGTAGTACGGGTTTGTGGCCGCATTGTAGTTCGGGTTCCCGTCGCCGAGGGCGTTCAGATCAGTCGGGTTGTAGTCCACCGAGTTGTAGCGGACGAAGATCGTGTCCTCGTTGAACGCCTGGATCCTCCAGTCGTCGAACACGAGCTGGTAGCCGCCCACCGCGTCCCACACCGGATCGAGCGGGATCCCCGACTGGGTGAAGAAGATCCCCGAGTCGTTGGAGACCTCGTCGATCACGTAGTACTCGGAGTCATCCTCGTTGTGCGGGTCGCAGATGTGGACCACGACCTTGTCCTGGCAGCACGCCTCGACGTTGGCGTCCGCGTCGTACACGCGCACGTACAGGCCGCCCCAGCCGATCTTCACCGTGTCCACCGGGATCCCGTTGGCATCGGTGATGAACGTCTGGGAATGCGCCCGGTCCCCGACCACGATCGTCGCCAGCCACATGTCGTCGAAGTCGTTGGGGTCGATGTAGTAGAACGCGATCGTCGTCCCCGGGGTGAACGTCTTGAACCCGAGGGCCGCCTGGAGCTGGTCGAGGTTCCCGAAGTTGAACTCGAACACACCCGAGTCCACCGCCGTCTCCGCGGCGAAGAACAGGGCCCGGCCGACCGTCACCGTATCAAGCCAGGCCGCCGGGTATTGGATGAACCGGGAGTCGATGGCCCATCCGCCACCAGTCGACGGCTCGTCGTAGATGTTGTACCACCGGATCGGCTTGTTGAGGTCGCTGGAAGTGCCGGGATCATACCCGCCGCGCAGCATCAGGGAGCAGAAGTTGTTGATGGACGAGGTCTGGGGGTTCCAGCTCCCCGGGTTCACGATCACGAAGAACGGGACGTACTCGATCTGGTTGCAGTTGAGGTTTTCGTCCTTGTCCTCGATCTTGACGATGATGTCCCCGCACGCCGCGCCGCACCCGTAGGCGACCTGGGCCGGGGTCACGGTGAGCTTCACCGTGGTGTCCACGATCTTCACCTGGGCCTGGTCGATGTTCCGCTCGTCGGTCTGATCGGCCACGATCAGGACCAGGGTGTCGTTGTTCTCGAACCGACCAGCAATGGTGCTCGGGCTGACACCACCTGTGGTGCGCGGGCCAGCGGCAAGCCCCTCGAAGTTCACCCGGGCCGTCAGCTTTTGTCGCGGAAGTGCAGCAACGTCTGTGTTCACGCCAATCGTAGCCGCTGGCGTGCGTGGATCGCCCGCGAGGACGTTCTCGTCCACGTACTCCCAGGCGCCCTCGGCCCATGCGAAGCCGCCCGGGGAGATGGTCCCCAGGACGTGGGTCTGGCCATAGGGGACGTTGGTGAAGTCATAGCGCGAGCCGACCTGGACCGCGACCTTGGAGTTCGACCCAGAACCGGCCACCCAGAAGTACAGGCCGGACCCGATCCCCCCGAGCTCGCGGAACCACGCGCCCGTTTCCTCGACGTAGGCGCCGGTCTTGAAGTCGAAGATCACGAGGTCGGCCTGGAACTCGGCGATCCCGCACGCGCCCTTGTCCGGGTCCTTGACCGCGATGTACACCTGCTGCCCCTCCCAGACCGTGCCGAGCTTGTTGCCGGCCGCGTCTGAGAAATAGGGCTCAAAGCCCCACGCCGTGGCCGAAAGCGCCACGGCGACCAGTAGTCCGATCAGAAACCCTCTTCTTTTCAACGCCAAACCTCCTTTCCGTTCACCGACCGAAGCTGCTATTGTGCCCTTCATGACGCCTCCTTTGTGAGTTGTGCCAACCGCTCACCACCTCCCCACGAGCCTACACCTGCTACCGTCACGCGGCCGAAGAGAACCGCTAGACGCATCCTAACACGCCGTTTTTCCGCGGTCAAGCCTTCTCCTCTTCGTCCGCCGCGCCAACGGCCCGTATCTTAGCGCCCTCACGCCTCCCGGTCAAATCCGGCCCGCGCGGAACGCCCGTCGGGAAGGGCAACGTCGTTCACCCCCTTCGGATCAGGTTCAGAAGAGCGTCTGCCGCCCCTCCCGTTCCCCCGCTCCCGTTGTGGGTGAGGGTCGCCTTTCCCCGGTTTTCCCCTCTTCCTTGATGGGGGAGGGTCAGGGAGAGGGTGGACCGTTACCCCGTACTCCCCCGGGTGAGGGTGCCTCACGGTAGCCGGGGGGTTTCCCCCTTCGAATCCGGCCCGTCCGCGTGGTGTTGGACGTTCGTCCCTCGCCCAGCGCCCGCCGTTCCCGTGGTCCGTAGCGTCGGCCTTCATGGCCGACGTTCAAAGGGGTGTAGCGTCGGCCTTTATGGCCGACGTTCGTTGTC